>CALWYN010000027.1 GCA_944385755.1 uncultured Oscillospiraceae bacterium
GTCTCCATCGCGTGGCTGAGCGTGTCGAACGCGCCGGAGAAAACCTGCATGCGCGGCACGGTCGCGGTGTACGCCGGGTCGAGTACGGCGAAGCGCGCGCTGCTGCCCACGAGGCCACCCTTCCACATCTTTGCCTCATGCGTGATAACCGCGCCGGAGTTCATCTCGCTGCCCGTGCCGGAGCAGGTTACAACAACGCCCATGGGGATGCCCTCAGTCGGGAACTTTCCCTTGACGTACTCGTAATCCCAGATGTCCTCACCCAGCACGGCCTGCGCGGAGACAACCTTGCAGCAGTCGGAGACGCTCCCGCCGCCGAGGGCGAGAATGAAGTCGACGCCCTCCGAACGCGCGAGGGCTGCGCCCTCCTGCGCTTTCACGTACTTGGGGTTCGGCGTTATGCCGCCGAAGTCGACGACCTCCTTGCCGAGCGACTCAAGCTCGCCGCGTACCTCGCCGTATATGCCGTTGGCCTTGGCGGAGGCGACGCCGTAGGCGAGCATGACCTTTTTATACGCTCCGAGCTCGGCGGCGAGCGCCTGTTTGGCGGCACCATTGCCAAAATAGACTTTGGTCGGATAAGAAAATACGAAGCTGTTCATGTGAATTCCCTCCTTACGCTTTGCCATTGGCGGCAATCAAATCCTGAAGCGAGACGTGTTCGTTGCGATAGCGCGCGTCCGGGTTCTTCTCCGGCATGGCGAGCGCGATGGCCTTCTGCGGGCAGGCGTGGGCGCAGGCGAGGCAGTCCTGGCAGTGGCCGGGGATGTGCTTGGCGCGGCCGTTCTCGAGCACCATGCAGTCCGCCGGGCAGACGCGCGTACATACGCCGCAGCCGACGCAGCGGTCCGTTACAACAACAAGGTTCTGCCACAGGGCCTCCGGCACGCCGCTTATGTTGCTCAGGTACTGCTGGTGCGCCGCCCTGTCCGCGTCCGTGACGGGCGAAATGCCGTGTTTGCGCGCTTTGACGTCGGCGGTGATGGCCGCGAGCTGCTCGGGTATATGCTTATCCATCGCGCGCTCGGCGTCCATGTCGAAGGCGGGCAGCCAGTTGTCGACCATGTGCAGTGTGTTTATATAGTCCACGCGCACGCCGCACTCGCCGCAAAACGCCTTGGCCAGCTCCGCCGCGCCGCCGTGGCGGCAGCCGTAGGTGAGGATGATGTAGAAGTAATCCGTGTCAAACGTGCTCTCGCGCAGGAAGTCCCTGACCATCGGCGGCAGCTCGTGGCCGTATATCGGCGAGACTATGCCGATGCTCTCCGCGGCGAAACTGCGCCCGCTCCCGCGCATGACCTGCGGTATGCTGACGGGCTCTGCTTCAAGCTGCCTCGCGGCATAGAGGCTGTTGCCCGTGCCGGTGAAATAGAATACCATAATTTGCGCTCCCTTTCATTTGCTGTTGCAATCTGCTGTCCGATGTGCTATTATTCGGTGGGTATAACCGGTTGTTTGAACCGATTATATTAACCGGTTGTTACTATCGGTCAAGAGTTTTTTTGAAAAAAGTCTTGAATTTATTGTGAACAGCGAGGGAGACGGCACATGTATACGATGATGCAGGCCTGCCGAGAGGCGGATATGACCTATCAGACGCTGAAATTCTACTGCAACGAGGGCCTTGTCCCCAACGTGAAGCGCGACGCGAACAACCGCCGCGTGTTCGACGAGCGGGACGTGAAATGGATAAAGGACCTCGCCTGCCTCAAACGCTGCGGCATGAGCATACAGGAGATGCGCGAGTACCTCGCGCTCTGCCTCGAGGGCGAGGGCAGTATCCCCGAGCGCAAGCGCGTGCTGGAGAATAAGCAGGCCGCGCTGAGGGAGCAAATCATGGAACTGCAGGACAGCATAGACTACATCGACTTCAAGCAGCAGTTTTACGACGACGTGCTCTCGGGAAAGCGCAAATACGTCAGCAATTTGATCCCGGTCGAGAACTAAGCAGTTTATAAACTGTTTAACTCCTGTTTATTTTCCCTTTAGTCCGCCGGCATAGCATGTTTACAGCCCGCAATGGAGGGACTGTGACATGGCGATATTCTATGGGGAAAAAGCATATACGGGCCTGAGCGCCGGGGAAGTACGGAAGAGGCGGGAGGCCGGGCGGCAGAACACCGCTCCCGCGCCCGTCACCAAGACCACCCGGCAGATACTGAGGGACAACGTCTGCACTCTCTTCAACCTCTTCAACCTGCTGATTGCCGCCGCGCTCGCGTTCGTGGGCGCGTGGTCGAACATGCTGTTCATGGCGATTATCGTGCTGAACACGCTGATAGGCATAGCGCAGGAACTGCACGCGAAGCGCCTCGTGGACAGACTCTCGCTGCTCAACACGCCAACGGCGGAGGTGATACGGGACGGCAAAACGCAGACCGTGCCCGTGCAGGAGCTGGTGGAGGACGATGTTGTCGAGCTCTCCTCCGGCGCGCAGGTGAGCGCGGACTGCGCCGTGCTCTCGGGCAGCGTTGAGGTGAACGAGTCCCTGCTCACCGGCGAGGCCGAGCCGGTGGCGCGCTCTCCGGGGGCGCATCTGCTCTCCGGCAGCTTTGTCGTGAGCGGACGCTGCCTGGCACGGGTCGAGCACGTCGGCGCGGAGAACTACGCCGCGGCCCTCGCGCTCGAGGCGAAGCGGCTGCGCCGGGTGAATTCCGAGCTGCTGCGCTCCATGCGCCGCGTGACGAACTTTACGGCGTATCTGATCCCGCCGCTGGGCGTGCTGCTCTTCCTCGAGGCGTATTTCCTGCGCGGCGAGGCGGTGGGCGACGCGGTGGTCACGACCGCGGCGGCGCTGCTCGGCATGCTGCCCAAGGGGCTGGCTCTGCTCATAAGCATAAGCCTCGCCGCCGGCATAGCCGCGCTGGCTAAAAAGCGGGTGCTCGTGCAGGAGCTTTACGCGCTCGAGACCCTCGCGCACGCCGACACGCTCTGCCTGGACAAGACTGGCACCCTCACGACCGGGCAGATGGAGGTGGAGGATGTGCTGCTGACGGATCTGGGCGAGGAGCTGCCGTTCGAGGAGCTGATGGGCGCGTTTGTCTCGGGTTCGCAGGACAACAACGCGACCTACCGCGCGCTGAGGGAGCGGTTCACCTCCCCGGGCGGGCCGGAGGCCCGCTCCGCAGTGCCGTTTTCCTCCGAGCGCAAGTGGAGCGCCGTGGCGTTTGAGGACTTCACGCTCGTGGTAGGGGCGCCGGAGAAGCTGGCGGGGAGCGCGGCCACGGCTCCGGCGGAGGAGCTGCTCAGGGACGGCAAGCGCGTGCTGCTCGCGGGCATGACGCGCGGGGCCGTGAGCCCCGACGCGCCGCTGCCGGTGCTGGACTGGCTGGGTATCATAGTGATTGCCGACCGGCTGCGGCCGGAGGCGGCGGAGACCCTGGACTATTTCAGGCGCGAGGGCGTGGATTTGAAGCTTATCTCCGGCGACAACCCGGAGGCCGCCGCCGCGCTGGCGGCGCGCGCCGGATTCCCGAACGCCGTGCGCTGCATCGACATGAGCGGCGTGACGGACGAGGCGGAAATAGAGCGCGCGGCGGCGAATTATTCGGTGTTCGGCCGCGCTACGCCGCAGCAGAAGCGGCAGCTCGTGCGCGCGCTCCAAAAGCAGGGCCGCACGGTGGCCATGACCGGAGACGGCGTCAACGACCTGCTCGCGCTGCGCGAGGCGGACTGCAGCATAGCCGTGGCCGAAGGCAGCGACGCCGCGAAGCAGATAGCCCAGGTCGTGCTGCTCGGCTCGGACTTCTCCGCGCTGCCGGAGGTGCTCGCCCAGGGGCGGCGGGTGGTCAACAACATCACGCGCGTTGCGGGCGTGTTCTTCGTCAAGACCATATATTCCGTGCTGCTGAGCGTCGTGTGCCTGCTGCTGAACATGCCGTTCCCGCTGATACCCATACAGGTCACGCTGATTGACCTTATCATAGAGGGCTATCCGGCCTTCTTCATGTCCTTCGAGCCCGACGGGAGGAAGGTAAGCGGGCGCTTCCTGCCCACGGTCCTGCGCCGGGCCGCGCCGAACGCGGCCGCCATACTGGCCTGTTTCCTCATACTGTTCGCCGTGCCCGTGAGCGCGGCGCAGCGCGCGGCGGTGTTCTATCTGCTCGTCGGCACTGTGGGAATTATGGCCGTGTTCAAGGCGAGCTGGCCGCTGAACCGGCTGAGGGCGTTCCTCTGCGCGACGATGACCGCCGGCTTTTACGCGGCGGTATTCCTGTTCCACTCTCTGCTGCATGTAGAGCCCCTGGCGGGACAGAACATACCGCTCTTCACATGCCTCGCGCTCGTGAGCCTTCTGGCAGAGCGCGGAGTGACGGCGATAATAAGGCGTTTCGACGCAAGGGGCGGGCGAAGCGCGGCAAATCTGAGGGAGGCAAAAAGACTGTGACGGTGAGAAAGCGCCTCTATATCTCCAACATCCTCATGCTTGTCATACCGGCGGTCATATCCGTGCTGGCGCTCGCGGCGGGGGTGTTAGCGGTGCTGACCGCGGCCTCGCCAGGGGCGGAGCACGATCTGGCCAGCGAGCACGAGCTGGGCGAGCTGCGGACGGACATCGCCGGCCTGGCGGAGGACTGGCTCACGGCGGGCGCGGATGCCGCGAGAATTAAGAGCGCGAGCGAGAGCGGCGGCGTGCTGACCGTCATAGAGCGCGGCGGGGAGGAGGCCGCGCGCTTCGGTTCCGGCACGGAAACCGCCGCCCTGGACGCGGCGCTCGCCGCCCTTGGCGGGGAGGGCACGGTCTCCGACGGCAAAACCGAGCTCTACGGCGAGCTGCTCGACGGAGGGGCCGTAAGAATATACAACCCTGTGGTAGACGCGGCGTCCGGAACCATCCGGACGCTCGCGGCCGTGTTCGCGGTGCTCGTGGTGGCGGTGGCGCTGCTCTCGGTGCTGCTGACGAACCGCTTCCTCACCCGCTTTGTCTTCCGGCACATCTCCGGCCCGCTGCTGACCCTCTCGGAGGGCGTCCGTCAGATACGGGACGGAAATCTGGGTTTTCGGATAGAGTACGCAAATCCCGACGAGTTTAAGCCGGTCTGCGAGGACTTCAACGACATGGCCGGACGCCTGAAAGAGGGGGTCGAGCGGTCCCGCCGCGAGGAGGAGAGCCGCAAGGAGCTCATGGCCGGCATCTCGCACGACCTGCGCTCGCCGCTGACCTCCATCAGGGCGTACGTCGAGGGACTCCTTGACGGCGTGGCGGATACGCCGGAAAAGCGCGAGCGGTACCTGCGCACCGTCAACGCCAAGGCCGGCGAGATGGACAGCCTGCTGGGCAAGCTGTTCATGTTCTCAAAGCTCGACATGGGCGAGTACCCCTACAGCCCCGAGCGGCTGGACGCGGCGCGGGAAATCCGGGACTTCGCCGCCGCATCCTCGGAGGACTACGCCCGGCGCGGGCTGGAGGTCCGGATTGGGGCCATTCCGGGGGCGGCCGTGGACGCGGACCCGATATGCATCAGGAGCATATTGATGAACCTGCTGGACAACAGCGCCAAATATAAGAACAAGCCGGCCGGCACGGCGCACATCTCCGGCGAAATTGAAAACGGGTGGCTCGCGCTGTACGTCGACGACGACGGGCCGGGCGTGCCGGACGAGGCGCTGGGGAAGCTCTTCGACGTCTTTTTCCGCAGCGACCCGGCCCGGCGGAACCCAAATCAGGGCAGCGGCCTGGGGCTCGCCATCGCGGCAAAGGCCGCCGCGCGCATGGGCGGGTCGATACGCGCGGAGAACCTGCCGGGCGGCGGGCTGAGAATCGCGCTCGAACTGCCGCTGGCAAAGGAGGAAGAGGAGTGAAGCGCATACTCATCATCGAGGACGACGAGAGCATCGCCGCCATAGAGCGCGACTATCTGGCGCTCGCGGACTTTGAGGTGGACATAGCGGCGACCGGGAACGACGGCATCGTCATGGGCCGCACCGGGAACTATGACCTGATACTGCTCGACCTCATGCTGCCCGGCGTGGACGGCTTCACCGTCTGCCGCAAATTGAGGGAGACGCTGGACATCCCCATACTCATGGTGACGGCGCGTCAGGAGGACATAGACAAGATACGCGGCCTCGGCATGGGCGCGGACGACTATATAACCAAGCCGTTCTCCCCCAACGTGCTCGTCGCGCGCATAAAGGCGAATCTGGCGCAGTACGACCGGCTCAGGAACACCGGCCCGCGCTCCCTGGCGCAGATAAGCCTCGGGAACATCACGCTCCACACGGACACCCGCCGCGTCTTTGTGAACGGCGCGGAAGTGGAGCTCAAAAACAAAGAGTATGAGCTGCTCTGCTTCCTCATGTCCAACGCCGACATAGTGTTCAGCCGGGAGACGCTCTACGAGCGCATCTGGGGCTACGACGCCCTGGGCGACAACGCGACGGTGGCGGTACACATTAACCGCCTGCGCGAGAAAATTGAAAAGGACCCCTCAAAGCCGCGCTACATCCAGACCGTCTGGGGGGCGGGATACAGATTCAGGCCTTAGGCCCTGTATAAAAAATGTCAACATGCCCGGACGGCGGGTCTTTTCCGCCGTACTGCGTTAATTTTCCCGGCAATCCACCGGGGATTGCTGCATCGAATTGCCTTGTCCGGCGGAAAAATCCTTCGTCATTGGCACATTTCCAATTTTCAAACAAGGTCTTAATCGGGGGGATATTTATGCTCTGGCTTTTCTTCGCTCTGGGCTCCGCGTTCTTTGCGGGCGTAACGGCGATACTGGCGAAAATCGGGATTGAAAACGTGAATTCCACGCTCGCCACGGCGGTGCGCACGGTGGTCGTGCTCATCTTTTCGTGGCTCATGGTGTTCATCGTGGGCTCCTGGGACGGCATCGGGGACATCACGGGGCGCACGCTGCTCTTCCTCGTGCTGTCGGGGCTGGCCACGGGCGCGTCGTGGCTTTGCTATTTCCGCGCGCTGCAATTGGGCGACGTCAATAAAGTGGCGCCGATAGACAAATCCAGCACCGTGCTCACGATACTGCTCGCCTTCATCTTCCTCGGCGAGCCGGTGTCCCTGCCGCAGGCTGTGGGCGTCGTGGCCATCGGGGCCGGCACGCTCATGATGATATCCAAAAAGGAGAGCACAGGCGAAGCGAAGAGCGGCAGCTGGCTCATTTACGCCCTGCTCTCGGCCCTGTTCGCTAGCCTGACGAGCATATTCGGCAAGATCGGCGTCGAGAACGTCGAATCAAACCTCGGGACGGCCATACGGACGGTGGTTGTGCTCATAATGGCCTGGCTCATGGTGTTCATAACCGGCGAGCAGAAGGGGATAAAGCACATAAGCCGCCGGAGCTGGCTCTTCCTCGTGCTCTCCGGAATCGCCACGGGCGCGTCGTGGCTGTGCTATTACCGCGCGCTTCAGGACGGGCCCGCGAGCGTGGTCGTGCCTATCGACAAGCTCAGCATCCTCGTCACGATAGTGTTTTCCGGGCTGGTGCTGCACGAGAAACTCACGCGCCGCGCGGCGGCCGGCCTTGTGCTCATACTGATTGGCACCGGCGCGATGCTGCTGTAAAATCCGGAGGTGGACCCAACGAGTTCATACCGCGCTCTCATATCCAACACCTTTCTCTTCTCCGTCAGCACTTTCGGCTCCAAGCTGCTGATGTTCCTGCTGACGCCGTTCTACACGAGCATACTCACGGACGCGGAGTACGGCGTGACCGACCTCATCATGCAGACCGGCAACGTGCTCATCCCCATCGTCTCCCTCGGCATCACGAACGCCATACTGCGCTTCGGGCTTGAAAAGGGCGCGGACGAGCGCGCCGTGTTTACCACCGGGCTCGCAGTTATCGCGCTGGGCGAGGTCCTGCTCGCGGCCTTTTACCCGCTGCTGAGCGGCGTCGGCCTCATGGGCGATTACGTGGTTTTGCTTTTGCTGTATGTATTCGCGGCCAACCTGCACTCGCTCTTCGGCTCCATGGCGCAGGCGCTGGGAAAAATCCGGCTCTACGCGGTCAGCGGCATAGTCTGCACGGTGCTGCTCGTGGGCTTCAACGTGCTGTTTCTGGCGGTGTTCCGCTGGGGCATCGCGGGCTACATCCTCTCGAACGTGCTCGCGGACGCGCTCGCTGCTGCGCTACTCCTCTTCGCGCTGCGCCTGTGGCGGTTTTTTGACATCGCGTCCGTGCGGCGGGAGGTCGTGCGCAATATGCTCCGTTACTGCCTGCCGCTCATACCGGCGACGGTCTGCTCGTGGATTATCAATATATCCGACCGCTATTTCATAAGCTACATGCTCGGCGCGGACGTCTCGGGCCTCTACGCCGTGGCGAATAAGATATCCACGATAATGCTGACGCTCTCTGGGATTTTTACCTCTGCCTGGCAGCTATCGGCCATGGAGGGCCGCCCCAGACCGGAGCGCGAGCGGTTTTTCTCCAACGTGTACTCTGTCTACGAGGCGCTCGCGCTCGTAGGCGCGGCCGCGCTCATAGCCGGCTCGCGGCTTATCATGCGCTTCCTCGCCGCGCCGGACTACTTCTCCGCCTGGCACTACGCGCCGGTGCTGACGCTGGGCACGTCGCTCGGCTGCCTCGCGTCGTTCTTCGCCACGGTGTACATGGTGGAAAAGCGCAGCGCCGCCACTTTTGTCACCACCGCCGCCGGGGCAGCGGTGAACCTCGCGGGCAACGCGCTGCTCATACCCGTCTGGGGCGCGATGGGCGCCGCCGTCGCCACGCTGGGCAGCTACGTGATAATTTTCGCCGCCCGGGCGACACACTCGCGCGGCATACTGCGCGTGCGGATAAACCTGCCGCGCTTCCTCACGGCCATGGCCGCGCTCGCGCTCGAATGCGCGCTCGTCGAGAACATGCGCGTCTGGCCGTCCGTCCTCTGCTGCGCCGTGGTCGCGGTGCTGTACGCGAAGCCGCTGCTGAAAGCCGCGCACAGCGGCCTCGCCGAGATATTCCCGCGGGCTAACCGCTGACCGCCGCCGGCTGTTATCCCGGGAAATTAAACTTAAAACCGGTGTCGCCTTTGCAGAGCGCGGGCGATTGCCGCGAAATTGGCCGCTATGACTATGGCGGCCAATTTTTTTACGGCAATATGGCCGCGCAATGAGAGGGCGCAATTAACACGGCGTAAACATTTTATTAGCAGCTTAAAAACACGCCCGTGAGATTATATGCTCAACACCTGAACGGAGAAGGGGAGAGTCATATGAGGCCGCGCGGCATCATTCTAACTGCGGAGACGGGCAGCGACCTGACTGCGGAGGAGGCGAGGGAGCTTGGCGTGCGTCTCGTGCCGATGCACGTGGCCATGGGAGGGGAGGCACGCCGGGACGGTTCCTTCCCGGCGGAGGAGATCTGCGCTTACTATGACAGGACGGGCAGGGTCCCCCGGACCAGCGCGGCCTCGCAGTACGATTTCGCGCGCGTGTTCGATGAGATAGGGCGAAAGCACCCCGGCGCGTGCATCGTGCACCTGGCCTACTCCGCGGCAACCACCGCGTCCTACCACAACGCGCTCATGGCCGCGGCGGGCAGCGGGTACGACGTGCGCTGTGTGGACACGAAGCACGTCTCCGCCGGCCAGAGGGCCGTCGTGCTCATGGCGGCGCAGCTGCTGAGGGAGTACCCGGAGATGACGCCGAAGGTGCTGACCGCGGCCGTCGAGGAGCTCTCCGGCCGCGTCCACATGAGCTTCGTACCTCAGAATCTCGACTACCTCCGCGCCGGCGGGCGCGTCAGCAACGCCGCCGCGCTCATAAGCGGCGCGCTGAACCTGCATCCCGCGATACACGTCACGGACGGAAAGCTTATCGCCGGGCGCAAATACCGCGGCAGCATGGCCAAAGTCGCCCAAAGGTTGGTGCGCGATGAGGCCGGGGCGCACAATTTCCGGCGCGAGCGCCTCTGGTTCATAGAGTCGCCCGGCCTCCCGGACGAGGTGAGGCGCGCCGCCGAGAGCGAGGCCCGCGCCCTCGGCTTTGAGAGCACGGATTGGGTAAAAACCGGCTGCGTCATAACCTGCCACGGCGGCCCCGGCGCCTTCGGCGTCGTGGGTATTTCCCAATAACCGCCCGCAGCCCGCCGCCGTCCTCCGCGGTTTCGTCCCCTTATACAGGGCGGCGCCCGGGCCGGGGCACCGGCCCGGGCACTTTTCAAACTCGTCTCACGCGCCTGACGGCGGAGAGATATAAAACAAAAGGAGAAAAGAATATGAGCGTAAAAAACAGCGCAATCCGCATGGGCCTGATGAGGGCCTACGACTACATGGAGAAGGACCCGGAGCAGAACATACCCAAAATCATGAACTTCCTCGATACCGTGGTGCCGGACAGCGTGCTCGAACCGCAGCGCAGGGCCATCCGCGAGGTGATCGGGGACAGGGACAACAACTGGTACAAGCTCCTGCTGAGCCTCTTCACGGACATAGACGCCGGCGTCAGGCGCAGAATCTTTGAAAACTTCGTCGTAAACTCCGGCGTCGTGGGTCTCGAATCCGCCGAGTGGTTCAAAGAGCGGTATGACTGCAACATCCCCTGGGCCATACTCATGGACCCGACGAGCGCCTGCAACCTGCACTGCACCGGCTGCTGGGCCGCGGAGTACGGCAACCACATGAACCTCACATACGAGGAGATGGACAACATCGTCACACAGGCCAAGGCCATGGGCACCTACGTCTATCTCTTCACCGGCGGCGAGCCGCTCGTGCGCAGGAAGGACATAATCAGGCTCTGCGATGCTCACCCCGACTGCGTGTTCTCCAGCTTCACCAACGGCACGCTCATAGACGAGGCCTTCGCCGACGAGATGCTGCGCGTGCAGAATTTTGTGCCGGCCATAAGCATCGAGGGCTTCGAGGAGGCCACCGACAGCCGCCGAGGCGAGGGCACCTACGCCGCAGTAGTGCGCGCCATGGAGATACTCAAGCGCAGGAAGCTGCCCTTCGGCATAAGCTGCTGCTACACCCGCGCGAACGCCGAGGTCATAGGCAGCGAGGAGTATTTCGACGCCATGATAGAGATGGGCGCGAAATTCGCCTGGTTCTTCACCTACATGCCCGTCGGCAAGAGCGCGGTGCCCGAGCTCATGGTCACGGCCGAACAGCGCGAGTTCATGTACCACAGGATACGCGAGTACAGGAGCACCAAGCCGCTCTTCACGATTGATTTCTGGAACGACGGCGAATACGTCGGCGGCTGCATCGCGGGCGGGAGGGCATACTGCCACATCAACGCTGCGGGCGACATCGAGCCCTGCGCCTTCATCCACTACTCGGACAGCAATATCCGTGAGAAGACCCTGCTCGAGGCCTACACCTCCCCGCTCTTCATGGGCTACCACGACAACCAGCCCTTCAACGAGAACATGCTGCGCCCCTGCCCGGTGCTGGATAACCCCGGGCGGCTGACCGCCATCGTCGAGGCCTCCGGCGCGAAGAGCACGGACTATCAGGACGTGGAGACGGCCAAGGAGTACTCCGACAAGTGCGTGGACGCCGCCGCCAACTGGGCGCCCGTCGCCGACCGGCTCTGGACCTGTTCCGGTCACTGCGCCGGATGCGGCAAGGACTGACGCCGGCCTGCACTCCGCCCCGCTTTTTCAGGCCGGGGCGGAGTTTCATGCGGCGGACTGCACGGTCAGGAGCGGCAGCTTGACTCAAAAAACAATGCCTGAGACCGGAAGCGCGGGAACCATATGCGCCGCCCGGACTAGACAAAGCGGGATGAATCATTCAACGGATGAGAGGCAAGTTCGCCGCGCCTCCTCTCCCACGGAGCGCAGATTGCGCTCCGTGGGACCAGTAAGAGGGCCAAAAATATGGACATCCCTGCTCGCCTGGTGTAAGATGTGTGTAATGACGCAAGATCCGAACAGGGGGGTAGACTATGAAGAAGCTTGCTGCGATACTGCTCGCGTTTTCCGTCTTGATGTCTCTGTCCGCCTGCGGGCAGACAGGCAGTCAGGCCGCTCCGACGGAGAGCCCGGCCCTGACGTCTGCGGAGCCCACGACGTCCGCTGTTATGAGCGGCGAGATGCCGGACGGCGAATATGACCGCGCAATATGGTACGGGTTTATCGACCCGGAGCTCGCCGCCGAGGGGGACAGGACCGTCACCTGGGGCGAATACTGCGCCATGATCGGCGAGATGCTGTACGCCGTGGACGAGGCCCTCGGCGACGAGTGGCAGGAGCTGGCCGCGCTGGCCCTGACGTCTGACGAGAGCATGCTGCGCGAACAGGGCTGCTTTGCCCTGTACAGCGCGGCCGACCTGATGGGCGAGGCGCTCAACGACGGCGGCATACGCGGCTTTTCGACCAATCCTCAC
>CALWYN010000028.1 GCA_944385755.1 uncultured Oscillospiraceae bacterium
CGAATAACGGTGATTTTTGACGGAAAGGGAGGAGAATGAGATGCGGGAAGCCAAGAGGCCTTTCGTGACCAGGGAGCAGATAGAGGAACTGGCGGAGAAATACCCCACGCCTTTCCACCTCTACGACGAGAGAGGGATAAGGGAAAACGCCAGGCGCGTCAACGAGGCCTTCGCGTGGAACAATGGGTTCAGGGAGTATTTCGCCGTGAAGGCCACGCCCACTCCCGCCATAATGGAGATTCTGCGCGAGGAGGGCTGCGGCATGGACTGCTCCTCGCTCACCGAGCTCATGCTCTGCGAGAGGCTGGGCATAGGGGGCGGCGACATCATGTTCTCCTCCAACGACACGCCCGCCGAGGACTTCGCCCTGGCGGCGAAGCTCGGGGCGACGATAAACCTGGACGACATCACGCATATCAATTTTCTGGAGCGGACTATAGGCTACATCCCTGAGACAATCTGCTGCCGTTTCAACCCGGGCGGCTACTTTGAGATACAGAATACCATAATGGACTCGCCGGGGGACGCGAAATACGGCATGACCAAGCCGCAGATGTTCCAGGCGTACAGGATACTGCTGGAAAAGGGCGCGAAGGAGTTCGGAATACACGCCTTCCTGGCCTCCAACACCACGACGGACGATTATTATCCCACTCTGGCGATGCAGCTCTTCCGGCTGGCGGTGGAGCTGCACGAGGAGACGGGGGCGCACATAGGCTTCATAAACCTCTCCGGCGGCGTGGGCATACCCTACCGTCCGGACGGGCACAGGCCGGATATAATGGCCATAGGCGAGGGAGTCAGGCGGGTGTACGAGCAGATCCTGGTCCCGGCCGGGATGGGCGACGTGCGCATCTTCACCGAGATGGGCCGCTATATGCTGGGGCCATACGGCTGCCTTGTGACACGATGCATACACCAGAAGCACACGCACAAGGAGTATATCGGGGTAGACGCCTGTGCCTGTGACCTGATGCGCCCGGCCATGTACGGGGCCTACCACCACATCACCGTGGCGGGGAAGGAGGACGCGCCCTGCGACCACCTCTACGACGTCACGGGCGGCCTGTGCGAGAACAACGACAAGTTCGCCATAGACCGCTGGCTGCCGGCCGTCACCGTGGGAGACTATCTGGTGATACACGACACGGGCGCGCACGGGCACGCCATGGGTTATAACTACAACGGGAAGCTGCGCAGCGCGGAGGTGCTCCTGTGTGAGGACGGCTCGTCCAGGCTGATAAGGCGCGCGGAGACCCCGGAGGACTACTTCGCCACCCTGAATTTCTGAGCCCACGGCGGAGGCCGTGAGGGCGGGACGCCGGCCGGCCCCCGCGGGGGAATGTTTTCCCCCGCGGGGGCCGTTTTGCGCATATGGGCCCCTCCGGTGGACATAGTATTATACAAAAATGTCCTGGGAGGGCTTTGTCATGAGAGGTTTATACAGAGGTCTGGCGGCGCTGCTCGCGCTTGGGCTGCTGCTGCCGCTCCCGGCGCTGGCGGAGGCCGGCGCGGGCGCAGAGACCGCCCCCGCCATAGAGGTGGCCGCCCCGTCGGCCATACTTATCGAGAAGGTGACCGGGGAGGTCATATACGCCAAGGGGGAACACGAGCGCCGCCCGCCGGCCTCGGTGACAAAAGTGATGACCATGCTGCTGATAGCCGAGGCCGTGGACTCCGGCGAGATAACCCTGGAGGACGAGGTGACGGCCTCCGCCGAGGCCGCCTCCATGGGCGGCAGCCAGGTGTGGCTGGAGGAAGGGGAGCGGATGACGGTCTCCGACATGCTCAAGTGCATAGCCGTTGTGTCCGCAAACGACTGCGCGGTGGCCATGGCCGAGTATATAGCCGGCAGCGAGGCGGCCTTTGTGGAGAGAATGAACGGCCGCGCGCTGGAGCTCGGCATGGAGGACACCCACTTTACCAACTGCACGGGCCTCTTTGACGATGATGAGCATTATACCTCGGCGTACGACATCGCACTTATGAGCCGCGAGCTCATGCTCCACGGCTGGATAAAGGAGTATACCACGATATGGATGGACAGCATAAGGAACGGGGAGTTCGGGCTGAGCAACACGAACAAGCTGGTGCGCCACTACGACGGCTGCACCGGGCTCAAGACCGGATTCACCTCGGAGGCCATGTACTGCCTCTCGGCCACGGCGGAGCGGGACGGCATAGAATTTATCGCCGTGATAATGCACGCCGATACCATCGACAGCCGGAACAGCGACGCGAGGAAACTGCTCGACTACGGGTTCGCAAACTATGCGCTCTGCCCGCTGAGACCGGACTCGGCCCTGCCGCCCGTGCGGGTCACGCTGGGGGAGTACGACAGCGTGCAGCCCGTCTGCACGGGGGAAGAGGCACTGCTGATGCCCAAACGGGCCGCGGCCGATATCAGCCGGAATGTGGCCCTGGTGGAGAGTGTCCAGGCGCCCGTGAGGGAGGGCGACAGGCTGGGCACGCTCACAGTCCTCTCCGGAGGGGAGATACTGGCCGAGGTGCCGATTGTCGCGGGCTCTGAGGTTGCCCGGCTGTCCTCCGGGGGAGTTTTGCTCCGGCTTCTGCGGCTGCTTGTCTCATATGAGGGACAGTAGCCCCACTCAGGGGATAAAAAAGAGCGTTTGGGGGACATAATTCCCCACTTTTTGCCGGCGCGAACAGATTGTCCTTGTATTTTTCCTGAAATGTAGTATAATGTAAACACCAATCTGTTGCAGCGAGGAATGAGTAGGATGATAAAAGTCGACCTCTCCGGAGCAACCCATTTTTTTGAGGCAGCCGGCCCCGACTATGCCTCGGCGGCGGCGGCGCACCGCGTGCTGGCGGAAAAGAGCGGACCGGGAGCCGAGTTCACCGGCTGGCTCGAACTGCCGCGCAGGATTAAAAAGACGGAGCTCAAGGGCATACTCAGCGCCGCCGCGAAGATACGTGGGCGGTCAAAGGCCCTGGTAGTCATCGGCATAGGCGGCTCGTATCTGGGCGCGCGCGGCGCGATAGAGCTGCTGCGCCCGCTGCCCGGCAGCGGCGATCCGCGCGTGTTCTTCGTGGGCAACGGGCTCTCGCCCGATTATCTCACGGACATACTGACGCAGCTCGGGGACGACGATTTCGATGTAAACGTCATCTCCAAATCCGGCACTACCCTTGAGCCGGCCGTGGCCTTCCGCTTCTTCCGCGGGCTGCTGGAGAAGAAATATGGCTCAGCCGCAAAGCGACATATCTTTGCCACCACAGACAGCTCGCGCGGCGTGCTGCGCACCATGGCGGACGCCGAGGGCTGGGAGTGCTTCGTCGTGCCAGGCGATGTGGGCGGGCGCTACAGCGTGCTCTCCGCCGTGGGGCTTCTGCCCATGGCGGTGGCCGGAATCGACGTGAAGGCCGTGGTGAACTGCGCGATAGACGCCTTCTCCGCCATGGACCTCCGCAGCCCGGAGAACCCGGCCTGGCAGTATGCCGCGGCCAGGCAGCACCTCTACAGCCGCGGGTATAAGATAGAGATACTGGCCTGCTATGAGCCCTCCTTCCGCTTCATGGCGGAGTGGTGGAAGCAGCTCTACGGCGAGAGCGAGGGGAAGAACGGCATAGGCATTTTCCCCGCCTCCGTGGAATACACGGCCGATCTGCACTCCATGGGCCAGTATATACAGGACGGGCCACGCACGCTGATGGAGACGGTGGTCTCCTTCGAGAAGGCGCGCACCTCGGTGCCGGTGCCCTTCGGCATGGGCGACCCCGACGGGCTGAACTACCTGGCCGGGCGGGACCTGGCAGACGTCTGCCGCGTGGCCCGCGACGCGGTAAAGGCCGCGCACATCTCCGGGGGAGTGCCCAATCTGGCCGTCAGCGCCCCGGCGCGCGACGAGCAGGGCTTCGCGGAACTCGTGGCTTTCTTCGAGCTCTCCTGCGCCCTCTCGGGCTACATGTCCGGCGTGAACCCCTTCGATCAGCCCGGAGTGGAGGCCTATAAGAAGAACATGTTCAAAATGCTGGGCAAGCCCGGCACCTGATGCAAGAAATAAACTTTTGATTAACTTTGATTTTACCCGTTGAACTCGGGGCGGAAAGATGGTAAGCTGTATGTATAAAAGAAACAGCTTGCCATCTTTCTTATTTCGATAAAAATTTATGCTAAGGAGCGTGATGCACACATGGTCAAAGTTATGGTGGGCCTGAAAGGGTCGGGAAAGACCAAGCGCCTCGTGGAGCTCGTAAGAAAGGCAGTGGACGAGGAACAGGGCGACGTCATCTGCATAGAGAAGGACAAAAACCTCACCTACGATATCCCTTATCAGGCCCGTCTGATACACGCGAGCGACTACAATATCGGCACTTTTGAGTTCATGAAAGGCTTTATAAGCGGACTCAGGGCCGGAAACTATGACATCTCGCACATATTCATTGACAACTTCCACAAGATGTTCAACTCCAGCGCGGAGGACAAGGTCGTGGACTTCCTGAACTGGCTGGACAGCTTCGCGGCGAGCGAGGGGATCAAGTTCACCATCACGATGACGGCGGACCCCGAGACGCTGGGGGAGAGCATCAAGAAATACATGATGTAAAGGCCGGGCGGGGGGCTGCAAGCCCCCCGCCTTCATTCCCGCGGAAAATATATGCGGCGCCCCCGCCCGGAAAACCCGGGCGGGGGCGCCGGTGTGTAGAAAAAGCCTCGCAGAGTTTCGCCGCCCGCAGGCGGCGAAAGAAAGTGAGATCGTTTTTCCGGCGGCGTGTACGTCGGAAAAACACTTTGCGCGGAGCGAGCGTCGAATCGTCCGCCAGCGACGGACGACCGAGGCGCGGAGCGCAGCGAGCACCCATTTGTCGAAAAAGCGTCAGCCCTTTTCGACAGGCTCGCGCCCCCGCCCGGAAAACCCGGGCGGGGGCGTTTTGCGTTCTGTCCTCAGACAGTCGCGGCGGTTATCGCGTTGCGCCGGACGAGAAGCCGGGCGAACACATAGAACGCGACGGCGAGCACGGCGCTGGCCAGCGCCAGGTTCCACGGCGTGGCCAACAGCCAGTCGAGGAAGCGGCCCAGCGCCAGGGCCACTGGCCTGAAGCGGATGACAACGCTCGTGAAGAGTATGGCTACGGCGCCTATCCCGATGGAGACAACCCACTTGCCGAGTTTGTTCAGCCGCCAGTACATGAGCGAGGTGAAGCAGCCCAGCGCGGCGAGGAAGATGCTCAGCGCGAGCAGCGCGGTGCTGCTCACGGCGAGCTCGCCGAGACTGGCGAGGAAGGGCTGGTTGTAATACAGCGCGCCGAAGACGTCGACGATGTACACGCCGGTGTCGAGCTGGTTCCAGAGGGCGGTCAGGAGGAAGAAGGCGAGGTTGATGGCCACGGATGTCACGAGCATGCAGGCGGTGTTTGCCAGGAACACGGTGCCGCGGCCCGCGCCGTTTTGAATCCCGAGGCGCATGTCCTCGCGTATGGTCACGATGGCCAGCACGAACATGAAGATGGCGACCGGCATGCCAAAGTTCATCGTGGTGCTCTCCATTATGACCTCGCCGCTGCCGTCCGTCCTCGGTATCTCGCCGAAGGTTGCGATGCCGAAGTAGCACAGGGCGGTCAGCACGACCATGACCAGTATCACGACGCCCGTGCTGTACATGCTGTCCCTGAATCTATACCTGAAAACCGGGAGAAACCTCATTTTACACCCTCCTGTTCGTTCATAACCCCGATGAAGTAGTCCTGCAAATCCATGCCCGAAATCTCCAGCCCGGCGGCGGCCGCCTCGTCGGGGACGCCCTCGACGCAGGCGGTTTTGAGCCCGCCGAGGCTGTTGACGCTCAGCACGTGCAGCCCGCTGAGGTAATTGTCCACGAGCGCGGCCGGGCCGCTGACCTGGTAGGCCGCGCCGGCGAGCTCCTCGGCGTCCGCGTCGCGGATGATTTTTCCCTCGCGGATTATCACCGCGTGGCCTATGAGCTTTGCCGCCTCCTGTATGAGGTGTGTGGAGAGGATGACGGTCTGTTCGCTCTCGGCGCACTTCTCCATCAGCAGCCGGTAGAAGAGGTCGCGGTGCTGCGCGTCCAGGCCGAGCACCGGCTCGTCGAAGATGATGTAGGGGCAGTTCACGGCCAGCGCCAGCGTGAGCCGGAAGATGCTCGCGTAGCCGGTGGAGAGCGCCTTGACCTTCTTCTTCACCGGCAGCGCGAACTTCTCCGCCACACTCATGGCGTAGTCCATGTCGAAGCTGGGGTAGAAACTCCGCGTGAGCTTCAGCGCGCCGTCGACCTTCATGCTGTCGGGGAAGAGATTGGCCTCTGCCATCATGTACACTTTGCCGAGGGCCCTGTCGTTGCCGGGGGCTCTCTCGCCGTCTATGAGTATCTCGCCCGAGTCGGACCATATCCGGTTGGTTATCGCGTTCATCATCGTCGTCTTGCCCGCGCCGTTCGCGCCCAGCAGGCCGTAGACCATGCCGCCGCCGAAGCTGACGGACACATTGTCCAGCGCCCGGGTGGCGCCGTAAGTCTTTGTGACGTTTTTCAGCTCAATCGCCATCGTCATATCCTCTTTCCATCATTTTTTGGAGCTCGCTGAGCTCTATGCCCAGGGCCCGGGCCTCCCTCGCGACCGGCCTGGCCTGTGAGGAGTAAAAACGCTCCCGGCGCTTGCCGAGCAGGGCCTCCCGGGCCCCCTCGGCCACGAACATGCCCACGCCGCGCTTCTTATACACTAGGCCCTCGTCCACGAGGAGGTTGATGCCCTTGAGGGCCGTCGCGGGGTTTATCTTCAGCGCCGCGGAGTATTCCGT
>CALWYN010000029.1 GCA_944385755.1 uncultured Oscillospiraceae bacterium
CCCGCGAACTCAGGCGGGTCGCGACCGAGTATGTGGACGACGCTCTGCGCCGCTCGGAGGAGGCCATGTCCTCCGCCCTGGCGGAACTGCGCAACGCGCGCTCCAGCTTCAGGAGCGCGGCGGGGCCGGTACAGCCGCGGGGCAGCGCCCCGCAGGGGGTACAGAACGCGGCGGCGGAGAAGTGAGTATTTCCGGCCGCAGGGCGGCTCAACACAATATATAGACAGCTTTGGCGCCCGCCGTACAAGGTGGGCGCCAAATTTCATTTTAAGCTGTGCTTTTGGCGGAAAAGCAGTCATTTTACGCAAAAAATTTGGCCCAAAAAATCTTAAAAATCACTTGCTTTTTTTCCGCGCCGCCCATATAATAAAAGCACTTGAGTGGTGCAAAGTGGTGGAAAGTGTTGAATTTGCCCACGGGGACTTCCCCCGGTGGAGCAGGCGCGTTCCCCCTCGCGCCGGAAATGGGGGGCGGCCGGAATGACAGGTGAATATCAGCACACGCTCGACTCCAAGGGCCGTCTTTTCATACCGGCAAAACTGCGCGAAGAGTTGGGCGATACTTTTTATCTGACGGTTTCGGACGAGAAGTGCCTCTGGGCCTACAACGCCGGGGGCTGGCAGAGCTTTGTGGACAAGATACGGACCATGCCGTATGTGGACAGGAAGAAGATGAGGCCGTTTTTCGCCTGCGCCGCCAAATGTGAACTGGACGCCCAGGGCAGGGCCCTGCTGCCGCAGGGGCTGCGCGACTTCGCCGGGCTGGTGAAGAGCGTGACCGTGGTGGGCTGCGACGACCACGCGGAACTCTGGGACAGCGACGAGTGGGCCGGAGTAAAGGGCGGGGAGATCTCGCCGGAATATATTTCCGCTATGATGAGGGAGCTCAATTTCTGATGGCAGGACATGTATCGGTGCTCCTTGACGAGTGCATAAAATATCTGAATATAAAGCCGGACGGCATATACGTCGACGGGACGCTGGGCTTGGGCGGGCACTCCGAGGAGATAGCCAGGAGGCTGGACGGGGGCAGGCTCATTGCCATTGACCGGGATCTCGCGTCCATTGAGAGGGCGGGGGCGAGGCTGGAGCCCTGGGCGGACAGGGTGACCATAGTCCACGGAAATTTCCGGGACGTCGCCGCCATACTGGACGAGCAGGGCGTGGCCGCGGTGGACGGCATGCTGTTCGACCTCGGCGTGTCCTCGCCCCAGCTCGACGACGGGCAGCGGGGCTTTTCCTATATGCAGGACGCGCCGCTGGACATGCGTATGGACCCCACGGACAACGTGGACGCCTGGTTCATCGTGAACAGATGGCCCGAGGACAAGATTGCGCGCATACTGCGCGACTACGGCGAGGAGAGGCACGCGAACCGGATAGCCGCGGCCATCGTGAAGCGCAGGCGGGAGCGGGAGATAGGCACCACGCTGGAACTGGTGGACGTGATAAAATCCGCCATGCCGGCGGCGGCCCTGCGCGAGAAACAGCACCCGGCCAAGCGCAGCTTTCAGGCCATACGCATCGCCGTGAACGACGAGCTCTCCGCCGTGTCACAGATGATGGAGACGGCCCCGGACCGGCTGAAGCCCGGGGGGCGGCTGTGCGTCATAAGCTTCCACTCGCTGGAGGACAGGATAGTCAAAAACGCCATACATGAGCGGGAAAACGGCTGTACATGTCCCAGAGAGGCGCCGGTCTGCACCTGCGGCTTCGTCCAGACGCTCAGGAGCGTGACGCGCAAGCCGGTGACTCCGGGGGGAGAGGAGCTGGAGCTCAATCCGAGATCGCGCAGCGCGAAGCTGAGGGTGGCGGAGAGAGTCTGATGCGGAGAATACTTACCCTATTGGGCTTTGCCGCGGCGGCGGCGCTCGTGGTGTTTTCACTGCTGGGGAGGGCCAGGCTGACGGAGCTCTCGGATGCCTGTCAGGCGCTGGACGCCGAGATCGCCCTCCTGGAGGAGGAGAACACGAGGCTGCTCATAGAGCACGAGGCGGCCTTCAGCATAGGGAGAATTGAGGAATACGCCCGGGAGGTGCTCGGAATGCAGAGCCCCGCGAGCGGACAGATAATTTACATAGAGGGCGGGGCCGCCGACTGGGCGGAAATACCGGCGGAGACGCCGTGACGCCAGGCCCCGCTGACAATAAAGTCCGGCTTTCCTGTCCCGCGCGTCATATCCGGGCGCTTTGGGCGAGTAATATGATACAGCACCGTCCGCGCGCCGTGTGCCGAAAGGCGCGGCGGAGGTGCCAATCAATGCCTAATGTCAGGAGAGTGCCATGCGGGGAAATAATCAGGAGCGCGAGAGGCGCGCACCCAGCCGGACGATGCTCCGCCGCACACTGTTTCTGCTCTCAGTGTGCGGCATAGCTGCTTTTGCGGTGCTCGCGGCGAGGCTGTATAAGCTCCAGATAATCGACCACGAGCGGTATGAGAGCGCGGCTATCGAGCAGCAGGTGAGGGGCACCTCAATAAGCGCGGCGCGCGGGACGATATACGACAGGGACGGGCGCATACTGGCCATGAGCGCGAGCGTGGACACGATATACCTCAGCCCGGCGGAGATTTCGCGCTACGGCGAGGACGCGGAGGCCATAGCCGCGGGCCTGGCGGACATACTGGATCTGGACTATGAGGTGATATACAAAAAGACTCAGAACACCTCCTCGTGGTATGAGGTGGTGGCGCGTAAGGTGGAGCCGGAGGTGGCCGCCGAGGTGCGCGAATTCAAGGACGAGGGCGGCTATGTGGGGGTCAAGATAGAGACAGACACCAAACGCTACTACCCCTATGGCAGCCTGGCGGCGCATGTCATAGGTTTTACCGGCACGGACAACACGGGCCTGGGAGGCATCGAGGCGAGGTACGACAGCACGCTTGCGGGAGAGGCCGGATATGCCCTGCGCTCCACCACGGCGGCGGGGACGGATATGCTGTACACGAATTTTGAGGACTATGTGGACGCGGAGGACGGGGAGAGCCTTGTCCTGACAATTGACGCGCAGATACAGTATTTTGTGGAAAAGCACCTGGCCCAGGCCGTGGAGGATTACGATATCCAGGACGGGGCGGCGGCCATCTGTATGGAGGTTGACACGGGTGCTATACTATCTATGGTATCGTTGGGTAATTTTGACCTGAACGATTACCAGAGTATAAGTGAAGAGGCCCGGGCGGAGATTGACGCCGAGGCACAGAGCGAGGAGGAGCGGGCGGAGCTCATAGCCGCGGAACAGCAGAGGCAGTGGAGAAACAAGGCCATCTCCGACACCTACGAGCCCGGCTCTACTTTCAAGATAATCACGCTGGCCATGGCGCTCGAGGAGGGCGCGGTGAGCGAGAACTCCAGTTTTTACTGCGGGGGCTCGCTCAACGTCATCGGGCGCGGGACGCCGGTGAGATGCTGGAGACACGGGGGGCACGGCTCGCAGACGCTGACTCAGGCGGTGCAGCACTCGTGCAATGTGGCGTTCGTCAATATCGGCCTCGCCGTGGGCGAGGAGAGGTTTTACGACTACGCCGAGGCCTTCGGCTTCCTGGAGAGGACGGGCGACCCGGACGCACAGCTGACCGCCAGGACGGGCATAGACCTGGGCGGAGAGAGCGGGAGCATCTGGTGGAGCGAAAACGTGTTCTGCGACGACGAGAACTTCTCGCAGCTCGCCGCCGCGAGCTTTGGGCAGACCTTCAACATAACCCCGCTCCAGCTCGTCACGGCGGTTTCGGCCTGCGTAAACGGCGGATATCTGATGCGGCCGCACCTGGTGGAGAGCGTGCTGGATTCGGAGGGGAACGCCGTCTCCGAGACGGGCAGCGCCGCCGTGCGGCAGGTGATAAGCGAGGAGACGAGCGCGCAGGTCTGCGCCATACTCGAACAGGTGGTAGGGGACCCCAATGACGGCACGGGCCGGAACGCCTACGTGGCCGGTTACCGCATAGGGGGAAAGACCGGCACCTCCACCAAGACCACGGAGGAGATAGCCGGCAACAAGGAGTACATCGTTTCCTTCATCGGCGTCGCGCCCGCGGACGACCCGGAGATCGCCCTCCTGGTCCTCCTGGATAACCCCAGCAGGGAGAGCGGGATATACATCTCCGGCGGCCAGATGGCCGCGCCGGTGGTGGGCAAGATGATGGCCGACATACTTCCGGTGCTGGGCGTGGAGCCAGAGTACACCGACTCGGAGCTCGCCGCGATGGACAGGGCGGTGCCCAACGTCGAGGGAATGAGCATATCCGCCGCCAGGTCGGCCCTCTCGGACGCGGGACTGAGCTGCCGCGTAATCGGGGAGGGAGGAGCCGTGAGCGGACAGCTGCCGGCGGCAAACACCGTGATAGCCTCCGGGAGCGAGATAATAGTCTACGCCGGCGCGGAGCCGTCCGGCGACCTGGAAGAGGTTCCGGACCTCCGCGGGCTGAGTTATGAGACCGCGCGGCAGAGGCTGTCCTACTACGGCGTGTATCTGAGGACGGAGTCGTCCGTCACGGACGCTGCGGGCCAGGTCGTGTCCGCGCAGGACATAGAGCCGGGCACCATGGTGGAGCACGGGAGCGTCGTGACCGTCACCCTGGTGGACGCCGACGACTCCATGCTGGGTGAATACTGAGGAAATCTGCTTTTCATACGGAGGCGCTTTATATTGAAGCTGAGAGACCTGCTGAGAGATGTCGAGGTGCTGGAGCTGCGCGCTGATGAACAGCTCGAAGTGACAGATATATGCTACGACTCGCGCCGAGCGGCCCCGGGGAGCGTATTCGTGGCCATAAGGGGCTTTGAGACCGACGGGCACAGATACATAGCTCCGGCCATGGAGCGCGGCGCTGGCTGCGCCGTGTGCGAGGAGGCGCCGGAGGGCGATGTGCCGTACGTCATAGTGCGGGACAGCCGCCTGGCGCTGGCAATCATGTCGCGAAACCTCTTTGGGGACCCGGCCTCCGAGATGACGGTCATCGGCGTCACCGGGACGAACGGGAAGACGACGACAACATACCTTCTCAAACACCTGCTGGAGGTCACCCTCGACGCGCGCGTGGGCCTGATAGGCACTAACGGGAATATGATAGGCAGCGAGTTCATACACACCGAGCGGACCACGCCTGAGAGCTATGAGCTGCAGAAGCTCTTCCGCGAGATGGCGGACTCCGGCTGCACGCATGTGGTGATGGAGGTCTCATCCCACTCGCTGGTGCTGCACCGTGTGGCCGGAATACATTTTGCCGTGGGGATATTCACCAACCTGACGCAGGATCACCTGGACTTCCACGGCACCATGGAGGCCTACGCCGAGGCCAAGGCGCTGATGTTCGGCATGAGCTCGATCGGGGTCATAAACCTGGACGACAGCTGGTCCGGCTTCATGCTGGAACGCTGCCGCTGCCCGGTGCTGACCTTCGCCGAGGGCGGCGGGGCGGACCTGACGGCCTCGGACATCGCGCTCAGCGCCTCCGGCGTGGAGTTTACGGCGAGATACGCCGCGCAGAGCGCGAGGGTGAAGCTGGGGATACCCGGGCACTTCTCCGTCCACAATGCCCTGGGCGTCATTGGCTGCGCCCTGTGCCTGGGCATCGGGCTGGAGAGCTGCGCCCAGGCCCTGGCGGATGCCAGGGGCGTGAAGGGCAGGGTGGAGGTGGTTCCAACCGACGGGGACTACACGATACTGATAGACTACGCCCACACGCCCGACGCGCTGGAGAATGTGCTCCGCGCGATGCGCGCGGTGACAAAGGGGCGCGTCGTTGCGCTCTTCGGCTGCGGCGGGGACAGGGACAGGACAAAGCGTCCCATCATGGGGCGCATAGCGGCGGAGAACGCGGATTTCGTCGTGGTAACCTCCGACAATCCACGCACGGAGGAGCCGGGCGCCATAGTGGAGGACATAGTCGCCGGACTGGAGGGGACCGACACGCCGCATCAGGTGATAGTCAGCCGGCCGGAGGCGATAGAGTGGGCGATCGAGCACCATGAGCCGGGAGACGTGATCATCCTGGCCGGCAAGGGGCACGAGGACTATCAGGTGATCGGACACGAAAAGCGCCACATGGATGAACGTGAGATAGTCGCGGATATTCTTGAAAAAAGGAAGATGCACAAATGACAGCACGGCTGATACTGGCATTCATCATCGCGTTTCTGGTATCGAGCGGCGTGGGGGCTTTTCTCGTGCCGTACCTCGGGCGCATAAAGGCCGGGCAGGCCATCCGTGAGGACGGGCCGAAGTGGCACATGTCCAAGTCCGGAACGCCGACCATGGGAGGGCTGATGTTTATCGCGGCCGTGGCGGTGGCCTGCCTGACCGTCGGCTTCCAGTCGATGCTGGAGGGGGACTACGGGCACATAGTCTGCCTGGCGCTGGCGCTGGTGTTCGGGGC
>CALWYN010000030.1 GCA_944385755.1 uncultured Oscillospiraceae bacterium
AGTTGTAGGACGAGCAAGCTTATCACGAGACGGCGTTATGCCCGCTCTGCCGGAGCGCCTGGCCGGAAGTTTGCCGCGCGTGCAGGGTGCTGACCCCGCCGTGGGCATATGGCCGGGAAGCCGGCCAAAATGCCGCTAGCCCGCCCTTTCCTGCGCGGCCGGATTGGGGCTCGGGCACATGCCGGTGTGTAATTCCGCCCGCAGAGGCTTCAGATAGACGTCGTAAATGAGGAGGACTCGCTGAAGAGCGGTCCGCATTGGGAGAGGAGGACAAAATGGCGTTTGAAAAAGTCCCCAGCGGCTACCCCGGAGTGGATGAAGTACTTGATTACGTCCGAATGGGAGACAATGTCGTCTGGCAAGTGACCGGGCTGGAGGAGTACCGCCTCTTCGCCCGCCCGTTTGCCAGGCAGGCTATGAAAGACGGCAGGCGGCTGATATATTTTCGCTTTGCCAGGCATGACCCCATCCTTGAGCCCCGCAGCGGGCTGGAGATTATAGAGCTGAACCCGGACGAGGGCTTTGAGCCCTTCACCGTGGCAATTTACAACGCCATTACGGCCGCCGGGCCGGGCGCGTTCTATGTGTTCGACTGCCTGTCCGAACTCCAGTCCGCGTGGTATACCGACCAGATGATGGGCAATTTCTTCCGCGTCACTTGTCCATACCTGCATGAGCTGGACACCGTGGCATATTTTCCCCTGCTGCGCGGCCGCCACTCATACGACGCGCTGGCGCGCATTCGTGACACTACCCAAGTGCTGATAGACGTCTACACCAGCGACGAGGCCGTGTATATCCACACGCTCAAGGCCACCGACCGGGACACGAACAACATCTTCCTCCCTCACGTCAGCCGCGGAGGCGGACCGTTCAAGCCTCTGGACGGAGGCGTCGCCCTCAGCCGCTACTACCGCCTGCTCGATGATCTCGCCGCCCACACGCAGGACCAGAATTATGACAGCCACGACAGGTTCTTCGCCTCGGCAAAGCTCGATTTCGGCAGCGGCCGCTTCCACGAGGAGACCGAGGACAAGATACTGGAGAGCATGATGTCCAAGGACCCCAAAGTAAAGGCGCTCATACGCCAGCTCTTCGACCCCAAGGACTACTTTGCCCTCCGCGACCGGATGATTGGCAGCGGAAGCATAGGCGGCAAGGCCTGCGGCATGCTGCTCGCCCGGAAAATCGCCGATATCTGCCTGCCCGAGCTCCGGGCGCACTCCGAGCCGCACGACTCCTTTTACATAGGCTCAGATGTGTTTTACACCTATATCGTGGACAATAACTGCTGGAAAACACGCATCGAGCAGCGCACGGAAACCGGGTATTTTTCCAAGGCCGAAGAGCTGAAAAGCGCCCTGCTGGCCGGTGAATTCCCCGATAATATCCGCGAGAGGTTCAAATCCATGCTCTCCTATTACGGGCAGAGCCCAATAATAGTCCGCTCATCCAGCTTTTTGGAGGACGGCTTTGGCAATGCCTTTGCCGGCAAGTACGAATCCGTTTTCTGCGTCAATTCGGGCCCGCTCGAAAAACGGCTTTCCGCATTCGAGGACGCGGTGCGCAAAGTTTACGCCAGTACAATGGACATATCCGCGCTGGAGTACCGCCTGCAGCGCGGGCTGGAGAAAGTCGATGAGCAGATGTCCATACTTGTACAGCGCGTATCCGGATCCTGGGCGGGGCCATACTATCTCCCGGGTGTCGCCGGGGTGGGCTACAGCCGCTGTCTGTACCGCACAAGCAAGGACACGGACCCGGAGGCCGGGATGCTCCGCCTGGTTGTGGGCCTCGGCACAAAAGCCGTGGACCGCACTGAGGACGACTACCCGAGGATAGTCAATCTCGACAGGCCGGCGGCGAGCACTCTCACGACCCTGGCGGAGCGCCACCGCTTTTCCCAGCACAATGTGGACGTGATAGACCGCGACCGACAGCAATTCCGCAGTGTGACGGTTGACGAGGCGGCGCGCTGCCTGCCGGCCTGGTTCCGGACGCTGGTGCTCGAGCGCGACTATGAGGCCGAGGCCGAACTTCGGGAGCACGGCATAAAGGATGAGGTGTGGTTTATAAGCTGCCAGCGCCTGCTCGAGCAGACTAAGTTCCCCAAAATAATGCGCGGCCTGCTCAAGACGCTGGAGAACGTATACGGCACGCCCGTGGACATCGAGTTCGCGGTCAACACGGACGAATTCGGCGACTTTGTCATAAACCTCCTCCAGTGCCGCCCCCTCTACATGGGCCAGACTGCCGGCAAGGTGGAGCTGCCAGGTTTGCCGCGCGAGCGGCTGCTCTTCGAGCTGCACGACTCCTCCATGGGCCCTTCCTCCTGCGGCAGAATAGACGCCGTGGTGCAGATAGACCCCAAAGCCTACTGCGATTTCCCCTACGCTAGAAAACCCATGGTCGCCACGGCCGTGGGGCAGATAAACCGCTATTACAGGGGCCGGGGAAAGAACGCTCTGCTCCTCGCGCCGGGCAGGATAGGCACCAGCTCCCCCGAGCTGGGAGTGCCCGTCAGATTTGCCGACATCTCCGGCTTCGCAGGCATATGTGAGGTATCCGATCCGGTCAGCGGCTACATGCCGGAACTCAGTTACGGCAGCCACATGTTCCAGGACCTTGTGGAGGCGAACATCTTCTACTGCGCCATCTGGAATGACAGCCGTACCGATTGCTATAACCCTGAACTGCTCTCTCCCCTACCGGACCGTTTTCCTGAGATTTGCCCCGGCTACGGGGCCCTGAACGGCATGGTCCGGGTCACCGAGCCGGAAAACCTCCGCTGTTGGCTGGACGCTGTCACCAATCACGTCATCTGCGGCTATTCCGAAGAATAAAAAACAGCATATTCTGCAAATTAATGCTTGAAAACCACGACACCTTGTGGTATAGTATCATCTGCTATTGTCAATACCGCCGAAAGGAACGATATACGTGCAACTTTTCCTCACAATACTTCAGCTTCTCTCCGCCATAGCGGTCACCGCTATCGTGCTCATGCAGTCCGGCAAGCGTTCAGGCCTCTCCGGCGCTATAGCCGGTGGCGCCGACACCTTCCTCTCCAAGGGCAAGGCCAAGACGCTCGACGCCAAGCTCGCCAAGGCCACCAAGTGGGTCGGACTGGCTTTCGTCGTTCTCACTCTGGCGCTCCACTTCGTATAATCCCGCACAGCTCAAAAAGGGCCCCGATGGGGCCCTTTGTCTTACCTGATTGTCAACGGCCCCCGGACTGGTCGTCCGGGGGCCGTTTTTTGTTCCTATGCCAGCGGGAGGCTGATCTCCGCCTTGAAGAGATCCCCGTCAGTGCTTATCGAGAACTGCCCATGCTGCAGCTCGGTGAGGCTTTTGGCTATGCTCAGCCCCAGCCCTGAGCCCTCGGTGGAGCGCGAGGTGTCGCCGCGCACAAACCGCTCCATGAGCTCCTCGGCACTTATATTGAGCGCCGACCGTGAGATGTTTTTCACGGCTATAACTGCGCGGCCATTCTCCGTCCTGACGTCTACGTACACACGCGTCTCCGGCATGGCGTATTTGGTGACGTTGCTGAACAGGTTATCCATCACGCGCCATAGCAGCCTGCCATCGGCGCGCACGGTCGGCGCCGGTTCGGGCACGTTTACTATCACCGAGAGGCCGCCGGCCTCCAGCCTCTGCCCGTATTCCGCCAGAGACTGATTTATTATCTCCAGCGTGTTCGTGGAGGCTATGGTTACACTCATATTGCCCGTCGAGGCCTTGGAGGCCTCGACCAGATCCTCCGTCAGCTTTTTCAGCCTCTTTGCCTGGCGCTCCAGTACCTCCAGATACTCTCTGCCATCCTCGTCCGTATGCGGCCGTCCGAGCAGGTCCACATAGTTGATTATGGAGGTGAGCGGCGTCTTTATGTCGTGCGACACGTTCGTTATCAGCTCGGTCTTGAGCCGCTCAGACTTCATCCGCTGTTCCACGGCCGCCGCCATGCCGTCTCCTATGGAATTCAGCTTCTCGGCGTGCTGTTTGAATTCCCAGTACATATGCTTGGTGTCGATTTTATATTCAAACTCACCGGATGCCAGCTTCTCCCCGGCCAGTTTAAGGCTCTTCATCTGCCACGCCCCGAAACACGCCAGCAGGAAAACAAGCGCCATGCGCAGCATCCACAAAAAGAGCGCCGAATCGGTGTCCCAGGCGAACACCGCCAGCAAGATATTAATCAGCAGCAGCGCAGCCACAATGAGCGCCGTGCGCCAGACTATGGGTATCTTCGTCGTCATATACCATGTGCCTCGGCAAAAGGTTTTTATCGTATCCCAGCACCAGCGCAGGACGCGCAGGCACAGCCGCAGCGCCATGTATATGACCGTGTTTCTCCACCAGATGCCGCCGCCTGATTTTACCCGCGTTGCTAAGGAGAGGAACGGCGCCAGCGCCACGACTCCCGCCAGGTAGAACACGATAAACGCAAAAGCCAGGAATGTCAGACCCTCGGAGCCGAAGGCGAAGAAAAATCCCATGCCCTCCGTCAATTCAATAAAAAGCAGCAGCCAGACAAATGCCAGCGCAAAGCAGCCGGCGGCGTACAAATCCAGCGGGATTTTGTCCAGCAGATTCAGCCTGATGCCCTCCTCCCCTTTTCTGCGGCCCGCGGCCATAAAGAGGAACACGAGGCAGGCGATGGAGCCCGCCGCGCCCACGAGCACGGCGGCCAGCCACCAGCCGGACAGGTTGTATATCAGCCTCATCAGGTCCTGTGCAAAGGCCTTCTGCTCCGCATTCTGATAGTCGTAACCATACACGTACTCGAGCGAGTTGACAAATTCATCCACGTCACTGTATGCCGTCAGCTCGCCGTACTGCATAACCGCCTCGAACGCACCCACGGCGAGCACGGTCAGGAATATACACAGCAGTATAAACGCTAGTATTTTGGCCCAGAGCTCATGCGTGAGCTGCACCTTTTTTCTGTTCTCCATCACTTCCGGCCCTCCATCTTGTAGCCCTGTCCCCATACGACCTTTATATACCGGGGGTCGCTGGGATTTATCTCAATCTTCTCGCGCAGATGCCTTATGTGCACCGCCACCGCGCCCTCCGAACCCAGCGCGTTCTCGTTCCACACCAGCTCATAGATTTGCCGTGATGAGAACACCCGGTTCGGGTTGCGCATAAGCAGCAGGAGTATGCTGTACTCTATAGGCGTCAGGCTCACGGCCTCGCCGTCCACGGTGACCGTCTTTTCGGCGTCGTTCAGCTCTATGCCGCCTATTGTTATCAGCTCGCTCTTCTTTTCCGCCTTTTGCTGGCCGCCCAAGCGCATGTATCTCCTCAGCTGACTCCTCACCCTGGCCTGCACCTCCACCGGGTCGAAGGGCTTTGTCACATAGTCGTCCGCCCCGATATTCAGGCCAAGCACCTTGTCCGAGCTCTCGCTCTTGGCAGTGAGCAGGATTACCGGGATGTTGTACTCCTCCCTGAGCTTGACCGTGGCGGCGATGCCGTCCATCTCCGGCATCATGATGTCCATGAGCACAAGGTCTATCTCGTTGCTCTTCAGGCACTCCAGCGCCTGCCTGCCCGTGTAGGCGGTGAACAGCCGGTAGTCCTCGTTTGAGAGATAGATTTTCAGCGCGGCGACTATGTCCATATCGTCGTCGCAGATAAGAATGTTTGCCATACCCTCACCTCATGCCCATTGTACTATCCGGCCGCTTAAGATAAAAGCGGCCAAAACATTAAGTATTCTTTAACATTATATCATGCCCGGCGCCGCTTGCAAGCCGTCCGGCTATGTGGTAAGCTATAGCCACATCTTCACAGGAGGCAGATCATGCCGCAGACCATACTTGTAGTTGACGACGAACAGGAGATAGCGGACCTGGTGGAGCTCTATTTGAAGAACGAGGGCTTCTCAGTCCGAAAATTCTACAATGCCACCGACGCGCTGGAATGCGTCCGCACCGAACCTCTGGATTTGGCCATATTGGACGTCATGCTCCCGGATATGGACGGTTTCACGCTCTGTGCGCGCATACGCGAGGAGCACTTCTGGCCGATAATCATGCTCACGGCCCGCGTTGAGGACATAGACAAGATAATGGGCCTCACCATAGGAGCGGACGACTACATCACCAAGCCCTTTAACCCCCTGGAGCTCGTGGCGAGGGTCAAAACCCAGCTCCGGCGCTACACTCGCTATAACCGGCCGGAGGAGGCCGCCGCGGCGGAAAATGAGCGCGACATACGCGGCCTCGTCATAAACCGCGAAACGCACAAGTGCACGCTCTACGGCAAAAATGTGCAGCTCACGCCGATAGAGTTCAGCATCCTCTGGTACCTCTGTGAGAATCAGGGCCGAGTGATATCCTCCGAGGAGCTCTTCGAGGCCGTCTGGGGGGAGAAATACCTGGATAACAACAACACCGTCATGGCCCATATAGGCCGGCTGCGCGAAAAGCTGGGCGAGCCGCCGCGCAAGCCGCGCTTTGTCAAGACCGTCTGGGGGGTGGGCTACCAAATTGAGTGATATGGAAAACGGCTCCGGCGCACCGCGCCGGGAATCCCCTCTGCGCCGCTTCCGCCGCTCGCTCACGCGCCGGGTGCTGACGCGCTTCCTTGTGGCCATTATTGTCTATACCATCGCTATCTTTGTAGGTCTCTTCCTCAGCGTGATAGTGTGCGCAGCTATAAACTGGGACCCTGTCAGCCCCTTGTACCGCCTGCTGCAGTGGATAAGCAGTTATCTCCCGCTGGTGGTCATTGTAGTGCTTGTGGCTGGGTACATAGTCATCTTCCTCTTCTACTGGTCGCGCACTCTCGGCTATCTTGAGGACATAGTCACGGCCACCGAGCAGATTTACAAATCCGGCGACGACCCAATCTCCCTCCCGGACGATCTCCGGGAAGTGGAGGCGCAGATGAACCGCATAAGGTCGGATATGCTCTCCAGCCGCCTCGCGGCCCGGGAGGCGGAACAGCGCAAGAATGACCTGGTGGTATACCTCGCGCACGACCTCAAGACGCCCCTCACCTCCGTCATAGGCTATCTGACGCTTCTGCGCGATGAGCCCGACATCTCCGCCGGGCTGAGGGAGCATTACCTCACCGTCGCCCTGGACAAGGCCGAGCGCCTGGAGGACCTGATAAACGAATTCTTCGACATCACGCGCTTCTCTCTCACCAGCCTGACACTGGAGCTCAGGAGCGTCAGCCTCACACGCATGCTGGAGCAGATATCCGATGAGTTTGCCCCGATGTTCAGAGAGAAGGGCCTGACCTGCCGTGTCACGGCCCCGCCGGATGTTATCATCACCTGTGATCCAGACAAATTGCAGCGGGTATTTGACAATCTGCTGCGCAACGCGATAAATTACAGCTATGAGAACACGGAAATACAGATAATACTCAGGCTGAACGGCGGCCGGGCGGAGCTCTCCTTCATAAATCATGGCGATGAGATCCCGCCGCATAAGCTCGAGCGTATTTTCGAACAGTTCTACCGCCTGGATTCCTCCCGTGCCAGCCGCACGGGCGGCGCCGGCCTGGGGCTGGCCATAGCCAAGGAGATTGTAGAGCTCCACGGCGGCACAATCAAAGCGGAGAGCGCGGACGGCAAAATCGTTTTCTCCGTCTCCCTCCCGTTGCATCCGTGAGAAAATCGTAAGATTTTCGCCGGAAAACAATCAGTGTTTATAGAGCCTGTACGGATAAACTCCGCGGCAGTTCCTGATAGGATAGTGCCTGTCAGAAACAGCCGCGGATTTTCCGCTTTTGCAGGAGGTATAAGCATGGACAGGAAAAAAATCGCCGTCATCTTCGGGGGCTGTTCTCCGGAATACCCGGTCTCACTCGCCTCGGCCGGCGCGGTCATACGCCACATGGACGCCGAGAAATACGATGTAATACAATTGGGCATAACCAAAGGCGGCGAGTGGTACCGCTTTTACGGCCCGGTTGAGGCCATAGAGGACGACAGCTGGCTCTCCGACCGCTCGCTCTGCATTCCCGCCATCATATCCCCGGACAGGGATCTGCACGGCATACTCGAATTCCGCCTCTCCGGGGTGCGCAGCACGCGGCTCGACGCGGCCTTTCCGGTGTTGCACGGGCGAAACGGAGAGGACGGCACTGTGCAGGGACTCTGTGAGCTCGCCGGAATACCCGTCATAGGCTGCGGCACCCTGGCCTCCGCGCTGTGCATGGACAAGGACAGGGCGCACAAGCTCGTCTTTCTGGCCGGGATCGCCGTCCCCCGCTCCGTTGTGATAGACCGCCTTCCCAATGTCTCCGAGGTGTCCGCTCTGGCGGATGGCATAGGCTATCCCCTGTTTGTAAAGCCCGTCCGCGCGGGCTCGTCCTTCGGGGTCACGCGGGTGGAGGCCCCGGCCGCCCTGCGGCCGGCGGTGAAGTCCGCATTCAGATATGACCGCGAGGTCATGCTCGAGGAGGCCATAGACGGCTTTGAGGCCGGCTGCGCCGTCATGGGCAACGACACCCTCACCATAGGCAGGGCCGACGAGATAGAACTGAGCGGCGGTTTCTTCGACTATGACGAAAAATATACCCTTAAAACTTCCCGGATACACATGCCCGCGCGGGTCAGCCGGGAGACCGAGGACCGGCTGCGCGATACCGCCGGGCGCATATACAGGATACTTGGATGCCGCGGCTTCGCGAGGGTGGACATGTTCCTGACGCCGGACGGCCGCATAGTGTTCAACGAGGTAAATACCATCCCCGGCTTCACCTCTCACAGCCGCTTCCACAAGATGATGTCCGGCATCGGCCTCGATTTTTCAGCTCTGGTCGATTCACTCGTCGAGCTGGGTCTGGAGGTGTGAGCATGGCGGGCATTCACAGCGGCAACCTCATATTGATAAACGCCTCCCACCCGCATATGGAGAGCCGCCGTCCCGCCCTTGCCCCGGCGGTGCCCGGCAGCAGCGTGCTGCTTGAGGCCAGGGCGGCCGCCATGCTCACGGGCGCCCTGGAGCGCATCGGGGCGCTGGGAGAGATAGTGCCGGTCAGCGGCTGGCGCTCCAACGGAGAACAGCGTGAGATATGGGAGGGGTCAATGGCAGAGAGCGGAGAGGACTTCACCCGAAAATATGTTGCCCTGCCCGGATGCAGCGAACACGAGACCGGCCTCGCAATTGACCTGGCGCTGAGGGCCGATGAGATAGATTTTATCCGCCCTGATTTCCCCTGTGACGGCGTCTGCAGGCGTTTTCGTGACATCGCTGCCGACTACGGCTTCATAGAGCGTTACCCGGCCGGGAAAGAGCACATAACCGGCATCGCCGCCGAACCCTGGCACTTCCGCTATGTGGGCCGCCCGCACGCCCGCGTCATGCGGGAGATGGGCCTGGCTTTGGAGGAATACGTGGAGTTCCTGAGGGGATATCCGTACCCGGGGGAACTGCTCTGCGCGGGCGGCGGCGGATATGAGGCCGAAATCGGCTTTACCCGCTGCTATGGAACGCACATCGCCCCCTCCTCGCCCTACCAGGTGTCGGGAAACAATGTCGACGGGTATATCCTCACCCTGTGGAGGCTTCCGGCATGAGCGGCAACCGTGATTACAGGGGCATAGACCTCTTCAGAATAGCCGCGGCCTTCCTCGTCGTGGCGATACACACCTCCCCGCTGGCGTCTTACAGCGCCACTGCCGACTTCATTCTGACGAGAGAGATTGCCAGGGTGGCGGTCCCCTTCTTTTTCATGACGACAGGCTTTTTTGTGTTGGGCAGCAGGGAGCGTACCCTCTCATTTCTGAAAAAGACTGCCGTCATATACGCTCTCAGCATACTTTTATACCTGCCGGTAAACGTCTACGCCGGACATCTGGACGGCCTGACCATAGCCGGTCTCTTTACGCAGCTCTTTTTTGAGGGCACGTTCTACCACCTCTGGTATCTCCCGGCCGCACTGTTGGGCGTCCCCATAGCCTCGCTGCTGCTGAAAAAACTGGGTGCGCGAGCGGCGCTGGCAATATCCGCGTTGCTATACTGTGCCGGGCTGCTCGGGGACAGCTACTATGGGCTCATAGACGGCGTCCCCGGCATAGGCCCGTTTTACGACGCGCTGCTGTCCATAATGGGGCATGCCCGCAACGGTCTCTTCTACGCGCCAGTTTTCCTGCTCCTGGGCAGCCGCCTGCGCGACAGGCGGCCGGGCGGCAAGTTCAGTGCCGCCGGTCTGATTCTCAGCGGCGCGCTGCTGATTGGGGAAGGGCTTGCGTTGCGCTCTATGGAGCTTCAGCTGCACGACAGCATGTACATTTTTCTCCCGGCGGTCATGTATTTCCTGTTTGAGCTGCTTTCTTCAATCCGCGGGAGCTGTCCACGGTGGGCGGCGAACTTCTCCCTGCTGGTCTACATCCTGCACCCGGCAATCATTATAGTTGTGCGCGGCGCGGCGCGCCTGCTTGGCCTCTGGGGGCCACTGGTCGAGAATAGTATTGGGCACTACCTCGCCGTCTGCGCTCTCTCGGCCCTCTCCTCCGCCGCCATTTTGCCTCTGTTTGGCCTCCTCTTTTTCCCCCGTCAGGGGCCGCGTTCGAGGGCCTGGCTGGAGCTGGACAGTTCCGCTCTCCGGCACAATTACCGCGCTCTCAGCGAACTCCTGCCCCCGGCGGGGCGGCTCATGTGCGTGCTGAAAGCCGATGCCTATGGGCTCGGGGCAAAGGGCGCGGTGCCGGCCCTCTCGGCGGAGGGGGCCTCTCTCTGGGCGGCGGCCACAGCGGAAGAGGGAAAAATGCTCAGAAAATATGGGGCGAAAGGCCTGATTTTGATTCTGGGCCGCACTCCCGTATCCGATATCGCCGTACTCAGGAGGTACCGCCTGACCCAGACGGTTGTCTCCCTGGAATACGCCCGGGAACTCGCCTCCGCCAGACGCAGAGTGGATGTGCAGATAAAGCTCGACACAGGCATGCACCGCCTGGGCATCGACTGGATGGATATAGACTCGATAGACGCTGTGTTCTCCACTCCATTTCTGAGAGTGACCGGCATGTATACGCATCTCGCCTCCTCAGAGAACCTGAACCCCAGCGACGCAGACTTCACCCGCGAGCAATCGGAGAGATTCTTCGCCGCGGCCGAAACTTTGCGCTCGCGCGGGCGGGACGTGGGCATGCTCCACACGCAGAGCAGCTATGGGCTGCTCAACTATCCGGAACTGCGCTGCGACTGCGCGCGCACAGGCATAGCCCTCTGCGGGGTAAAGAGCTCGGAGGGCGACTCCACCGCCAGATGGCCCGGACTCAGGCCGGTGCTCTCCCTCCGCGCCAGGGTGGCAGAGGTGCGCACCGTGCCCCCCGGAGAGGGCGTGGGCTATGACCGGGCGTATGTTACCAGGCGTGAGACCCGGCTGGCGGCAATACCCGTGGGCTACGCGGACGGGATTTTCCGCACCGCCAACGGCGCGCACGCGCTGGTAAACGGCAAAGCGGCCCCGATAGCCGGCCGCATCTGCATGGATCAGCTGCTGCTGGACATAACGGACTGCGGAGAGGTACGGCCCGGAGATATCGTGACCTTTATAGGCCGAGACGGCTCTGCCGCGATAAGCGCAGAGGAGCTGGCTTCACAGTGCGGCACCATAACAAACGAGCTTTTCAGCCGCCTCGGTTCAAGGCTGCCGCGCATATGGATTTAAAAAATGGCGGAGAGGTCCCTCTCCGCCATTTTTCAGAACACTATACATATCAGGCTGCCGCTGCCCTCGTTGACTATGCGCTGCATCGTATTCCGCAGTTTATTTCTGACCGGGGCAGGCACCCGCTTTATTTTGGACTCCAAGCCCTCCTCCGCTATGTCGTAGAGGGATTTTCCGAATATGTTCGACTCCCAGATGCGGCTTACATCGCCGTCAAAGCCCTGCAGAAGAAAGCCCATTATCTCCTCGCTGGCCTTCTCTCCCCCAAGCGCGGGCGTGACCTCGGTCTCTATGTTCGTCATCATCATGTGGATACTCGGCGCGCTGGCTTTCAGCCTGACGCTGTATCTGCCGCCCGAGCGGACTATCTGCGGCTCTTCCAGCTTCAGCTCGCCCGGCAGAGGCATCACCACGCCGTAGCCGGTCTCCCTTACGCTCCTGAGCGCCTCGCTTATGTGGTCGTAGTCAGTTTTAATCTCCCTCATGTGCGTCAGCAGTGTCATCAGGTCCCCGTCGTCGGCTATGTCAAAGCCGGACTGCTCGCTTATTGTCTTATAGTAGAGGCTGCGCGGCATATCCAGCTCGGCCGTCACCCTGCCGGTGCCCATCTCGACACGCTTTATGCCTGCGGCGCAGACATCCTCGCGCGCTCCCAGCTCATCCATTATTCCGAAGGCGTCCCGCACCCTCTCCATGTGTGACACCGCCGAGACTATGCCGGCATACAGCTCGGTTCTCAGCGGCGCATCCGCCGGGAGTGCGTCCAGCCACGGCGGCAGGAAAATCCCCAGTTCCGCTATGGGGAACTCGTAGAGGGCAAATTTGAGTATCTCCTCTATCTCTTTCTGGCCCAGATCCACGCAGGAGACGGCAAGGCAGGTCACCGAGTATTTCTCGGCCAGTTCCCTGCGCAGCGCCTCAGCCTCCTCGCTCTGCGGTGCGGCGCAGTTCAGCAAAAGCACAAACGGCTTCCCAATTGCTCTCAGCTCCTGTACCACGCGCTCCTCCGCCTCCACATAGCTCTCGCGCGGTATGCCGCTGATACTGCCGTCGGTGGTCATCACGACGCCCAGGGTGGAGTGATCCGCTATCACTCTCCTAGTCCCTTCCTCGGCGGCCTCCGAGATGCTGACCTCGTGGTCGAACCACGGGGTGGTAACCATCCTCTCCTGCCCCTCTTCCAGCTGCCCGGCCGCCCCAGGCACCATGTAGCCCACGCAGTCTATGAGTCTGACGGAGAATGAGACCCCGCCCTCCAGCTCAACGGTCACGGCGTCCTCGGGCACAAATTTCGGTTCGGCCGTCATTATCGTGCGGCCGGAGCCCGATTGCGGCAGCTCATCTCTGGCCCGTTCGCGGGCGTAGGCATCCTCAATGTTGGGGATGACCAGCGTCTCCATGAAGCGTTTAATAAATGTGGACTTCCCGGTGCGCACGGGCCCGACCAGCCCGATGTAGATGTCACCGCCGGTGCGCGCGGCCATATCCTGATATATAGAAGTATTCATGTTCCGCCCTCTTTTCCCGTGAACTCTTGATAGACGATATGAGGGCCGGGCGAAAATTATTACCTCCATGTCCGATTCGCGTGGCAAGATGCCGACACCCGGGCGGAGACAGGCGATATCTGAAAACGCGGAAGCCCGGCACTGAAAGGCCGGGCTTCCGCGTTATTGGCTCTATGTGGCGTCAGACAGTTTCCGGATATACGGCTCTGGCGCCGCCTATGAGCTTGGGCCTCGTCCGCGCGGCGTTTACGCTCGCCTCGCCGACAAGCTTTGTCTGGAGCCGGAGAGGCACCGCCACCTCGCGCAAATGCATGCCAATCATCGTACAGCCGATGTCCAGCCCGGCGTGTGCCCTGACGTGTTCAACCGCTACGGGGTCGGCCATGTTCTTCCAGGCAGCCGTCGCGAATGAGCCACCGGCCTTGGGCTGGGGAATTACACACACGGGCTCATAGCCGAATTTCTCCGCCGCCTCCCGCTCAACTATCAGCGCCCGGTTGAGATGCTCGCAGCACTGGGCAGCGAGATAGAGCCCTCTCTCCCTGAGCAGGGGCAGAATTCCCTCCAGTACGGCCTCGGCGGCCTCCGGTGTGCTGCCCTTTCCGATTCTGGCGCCGACTATCTCGCTTGAAGAGCAGCCGACGACGACAATCCCGTCCGCCGGGACCTTTGCCGTATCCAGGAGCTCACGCATGGCGGCAGCGGCCTGCTCTCTTATTTCATCGTACATGACAGTGCCTCCTTTTAAACCTGCATATATTTTATCACCGCATACCGGGTTTGACAACAGTTCCTCCCGGGAGTATTATAATAATGTTCGCTGAATAAACCACAACGCGGTTTATTCGCGCGGCGGCTGCCGCGCAATTTCATCAAATCGGTTCAAAATGCCGTTTTGATGAAATTCAGTCATTGTTTCAATGCGTATATCCCTTGATGCGGCACACCACATCGAGGGATGGCGCGAGGTTTTTGAGTGATTTCACTCAAAAACCCTGCGCTTGGACAAAGCAATTGGGCCTTGAAAGCCAGGGCTTTCAAGGCTTGGGCTTTGTTCAGTACGCATTATAATAAAATAGACCAGAAACGCTTGTGAGGTAAAAATATGAAACGCATCTTCTGCGCCGGCCTGGCCCTAATCATGCTGTTCACGCTGGCCGCCTGCGGGGCGGAGATTGATGACCTCGTCCCCTCGCCTTCCGTCACACCGACCCCGCTTCCCACTCCCAGCCCCACGCCGTCCCCGACGCCGGAACCCACGCCCACCCCGCTACCGTATGTCAACCCGCTCAGCGGAGAGGGCATGGAGGAGGACATCAGCACACAGCGCCCCTGGGCAATAATGATAAACAATATCGAGCAGGCGCTGCCCCAGTGCGGCGTGTCATCGGCGGAGATAATATATGAGATCCCGGCCGAGGGCGGTGTGACCCGAATGATGGCCATTTTCACGGATATCTCCGGCGTTGAGAAGATAGGAAGCCTCCGCAGCATAAGGCCCTATTACGCTGATGTGGGCATCTCCTATGACGCCATAGTTGCCCATGCCGGCGGCAGCGAGGAGAGCTACACGGAGATGTCGGGCTACAATGTGGACCATTTGGACGGCGTGCTCGGCACGTACACCGAGGGCGCCTTCTACCGCGACCCGGACAGGATGCAATATGGCCTGGAGCACAGCATGTTCTCCCAGGGGAGCGCGCTGGTGCAGGCGGCTGAAGAGGAGGGCTTCTCCCTCGAGCATGACGGCGGTGAGTATGACTACGGCCTCACCTTCTCAGAGGAGGCCTCCGGGCAGTGCACGGAGACGGCGGAATACGTCGAGATTGCGTTCAATGGCTACAAATCCACGGTGTTTGAGTACGACGCCGGCAGTGGGCGCTATCTGGCCTGGCAATATGGCGAAGAATATATAGACTCCGACACGGGAGAGCAGATGAGTTTTACCAACCTGCTGGTTTTGAGCACCTCCGTATCCGTGATTGACAGTGTCGGCCGCCTCTCTGTGCGCACCACCGGCGAGGGGGACGGATACTTCATCTGCGGCGGAGAATATGTGCCAATTACCTGGTCGCGCACGGACAACACCTCACCTTTCCGCTACTATCTCACCGACGGCACTCCTCTCGACCTGGGTATAGGCAGCAGCTATATCGCGGTTACGGCCTCTTACAGTTCCATATCTTTTGAGAGGGAGGGCTGACAATGTCACGCCGCCAAAAGTCCTTTGCCGCGCTGCTGCTCTGCTATTTTATCTGGGGTATGCAGCCGCTGTACTGGGACCTTCTGAGTGGCTTTAACGCCATGTTTGTCCTCTGCTGCCGCATTATCATGAGCGCGCTGTTCACCGTAATCTTTCTCCTGTGCAGCGGCAGGATAAAAGAGTATATCTCGGCGTTCAAAAACCGCGGACTGATGCGGTATCTGGTCCCTGCCGCCGTGTTCCTGTGCGCCGACTGGGGGCTCTTTAACTGGGCAGTCATGAGCGGGCATGTGATAGACACTGCCCTGGGCTACTACCTGAACCCGATAGTCATATTTGTCATCGGCCTGGTTTTCTTCAGGGAGAAGGGCAGCGCCCTTGAATATGCGGCAGTCGGCATTGCCACGCTGGGCGTAATAATAAGTACTGTGCAGAACGGCTCATTTCCGCTGATTTCCGTGCTCTGTGCCATGAGCTGGCCAATATATGCCTCCACAAAGAAGGCCGCAAATGCCGATCCGATTGTCAGTGTGGCCGTGGAATCCACCCTGATGAGCCCGTTTGCCGTTGCCGCCGTGCTCATATTTTTCCGTGAAGGCGGCGGTTTGGGCGCTGTTTCAGGAATTGGGGATGTGCTTCTGCTCGCGGTCAGCGGGCTCGTGACGGCCACCCCCATGATACTCTATACCTATGCCGTGGATGATCTGCCATTCAAGGTAGTGGGGATAATGCAGTACCTGAGTTCCACGATTTCCTTTGCCTGTGGAGTTCTGTTTTTGAACGAGGAGATCACAACGGCAAAGCTGATAATGTTCGGCTTCATAGTGGCCGGCCTGATAGTCTTTACAATAGGAAGTTTTCGCCGGCAGGCGCCGGTGGCCGCGAGAGAAAAAACACAGTAAAATCAAACCCCGCCCGCTAAAAGCGGGCGGGGTCTTCAGCACTGTTCGGAGACATATGTGCCTATGCGGTCCAGTATTATTGCCGCCGCGTCCTCCGCGCCGCGCAAACCTCCGAAATAGCCCTCGGCCTCCTCAAACATGATATCCATAATCGTACCGTCATATATTTCCATGCTCTCCGGCCTCTCAAGTATCTCGTAGAACTGCTCCAGATCAGCCTCTGTCTCCACGGTGTCTGTTATCTCATTGTCCAGTAGGATCTGCGCCCAGGTGTCTATCAGCGGCCTGTATATCGGCAGATTCAGCTCACTGAGGCCGACGTGCGTATTGATGGCCATGTATTTTATGAATTCCCAGCAGGCGTCCTTCCGCCCGCCGGTGGAGACGATGCCCACAGGGTTCAGCAGCTCAACCGTCAGGCCTGTCTGCCCGTCGACGGAGGGCCAGCCGAAGTAGGCGCCGCGCTTCCCGGAAAACCTCTCGTCAAAGGCGCAGTAGTCCGGGCAGTTTATGGAGCACAGGTCCATCATCAGCTGGCCGGAACCTATGCGCTCCCAGGCGGTAGTAAAGGACTCCAGCGTCTCAAATTCCTCGGTATTGTCCTCCCTGACACGCGCGGCCGCTTCCAGTATGCGCGCGAATTCCGCCGTGTCGAAGTCCACCGTGCCGCTCTCCCAGTCTATGGCGTCACTGATATACTGGGCGCCGACGAATTCAAGAAAAATGTGCTCGTCCATGGCGTAGGCCATGGACTGCCAGTCCTCCAGCGACGCCTCCAGTTCGAGGTATTCGTCTATCGTCCACCCCTCCATGTCGCCGAACCGCTCCTCCGTCCCGTGCAGCCCGTTGATGATAAAGCGGTTTCCGAACAGATATATCCCACCTGTGGAATTCAGCGCGTCATATACGGAGATATTCTCCTCATTTAGCAGCCGGTCGCTCTCGATATACGGCGTCAAATCCTCCAGCCAGCCGCGGGCGATATAGGATGTCGCCGTCACTGCCTTTCTGTTGTTTGCCCTTATCCAGGAGTCCGTGAACGCTATCATGTCCGGGCCGTCTCCGGCGGCGAGCTCGGTGTTCATGCGCATCTGCCCCTGTTCCACGCTCTGCCCCGACTCACAATAGTTCACGGCCACGACCTCGTACTCACTGCTGGAGGCGTTAAAGCGCGCAATGAAGTCGTTTATGTCACTGTAATTATCAAATACCGCTATGGTTATCTGTTCTTTCACGCCTATCTCCGAGGGGTCCGCCGGGCGCAGTATCATATTTCCCAGAGGCCTGTCGCACAAAAACCGGCCGCCGCCTATCGGCTCCAGAGCGAACAGCTTGCCCATGGATATCATGCACTCCTCGTAGGAGACGAGCAGCCTGGCCTCCACGCCGCGGCCCAGCTCATAGACTCCGTCCGGCCTTGCCTCATAGAGGAATGCCTCTCCGAGGCCTGAGCCCACGGCTCCTGCCGCCTCAAAACCCTCGCCACCCGCGAGAGGCAGCACCTCGCCGCCGCTCTGCCTGGTACAGACATAGGCCATGCCATCGCCGGAGATGACGAGGTGGTCATAATCCGATACGGTCTCGAAGCTCTCAGTGCCGCCATCCGGCCGGATGTGCAG
>CALWYN010000031.1 GCA_944385755.1 uncultured Oscillospiraceae bacterium
GTGCCGTCTACATATCCCACGTGCAGTGAGGGGATGTACACTCCGTCCAGGGAATCCGGGTCCCCGGAGCAGAGGATGTACTCCACGTCCAGCCCGCGCCTCTCTGCGGCCTCGCCTATCCGGCGCATGAAGCTGGACTTGCCGGTGCCGGGGCCGCCCTTTATGACGTGCAGGAAGTCGTCCTCGCCCGCGCAGAAACCGCCGTACAGCGAGTGGAAGCCAGAGGCGGAGTTGGAGCCGAGAAACCATCGGGTAGTGAGCTGATTTTCCATATGATAGCCTCCTTTTCACGATATAAATCTATGCCGCGCGCGGCGGGATTGACAACGGTCCCGGGCAAATATATAATGCGTACCGGACAAAGCCGCGGGCCGTGAAAACCGGGGAGGCCATCAAGGGCCATCATTTTGTTCAGGTGCGGGCGTTGGGGCATTTTTCTGCCCAAAACACCTGCACTTGCTGCACGGATATCTCGCCGCGGCAGACGCATCGCAAAAATGGCCGAATTCTTCCATAGGCGCCGATTTCGCCGCTTATGGGTAGAATTGCGCGGCTGTGCCGCACGAATAAACCGCTTTGGGTTTGCTCGGCAGAATTATAATCCCCACTCGAGGTGTTGCAGATGTATAAGACGATATTATTTGACTTTGACGGCACGGTCTTTGACACGGGCGAGGGCATCCTCAAGAGCGTTCAGTACTCGGCGGAGTCATTCGGGTTCCACGAACCGGAGCTGGACGCGCTCAGGTGCTTTGTGGGCCCGCCGCTGAGGGGGCAGTTCATGCTGCGCTACGGCGTGGACGCGGAGACAGCCGAGGCCATGGTGGCCAAATACCGCGAGAGGTACTCCCGGGTGGGGCTGCTGGAGTGCAGCGCATATCCGGGCGTCGGGCAGCTCGTGCGGGAGCTGAAAGCCGCCGGGAAAAACGTGGCCGTGGCGACCGGCAAGCCCACTGCATTCACAGTCAGCATACTGGAGCGGAACGGTATGGGCGGGCTGTTTGACGCCGTGCTGGGCAGCGAGTTCGACGGCACGCGCTCCAAAAAGAGCGAGGTCGTCTCGGAGCTGCTTGCAGAGTACGGCAGCGAAGGGGCGGTCATGGTCGGCGACCGGGACAACGACGTGCTGGGCGCCGCTGAGTGCGGCATACCCTGCATAGGCGTCGCCTGGGGCTACGCCGAGCCGGGCGAGCTGCTCGGCGCCGGGGCAATAGCTCTTGTTGAGACAGTGGACGAGCTAAAAAATATCTTGTTAGGATAAATAACCACTTGACTCTATCCATATAAGATAGTATTATATCTTATATGGATAGAGTTATTTTGCATTCCGACATAAACGCCTGTTACGCGAACATAGAGCTGCTGTTCGCCCCCGAGCTGAGGGGAAAACCGATGGCGGTGGGCGGCGACCAGGAACGGAGGCACGGCATAATACTCTCAAAGACCGAGGAGGCGAAGAGGGCGGGGGTCAAAACGGGCATGGCGCTCTGGGAGGCGCGCCGGGCATGTCCGGAGCTGATTGTGCTCCCGCCGCGCTTTGAGAGGTACCTCTATTTTACCCGTGAGGTGCAGAAGATATATGCCGGCTACACCGACAGGCGCGAGCCGTTCGGGCTGGACGAGAGCTGGCTGGACCTGACCGGCTGCGTGGCGGTGCGCGACGGGGAGAGCGCGGCGCAGGAGATACGGCGGCGCGTGAAGAGCGAACTTGGGCTGACCGTGAGCGTGGGCGTGTCCTGGAACAAGGTTTTCGCCAAGCTCGGCTCGGACTACAGGAAGCCGGACGCCGTGACGGCCATCGGCCGGGAAAATTACAGGGAGCTGGTCTGGCCGATGCCGGTGGGAGAGCTGCTGTTCGTGGGCAGGGCGACTTCGAGGCGGCTCGCGGAGCTCGGAATACGCACGATAGGCGAGCTGGCGGCGGCGGACAGGGGGCTGCTGCGCCTGAGGCTGGGGAGGCCGGGCGAGATGCTCCACGATTTTGCCTGCGGGCGGGATTCCACGCCGGTCCGCCGCTCGGGCGACGCCCCGCCGCCGAAATCCGTGGGAAACGGGACCACGCCACCGCGGGACCTGCGATGCCGGGCGGACGCGGTGCCGGTATTGACCAGCCTCGCCGAGAGCGTGGGGCGCCGTCTGCGGGGCCTGGAGTTGCTGGCCGGGGCCGTCACGCTGGAGCTGCGCTCGGCCGAGCTGGAGTGGCGCAGCCACGGCATGCGCCTGGCGCATCCGACGGACTGTGACATGGAGCTCTTCGACGCGGCAATGGCGCTGCTCGCCGAGGCCCACCGCTGGCCGCTCCCTCTGAGAAGCGTCTCCATAAGGGCGGAGGAGCTGGTCTCCGCGGCGGAACCGGAACAGCTTGACGTATTTACGGACTACAGGGCGCGGGAGGCGCACAGGCGGCTGGACTGCGCGATAGACAGCCTCAGGGGCCGCTTCGGCCGGGAGAGCGTGCTCCGGGGGGCGGTGTTCGCCAGCAGGGAGATGGCGGCCCCGCCGGACCAGGAGGAGTACACATTCGTGCGCCGGCTGGCCTGACGGCTTGCGGAAACTGCCCGCTTCTGATATAATTCCCACGGAAAGGGCGCTATACGCCGGAAAGGGGAAGGACTATGAGACAGTACGTTGTAGACGCCTTTACGGACAGGGTCTTTTCGGGGAATCCGGCCGCCGTGTGCGTACTGGACGAGTGGCTCCCGGAGGGGCTCATGCTGGACATAACGCGGGAGAACAACCTGTCCGAGACCGCGTTTACGGTGAAGGAGGGGGACAGATACCGCCTGCGCTGGTTCACGCCCGGCGGGGAGATAGACCTGTGCGGCCACGCCACGCTGGGCACGGCCTTCGTTCTGATGAATTTCTATGAGCGGGGCGCGGAGAGCGTCGCGTTCGAGACCATGAGCGGACTGCTCACGGTGGTCAGGCGGGGGAAACTCTATGAGATGGATTTCCCCGCGTATGAGCTGAAGAGGACCGAAGTCACGCCTCAGATGGCCGAGGCGCTGGGCGCGGAGCCCTCCGAGGCCTGGCTGGGGCGCGACCTGCTCTGCGTGTTCGGCAGCGAGGAGACGGTGCGCTCGCTCGCCCCGGATATGGAGAAATTGAAGGCTCTGCCCGGCCTGCTGCAGCACGCCACGGCCAGGGGAATTGAACGGGACTGCGTATCCCGTTCGTTCGCGCCCAAGCTGGGCGTGCCGGAGGACCCGGTGTGCGGATCGGGGCACTGCCATATAGTGCCGTACTGGGCCGGAAAACTGGGCAGAGCGGAGCTGGTGGCCTGCCAGGCCTCCAGGCGCGGCGGGACGCTTTACTGCCGGATGGAGGGGGACCGGGTGACGCTGGCCGGAGAGGCGGCGCTGTTCTCGGAGGCGGAACTGCACATATAGACGGAATTCAGCCCCGGCAGAGCCGGGGCTGAGGCATTTCGGGAGAGGCCGCATGGCGGAGGGGATGGCTTTTTTCGCAGAAAAAAGCCATCCCCTCCACTGTGAGAAGTGTCATTTCCGAGGCTTATGTCCACGGAGATGACGGATTTTGATTTCATTCCGTAATCCGCGGATAACGGAATTTTAGCGGGGCTGCCCCACGGGGGCGAGAGCCGGCAGCCGCGGCTCTGTCGGGGCTGGAGCGGGAAATCAGGTCCGCGGACGCGCGTGCATGCTCAGAACACCCTGGCCGAGGTGTAAGATATCAGGTCGCCGGGGGAGAGGATTATCTGCTTGCCGCGCGCGCCCGCGCTGACGGCGATCTCGTCGAAGAGAACGCAGGTCTCGTCGATATAGGTGGGGAACTTCTTTTTCATGCCTATGGGCGAGCAGCCGCCCCGCAGATAGCCGGTGAGGGGCAGCAGCTCCCTCAGGTGGATGAGCTCGACTCTTTTGTTGCCGGAGACCGCGGCGGCGCGCCGGAGGTCCAGCTCGTCGAGCACGGGTATGCATAACACCACCGGGCCCGTCCTGTCGCCGCGGGCGACAAGGGTCTTGAACACCTGCTCCGCGGGGAAGTCCAGCTGCTCCGCCGCGTGCTTCCCCGAGAGATCGCTCTCGTCGTACTCGTATTCGGCGGCGCGGTAGGCTATGCCGGCGGCGTCAAGCAGGCGCATAACGTTGGTTTTGATCATATCAGGGACTCCTTATCAGTTCGGCGGCGCGCGAGCAGAGCTCGCGTACGGCGCCGGGCGGAAGAGCGGAAAAAGGTTTGACGGGCTCCGGCTCGCCCTGCGGCTCCGAGAGGCGGAGCTTGTAGTAGGCCAAATCGCGCCACTCGCCGAGCTTCCAGGCCGTCCGGCGGTCGGTAAACACGAGCTCCATGCCGATGGACTCGTGGAGCCGCTCGCTGGGCGTGTTGGGCGCGGCGACGCAGCCGTAGACATTGACATAGCCCTGAAGACGGAGAAGCGAGCACAGGGCGGTATAGAGAGCTTTGCCCATGCCGCGTCCCGTATAAGGCGGTGCCAGGTATATGGAGAGCTCTGCGTCCCAGTCGTAGGCGGCGCGGTCGCGGTAGCGGTGGGCATAGGCATAGCCGGCGGCGGCCCCTTCCGCCTCGCAGACAAGGAACGGGTAGACGGCGCCTATCCTCTCTATGCGCCGCGCGAACTCCTCAGCATCCGGCGCCGGCGACTCGTAGGTCAGGGGCGTGAGAGTGTAGGGGGCGTATATTTCCGCGAGGGCGGGGGCGTCGCCGCTGACCGCGGGGCGTATGGTGTATTGCAGGGCCATCACCTCCCAATGGTCCGGGTGAACTTCGGGTCAGATCCCCTCCGGGCGGAGCAGGGAATACATGCACATGTCCAACACCTCGCCGTTTTTAAAGGCGTTGGCGCGGAGTATGCCCTCCAGCCGGAAGCCGGACTTCTCCAGCACGCGGCGGGAGGCGGCGTTCCGCGCGAAGGGCTCGGCGAAGATGCGTATAATATCGCTGTTGGCAAAGACGTACTCACAGAGTTCGCACACGGCGCGTGTGGCGAGGCCGAGGCCCCAGTACGGCTCGGCGACATAATAGCCCAGCTCGGCCGTGCGGCGGTGGATGTTCCCGCAGCGGGTTATGCCTATGCTGCCGACGGCCCGGCCGTCCAGGGCTATCGCGAAGGCGAACACGGAGTCCGGAGGGGCCGAGAGCACGGACTCTATGTACTGCAGGGCATCCTTCCCGGTGTAGGGATACGGCAGGCCGTCGCGCAGATTGTCCAGCACATTCCTGTTGTTTACCGCCGCGGCCAGGTCCGCGCTGTCGGAACGGCGCCAGGGGCGAATCGCACCCTCCACATCCTCACCTCCGGAGAAATATAATGGTATTAAACCCCATTATGGGCCGGCAGTCAAGTATTTACGGAAAATTCACAGGATAAAGCTCAATTGATGGTTGTAAAATCCAAATAAAATGTTATAATCAAAAAGACGCGGAGAGGTGTCCGAGCGGTTTAAGGAGCCGGTCTTGAAAACCGGTGACCCGGCAACGGGCCATGGGTTCGAATCCCATCCTCTCCGCCATGGCGTGGGCCGCCCGGCCGGCTATGGCCCTGCCAGGCGCGAGCCGGGCGGGGTTCTGCCTTCCGGGGCGGCCTATTTTCCGTCTCCGGGCCTGGGGCGGGAATATTGCGGACCTGCCGTAAAAAGATGTTAGCGAGGTGTATGTATGGGCGATTTTGTGGTTATTTCGGACGGTTCCGGGGATCTCTCGCCGGAAATCTACAGGGAGAAGGACATAGTGATGATCCCCTTCTATGTCATGCTCGGCTCAGGGGAATACCTGCAGCAGGAGCGGGACATAGGCACCGCCGAATTCTATGACTGGATGGTGTCAAATCCCGGGGTGTATCCGAAGAGCTCAACGCCCTCTACACAGGACTATCTGCGCACTTTTACCGAGATAGCAAAGCGCGGCGAGAAGGCGGTCTGCATCTGCATAACGGAGAAGTTCTCGAACTCTTACCAGACGGCCGTCATAGCCCGGCAGATGCTGCTTGAGGACTATCCGGACGCCAGGCTGGAGATTATCAACTGCATGATGAACACGGTCCTGCAGGGGCTCTACGTGCTCGAGGCCTGCAGGCTGCGCGACGCGGGGGTGAGCTTTGAGGAGGCCGTGGAGAGGCTGACAGAGATAAGGCCCTCCGGGCGCATCTTCTTCACCATAGGGAGCATGGACTATCTGAGCATAGGCGGGCGCATAGGCAAGCTGGCGGGGAAGGTCAGTTCCGCGCTCGGCATAAGGCCGATAATAACGCTCAGGGACGGCGAGATCTTCCCGTCCGGGGTCTGCCGCGGCAGGGGCAAGAGTTTGGACAAGGTCCTCAATGTGGCAAAGGAGTATCTGCATGAGAGCTTCGCCTCGGCCGATGAATTTGAGATAGCCGTGGGTTACGGATATGA
>CALWYN010000032.1 GCA_944385755.1 uncultured Oscillospiraceae bacterium
ATGATGAGCGCGAGCGGCATAGCGGCGCTGATGTTCGAGGCGCTGTACGACGCGAAGATAAATATACAGATGATTTCGACCTCCGAGATAAAGGTGTCGGTGCTGATAGACAAGGCCTACGCCGACCAGGCGGTGCAGGCGATACACAACAAGTTTTTCGGCTGAATACGCCCTCTCCCGGCCGGGAGCCCAGCGGGCCCCGGCCGGGATTTTTTCCGCCCCCGCCCCGGCCTGCGGGGAGGGATGGGAGACGCCCGGAGGCGTGGAAATAAAAGTTTATAAACACCCTTTCTTTTTACCGACAGGGTGTTATAATGGCGCCACTATGAAGAGAAGACAGCTTTCACATGTTCAGATAATAGCCCTTGGCTTCTTCCTGGTGGTCGCCGTGGGGACGGCCCTGCTCATGCTGCCGGCGGCGTCCAACGACGGGCGGAGCGCCGGGTTCATCAAGGCCATGTTCACTGCCGTGAGCTGTTCGTGCGTCACGGGGCTCGCCCTGGCGGACACCTGGACGCAGTGGACCTTCTTCGGGCAGGGCGTCATGCTGCTGCTCATCCAGACAGGCGGCCTGGGCTTCATGACCATCGCGACGCTGTTTTTCCGGCTGATACGCCGCAGGATGAGCATGAGGGAGCGCGCCGTCATGGCGGAGAGCATCAGCGTCGGCTCCAGAGTGGCGCGTATCATGGAGATAAGCTCCACGGTCGCCATAGGCACGCTCATCTTTGAGCTCGCGGGGGCGGTATTGCTGGCCATCCGCTTCATACCCCAGTACGGGGCGGGGCTGGGGAGCTGGTTCGCGGTTTTCCACTCCGTATCCGCCTTCTGCAACGCGGGCTTTGACCTGATGGGCATAAACGCGCCGTATTCCTCCCTGGTGGACTACTCGGATGACGCCCTGGTGAGCATCACCATAATGGCGCTCATCACGATAGGCGGCATAGGCTTCCTGGTCTGGGACGACATACGCAGCTGTGGCCTCCGCCCCCGGCGCTGGTGCCTGCAGACAAAGCTCGTGCTCATAACTTCGGCTATCCTGACCTTCGGGGGAGCCCTGCTCTTCTTCCTGATAGAGCGCAACCGCATGAACGCGGACATGCCGCTCGGCGAACAGGTGCTGGTGAGCTTCTTCTCCGCGGTGACGCCGAGGACGGCCGGCTTCAACAGCGTGGACACGGCGGCGCTCTCGCCGGCGAGCAAGCTGCTGACCATAATACTAATGTTCATAGGCGGCAGCCCGGGGTCCACGGCCGGCGGCATCAAGACCACCACCGCGGCCGTCATAGCCATATTCCTGGGCGCCGGGATACGCGGCAGGCGGGGGGCCTATGTGTTCGGCAGGCGACTGCCCGACGAGAATATGAAGCAGGCCGGAATAGTGCTCTGCACTAACCTCTCGCTGGCCATGGGCGGGGCGCTCCTGATATGCGGCGTACAGGGCCTGCCCCTGACGGACGTGCTGTTTGAAGTGTTTTCCGCCATAGGCACCGTGGGCATGACGACGGGCATTACCCGCGAGCTCAGCGACCTCTCCGCGTGCGTGGTGGCGTTCCTGATGTACTGCGGCAGGGTGGGGAGCGTGTCCTTTGCCATGGCCCTGCTGGAAAAGAAAGTCGATCCGCCCGTGACCTACCCGGTTGAAGAGGTCACCGTGGGCTGATTACAGGAGGAAAGTTCATGAAATCCTTTCTCATTATAGGGATGGGCACCTTTGGGCACCACATGTGCCGCGCCCTCTGCAAGCACAAGTGCGAGATAATGATTGCCGACCGCAATGGGGAGGCCCTGGAGGACATGCTGCCCTTCGTCTCCTCTGCCAAGATATGCGACTGCACGAACATAGAGGCGCTCCGCTCCTTCGACATACCGAGCTTCGACGCGTGCTTCGTGTGCGTGAACGACAGCTTCCAGGCCTGCCTGGAGATAACCGACCAGCTGAAAGAGCTGGGGGCCAAGATGGTGTACAGCAAGGCGGACAGGGACCTGGAGGCCAAATTCCTCCTCAGGTGCGGGGCGGACTATATAATATACCCCGAGCGGGACGTGGCGGAGAGGATAGCTTTCCGCGCGTCGTCCGACCGCATCTTCAATTTCATAGGCCTCGCGGAGGGCTTCTCAATGGTGGAGATCGAGCCTCCGAAGGCCTGGGTGGGGCAGACGATAGCCGAGGTGAACCTGCGCAGCCGCTATGGGCTCACGCTGGTGGCGGCCAAGAGAGGAGAGCGCATGCACACGGTAATAGACCCCTCGTATACCTTCGCGGAGGGGGAACACGTGCTGGTCCTCGGGAGCATGGAGGACATACAGAAAGTCACCTGAAATATGCGTGAAAAAGGGCCCTGAAGGGCCCTTTTTTCACGGTATTGGGGGTCACAGGTTGCCTGTGGCGTACATTATGGACGAAACAGCGATCACGGGGGCGGTCTCGCAGCGGAGGATGCGCTCGCCCATGGAACAGAGGGTGAACCCGGCGGCGGAGGCCATGCGGGCCTCGGCCTCCGTAAAGCCGCCCTCCGGGCCCGTGACGACCGCGGCGGAGGCAAAGGGGAGCGCGGCCTCTATGGCCTCCTTCAGCGGGGCGCGGCCGGGGCCGGTCTCGTACATGAACAGGCGGACGGGGAGCTTGACGGCGGCGTCGAGCATGCCGACAAAATCCGGTATATAGCCCACGCGGGGGACGATGCCGCGGCCGGACTGCTGCGCGGCGGCCTCGGAGACACGGGAGAGGCGCTCGAGCCGCTTCGCCATGGCGCGGCCGTCGGGCCGGGCTATGCATCGTTCGCAGTCGAAGAAGTCTATCTCACGCGCGCCGGCTTCCACGCATTTCTGCACCAGGAATTCCGCGCGCTCGCCCTTGGGATAGCCGGCGAACACGCGAACGGACACGTCGGGCTCGCCGCGGCAGGGCACGACCTCTATTACCTCGGCCTCGGCCTCCTCCGCGGTGGAGCGGACGAGGCGGCAGCGGTAGTCCGTGCCCCGCCCGTCGCAGATTATGACGTCCTCGCCGGGGCGGAGGCGCAGGACGCGGATGTGCTCGGCGTCCTGGCCGCGGATGACGGCCATACCGCCGTTTATGTTTGTGCCGGCCATGAAAAACCTTGCCATGACGCACCTCCAGGAGACTTTTTCACCATTATCTCACAGCGGGAGCGGCATTGCAAGGGGGTGCACATGCCGGCGCGGCACGGCATAGAATGCCATGGGTGATAAGCAATGCTTGACGAGACCAAAAATACCCTGGAGGGTTTTGCAGACGTCTGGAAACGGGTGAACGGCCGGGAAAAGGCCGCAGAGAGCGAGCACGAGAGGCTGGAGGGCTTCATAGAGAACGCCGCGCGGGCCGCCGAGCTCTACTGCCTGCTGGCCCGCAGGATGAGCGGCTGCGCGCAGGAACTCCGGCGGCTGGCCGCGGAGGAGCAGCGCACCCGCAGGTGCATGGAGGGCGAACATTTCCTCCTCACCGGGGACAGCTTCTGCCCCGCGCCGGCCTGCCCGGTGGTCCACGGCTGCCTGAGCGCGCTCAGGCAGGCATATCTGGGCGAACTGGCCTCGGCCGGGGCCTACCGCGAGGCGGCAAAGGCCGAGTGCGGCACGGAGCGCGAGGCGCTCTATCTCAAAGCGGCGCGCACGGAGGAGAGGCATGCGGACTGCCTCCGCTCGCTGGTGATGAGGTCCATATGACGCGGAACCGCCGCAGGGAGCAAATTTGGGAAAACCACTTGACTTTGCGGCGGTTTTCATTTATTATATACGGGCGCCAACTGAATAGGAGGTTCGGGCAAAGACGTGGAGAAGTCGCGTAGTTGGTCGAGCGCGCACGATTGGAAATCGTGTAACGGTCAAAAGCCGTTCGAGGGTTCGAATCCCTCCTTCTCCGCCACGTCAGGGCAAGCGTCACACCGCTTGCCCTGATTTTTATTCATTTTTTTATGCCTGCGGCAAACCTTTTTTGCCGCGCAAAGGAAAAGAGCCCCGAAAGGGGCTCTTATTCAGTGTATCGAAAAAGCCTCGCAGAGTTTCGCCGCCCGCGGGCGGCGAAAGAAAGTGAGATCGTTTTTCCGGCGGCGTGTACGTCGGAAAAACACTTTGCGCGGAGCGAGCGTCGAATCGTCCGCCACAGGCGGACGACCGAGGCGCAGAGCGCAGCGAATCCCCTTTGGCGGAAAAGGCGTCAGCCTTTTTCGACAGGCTCAAAGAGCCCCGAAAGGGGGCTCTAATTGACAATAATAGGAGAAATATGCTATTATCGCTTTAAGCAAGAGAGGCGGGGCCAATCCTCTGACAAGTGGAAAGAGGTGAGGCCGATGAGCATTGCAGAAACCATCGCGTTACTTACGCTCGTCATTGCGGCTATTCGGCTCGGCATCGAGATAAAGAAATAGCCGCCCCCCAACCCTAGCAAGGAAACGGCAATTTCTCAAGCTATAAACTTGTTCGAGATTGACCGCGTCCGGCTAGGCCCCGGGCGGCCGTCTCTCTTGTGTATATTATAGCAGACGCGGGCGGCGGCGTCAACCGTTTTTTGCAGGAGACGCCGCGCACAAAAAACAGATATCAATCCGGACGCCGGGAGGCGGCGGGAGAAAGAGAGAAGAACACGCGCGAACACACGGACAGAGCCCGCGGCCCCCGCGGGCTCTGAGCCTGTCGAAAAAGGGGCCTCGCCGCGCTCCGCGGGCGGGAAAATCCGGCTTTTCCGGACATTAAGAACATAATGTACAAAAAATGCTTGCAATATGGCGCGGGGGCGCTTATAATTACAATGTGTCGGAGTCGAAAACGGCCGGAAAACGACGAAACGGCCGTTTTGTCCATAGCCGGGCGGGAGCCCGGGAAAAACAAAATATCCCAATAGAAATGCAAAAAAACCGAGGAGGAGCATCTATGAGGCACGGGGAGAAAGCCCTGTACAGGGCTTTCGGCGCAGTTAACTGCGCCGAAGAGAGACATAGCAACAACAAAAAGGGGGCCGGCAGGCGCGCGCTCGCGCTGCTGCTGGCTTTTATGCTTTGTGTGAGCTTCGTGCCCGTGACGGCCTCCGCCTCGTCGTCGGCGCCCTACAACCTCCACGATGAGTTCAAACTCACCGACGGGGCCATCGAGATAGGCGGGGAATACTATGCCGAAGCGGGCGAAATCGGATTCGATTGGAACTTTACCAACGGCACAATGATAGAATATCTTCGGGGAGATACTCTGGTGATATGCTTCGCGGAAAGCGCAGCCGGGGATACTGCAATACAGGAAATTGCCATTACAAACGGTGAAACCGGAGGGAATAATGTACCTACCGGCTATTATGTATTGGGATATTTCCAAAGCATAAATGGGTCGTTTTATGATTATGATGCAGATTCTGTCACTGTAGATGACAATCCATATATTGGCGAAAAAGGCTATGAAGAAATTTCAGGTACAATCACCGTAAACACTCCCGGGCGATATGAGTTTTACCCCAAAACGTATTATGCAGGTCTGGCCAATGCCATGGGCCGGTGGGATTTATCAAACAACCTAAGTGCTGCCGGTTTCTATGCCAGTGAGAATAATAGTTATAATGACTTACGTTATGGGCCGAACGCTGACCCCATAGTGCTCAATGTCCTGGGGGAGGGCTCCTCCCTCCCGGACGCAGGCGACACAGTGGTAATATGCAACAACGGCACGCTCACCGGGGTCTACGGCCTCCAGGGCGCGGAACCGCTCCTCTACACTACCGGCAGCGGATTTGGCTTCAGGGCCACGGCGGATGACGGCGGCGCCGTGACAGGCGCCTACTATACATATCACGACAGCAACGGCAGCACCGTCAGCAGCGGCCCCTGTGTCGATGTGGGCGGGTATTACACCGTCACCCTGCCGGCGGACAGCAACACGGGCACCAGCACGCCCTATGTGGAGATAACCCTGCTCACGAACGACACGGGCGTGACGGTGGAGACCGACGCGCAGAACGCGACCGTCAGCGGCATAGACACGGCCACCGGCGCGTACAGGCCGGGCGGCTACGTGAGCTTCACCGTGACGCCAACCGGCGAGAACGCCGTGGCGGACGTGTACGCCACCTATACTTACGGCACGGACGGCGAGCGCAGCCTGACCGTGCAGAGTGCCGGGGACGGCTATTACTTCTACATCCCCGAGGACTTCGGCGGCGCGGCGGCCCCCACGGTCACGGTGCATGTCACGACGGCCTCGACGGCCAAGGAGCCCACCAGCGTCAGCGTGACGCTTGATGATACCAGCTACATGCCCGGGGACGTGCTGACGGCCACGGCCACCGTGACGGACCTGGACGGCACCGCCCTGACGGACATCCCCGGCTCGGTGGTCAGCTTCACCATGCCCGACGGGACGATAGTCAGCGGCTTTGTGGACGACAGGGGCGAGGCCAGCGCCACCTGGGTCGTCACGGACGAGTTTGTCAAGAATAACACCGACCCGGACGGGCAAGGCAGCGTCACGGCGCATTTCGGGGGCACCGGCGAGTACGAGAGCTGCGACGGCACCAGCGCGGAGGCGGCTTTCGTCACGAGGACCATCTCCGCCGGGACTGCGGCTATAACAGTTGACCCCGCCCTCAAGGTCAACAGCACCAGTACGCTCACGCTGAGCGGCAGCATCATGGCGGGGAATACCACGCTCACTTATAATAATGGATATACGATAGAGTGGTTCCGCAGCGAGGACGGCGGGGCCTGGGCCTCCATGGGCGCGGGCGACACCGCAAACGGCGGACAGATAAGCGTGACGCCGCGCAGCACGAACACCAACTACATGGCCGTCGTCCGCGGCGCGGGGAGCTATATAGGCGAGCTCAGCTTCGTCATAAGCAATAGCCCGGTTGAGGATACGGTCAGGCTGGTGAGCCTCACCCACGGTGACCCCGGCTACCACATATATGAGGGACAGGGCGTCACGCTCGTCGCCGAAATGTCGAGCGTGAGCGGCGTGGACGTCAACGGCGGCACTGTGCGCTTCTATGTAAGAGAGAATAACGGGACTGATATCACATATTTGGGCGAGGCCTCGGTCGTGAACAACAAGGCCGTACTCGTGTTGGCCTCCACCAGCCTGCCGGCGGGACAATATATTAAACTCGCCGAATACAGCGGCGTCCCCGGAGTGTTCGCTGACGCGAGCTGGTCACAGCTGGCGGATGCTGCCCTGACGGTCTACTCCGCCACGCTCAACAGCGCAGCTTTCAGCCTGAGCAACAGCGCGGCGGCCACCGTGGGAGAGGCGGCTACTGAACAGCCCAATCTCATACTCGGGACTGAGAACACCATCGAGCTCGAGGTCAACGACAATCGCTATCATTTTGGAGAGGAATACAGCTTCTCCTGGATGATATCCACGGACGGCGGCGTCAGCTGGAACTACCAGCCCGGCGAGGCCGACGCCGCCGGGCGCCCCGCCCCCCTGACCATCACCCCCACCGACAACCGGTGGATGGTGAGGGCGCTCGTGATGCCGATGGGCGACTACACCAAGCCCAGCAACGGCCTCTATACCAATGCCCTTGCGGTGGCGGCGGGTACCTATAACGAGACTTCGGTCGAGCTCACCGCCGAGCCGGCGAGCGTCTTTGAGGGCGGCAGCGTCACCCTCACGGCGGTCGTGACCGATAAGACCAACGGCGGCGTGCCCGTCACCGGCGGCAGCGTGACCCTGAGAGCCGGTAATGCTGAGATTATCACCCTGCCCGTCGGCGCCAACGGCACGGTGCAGCACACCGTCACCGGCCTGAGCGAGACGACCGAATTTACCGCCGATTACAGCGACGCGAGCGGCATCTATGCCGCCTCCTCTGCCACCGCCACCGTTACCGTCAGTTCGAGGACGATAGCGTTCGGCGCTGACAGCGCCATTGAGATCAGCGACCCGGATTACGGCGTCGGCGACACGGTGACGCTCACCGCGCCCGCGGTGTACGCCAGCGATGACGGCACCACTCCGCTCACCGCAGGTGTGGACTTCTACTACCAGTGGCAGTACAGCACCGATTATGACGCCGGGGAGGATGGCGAGTACACCGCCACCTGGCTCAACTTCAGCGCGCCCGGGGAGGACGATGGCTCAGAGGTGCGCGTGACCATCGGGGACGCGAACACGGCGTTCCGCGTGGTCGCCATGCCCTACGGCGATTACCTCTACCCCGCGCAGGGCCTCACCACCGAGCCGGTGTGCGGCGGCGCGGAGAAGATTGACACGGGAATTGCCCTGAGCGTCCGGCGCGCCGAGAGCGGCGATGACATCTTCGACGGCGACGAGGTGGAGATAAGCGCCAGCCTGACCGCCGACGACGGCTCCTCCATCAACGAGGGCTACGTCGTGTTCAGGGCCCATGACGAGGACGGCAACGCCCGGATAATCGGCATGGTGGAGGTCGTGGACGGCGAGGCCGTCATGCGCTACACCGTGCATGAGGGCAAAACCGCCGTAATAAGCGCGGAATATCTCGGTACGGACGTCTATGCCGCGAGCGCGAGAATAGAAGTCCCAATCACCGTGCATTCCGTCACCATATACGTGACGCAGGACATAGCCGTCGCGGGCGGCGGCACGCTCACGGCCGGAACGCAGGCCGAGATCACCCTGCCCGTGGTCGAGAACGCGGATGGGGAAGAGCTCGAGCTCGGGACACACTATTATATAGAGTGGCTCGTCGACGACGGCAGCGGTTGGTACCCGCTGGCCGACCCGCAGTACGCCACTAGCGGCAACCTGCTCTACACCCCCGCGAACGAGAACAGCAAACTGGCGGCCGTTGTGTATCCGCTGAGCAGCAGCAACTACAGCGAGCCCGCCGAGGGCATCGCCGCCGGCGTCGTCAGCGGCGTGGAGAAGATAGATACGAGCATAACCCTCGCGGCCGGCAATACCGGTTGGTACGAGGGCGATGAGGTCGTGCTCACCGCGACGGTCGTGGATGGCGGTGATAACCCGGTGTACGACGGCTACGTCGAGTTCTTCGTGCGGTACGATGGCTATACCAGCACCCATGTGGGTACCGTGAGCCTCAACAGTGAGGGCGAGGCCGTGCTCATCTACACCCTGCCCGCCTACGGCACTACCAACACAGTCGAGTTCTACGCCGAGTACATGGGCACCGATGTGTACGATGGCTCCGAGACGGAGTGGGAGCAGCAGAGCATAAAGTCCGCCACCATAACCTTCGGCGAGGGCGCGGCGATTGCCATCAGCGATGCAAATGGGCCTGTTACGGATATTCAGGTGGGCGAGAGCTACACCCTGACGGCCCCCGAGGTCTATGAGCTGGGCAGCGACAAACAGCTCACCTGCGGCACGGACTACTACTACATCTGGGAGTACTCCGAGGACAACGGCGTGACCTGGGAGGTCGTGCAGTCCGACCTCACGGACGCGGGCAAGACGCTCAAAAACGCCGTGTTCCAGACGAATGAGGGCGAGTACAGGGCCACGGCCTACCCGCTGGTGGGCTCCGGTACGACTTACCGCTACCCCGCCAACGGCATCTCCGTTGTCACCAACACCACCCCCGGCACCATTGCCACCACCACCAAAATAGAGCTCGGCAACGGGTACACGACTGTGAGCGGCAAGGGCGTGTACCCCTACGGGCGCGAGGTCACGCTGACGGCAACCGTCGCGAGGGAGGACAACGGCGCCCCGGCCTACGGCGTCGTGGAGTTCTACTACAAGGCCAGCGCCACCGCCGAGAGCACGCTGCTCGGCAGCATGAACCTCGACCCGGGCGGGCAGGCCACGCTCACCGTGGCGGCCCCCGGGGAGGAGGCCGACAAGGCCATATACTACGCCGTGTTCACCGGC
>CALWYN010000033.1 GCA_944385755.1 uncultured Oscillospiraceae bacterium
ATCGGTATGAACCACTACCAGACCATGACCAGCGTCATACTGCCGCAGGCCATACGCAACATCATGCCGCAGATAGGCAACAACTTCATAATCAACGTGAAGGACACCTCGGTCATGTTCATCATCACGTTCACCGAGTTCTTCGCCGTCCACAGAAATATCGTCGGCCTCAACAACATGTACTTCCCCAGCGCGACGATAGAGATGATAGGCTACCTGGCCGTCACGCTCACGGCCTCAATAATTCTCCGCGCCGTCGAGAGGCGAATGGACGGCAAGAGCAGCTACGAGCTCGTCCAGACCGACAACCTCACCATGACCGCCGGCACCTACAGCCACCCCGACCGCGGCACGCCCTTCGACGAGCGCAGCGCCGAATTCGGCGAGGAGGGCCGCAGGCGCATCCGCAGCGGCCTCAAAAACAGCAACGGCAGCTCAAGGGAGGGACGGTAACATGTCAGACGCCATACTTGAGGTCCGCCACCTCTCCAAGAGCTTCGGTCCCAATGAGGTGCTGCGCGATATAGATTTCGACGTCAGGCCGGGCGACGTCACGAGCATAATCGGGGCGTCCGGCTCCGGCAAGAGCACGCTGCTCAGGTGCATCAACCTCCTGGAGACGCCCACGAGCGGCGACGTGCTCTTCCACGGCGAGAGCGTCATAGCCGGCAGGGTCAACCCGAACAAATACCGCGCCAAGGTCGGCATGGTTTTCCAGAGCTTCAACCTCTTCGACAACATGACAGTGCTCAAAAACTGCATGGTCGGCCAGATGAAGGTGCTCAAACGCTCCGCCGCCGAGGCGGAGGCCAACGCCATGAAGTACCTCGAGCGCGTCGGCATGGCGCCCTATATAAAGGCCAAGCCGCGTCAGATCTCAGGCGGCATGAAGCAGCGCGTGGCGATTGCCCGCGCGCTGGCCATGGACCCCGAGATACTGCTCTTCGACGAGCCGACGAGCGCGCTCGACCCCGAGATGGTCGGCGAGGTGCTCGCCGTCATGAGGGGGCTGGCGGCGGACGGCATGACTATGCTCGTCGTCACGCACGAGATGGCCTTTGCCCGCGACGTGTCCGCCAACGTCGTGTTCATGAAGGACGGCGTGATATGGGAGCAGGGGGAGCCGGCGCGGCTCTTCAGCTCCCCGGAGAGGCAGGAGACGCGCGATTTCCTCTCCAGATTCATGGAGAGGTAGCGCGGCCGCGAAGAGCCCCGGGCATGTCCCGGGGCTCTTCCGCCCTTAAGCCGGGGGCCGGAGAAACCAGGCGGGAGAGCAGCCCCGGGCTGCTCTCCCGCTTTTCCCGTGCCCGGAGGTGGCCGTGCCGCGATGGCTGCGCGTGAGGCCGTCTACCGGCTCAGAAACCCGATGTTGACGTCGCCGTTGTTGCAATTCACATTTAAAGTCTTTTCTCCGCCGTCCTTGCTGTCCGGCAGGGTACTCTCTCCCTTTTTGATTTCGGACCGGATGCTGAAATCGTCGTAGCCTCCGGCGACCGAGCCAGAGATGTCCCCGTTTTTGACCGTCAGGCAGAGGGATGTTCCCACGTCCAGTTTTTCAAAGGTGATATCGCCCCCATTGGAGGAGAGATTCACGCTCCCCGCCACGGACAGCGCCGGGAGCGTTATGTCCTCATTGGTCGTGGACAGGGTGAGCGAGTCCAGAAGTGAGTCCGGTATCTGCAGCGATATCTTTCTGTTTTCGGCGGAGGATTTGCCCCCAATATAGTCCGTCCACTCCCTGTTGCTGGCGCTGTTCATGGTCAGCACGCCGCCGGAAACGGATATTTCGTAGAACTCCCTGCTGTTTTCGCAGTATCCGATGTGCACCTGTCCGTCCTCGGACAGCGACACCTCAATTTCCCTGTCCCGCACGTCGAGGCTGATTTCGCTGACCTGCGTATCCGGAGTGTAGCTCTTCTCCTCAAAGGGCTCGCCGCTGCCGGAGCAGCCGGACAGGATGAGGCAGCCCAGCGCAAGGCTCATCAGAAGTGAGATGAATTTTTTCATGGTGTTTCCTCCCAATTTATAGTTGAATTACAGGTCCAGCGCATAGCGGCATCCCCCGCCGTCGGCGTCCTCCGTGAGGCGGAAACCGAGAGAGAGGTACAGGCTCTCCGCACTGCCGTGGCCGCTGCCCGTTATCAGTACTTTTTTAACGCCCTGGATTCTGAGGCCCCTCAGGATTTGTTCAAGGGCCCTTACCTCGAATCCCCTGTGCCGGAATCTGTCGTCGACCATGAAACGGCAGATGTCCGCTGTTTCGGCCTGATCTTCCGGACGCTTATACATAAAGAAACCGACCGGCACGTTGTTGTTATAAATTACATTAGGATGCATTTCCGGATCATACCCGGCCTCCGCTATGGAGACGGCGTTGCTGCGGAGATGCCTGCCGGCCCCGTCCTGGCTGGTTGTCAATCCGCACGCGTCCAGTATATTTTGCGCGTCGACCGCTTTTATCCTGATCATGGCGCCCCTCCCGCCTACAGGGTCTTTCTCTTCAGGACCGCGAGCCCCGCGAGAGCCAGTGCGGCGCTCAGCAGCAGGCAGACGCCGATGTGCGGCAGCGCGCTGCCGTTGAGCATGATGACCCGGAAGAACCCCGACAGGACGGACCGCAGCGGCGCAACAGGCGTAAAGACACAGATGATTGCGGCCAGCGCCGCGTCTGTCAGCCATCCGTACCAATGCGCCTGCATGCTCAGCAGCACGTGCAGAAAGACCATGACAAGCAGCAGGAAACACATCTGCTGTATTCCGGCGATGGCAATTCCGTTTTCGGTCCACCCGCACACGTCCATCATGTTGATGACCGTCTGCGCCGGATATGCGGGGTCAACCGCCAGGTGTACAAGAGAGTTGACAAGGGAAATACAAAACGCCAGGAAGCCGTAGCTTATCAGGCAGCCGAGGAAGTAGTCCCTCTTGCTCGCCCCCAGGCGCATCAGCTTCGGAAAATCGTAGAATACGATGAAAAACGGGCTCAGGACGGCGAGCAGCCAAGTGTAGTTGCCGTTGCTCAGAACGGTATCGCCGGAGGATGTGGCGCAGAGCACCACGAGGGCCGTGATGATGAAACTGAGCCTGTTGCTCGCCAGCAGGCGCTTTACAACCGCAAAAACGGACGTCATCTCAGCGCACCTCCCCTGTGTCCCACCATTTGGATGAAGAAGTCCTGCAGGGACATGGGCCGGACTTCAAGAGAGCCCGCCGGCTCCGGCGGACGGTCAAAGATGTAGCTTGTCATGAGGCCGCCGGCGGTGTCCCGGCCGAGGACATTTAGGCCGCGTGTCGCGGCCTCCACGTCTCCCTGCAGTCCGCTGACACAGAACGCCTTTGTCTCGAGAGACTTCAGAGTACCGGAGAAGCGGATGCTGCCCCTGTCGATAATTATCAGCTTTTGAATTGTCTTTGCAATTTCTTCAATGATGTGCGTGGACACGATGATGATACGCGGGTGTTTCTGAAAGCTCTCCGCCAGCATGTCGTAAAACTCCACGCGCATGATGGCGTCGAAGCCGAGCACAGGCTCATCCAGAAGGATGACATCTCTTCCGCTCGCCAGGCAGATGATGGTGGAGACCATTGTTTTCATGCCGAGCGAGAGCTGGCTGAACTTCTTTTTCCCCTCCAGCTCGAAGCGATCCATCATCTCCCCGGCGAAGCCGCAGTCGTAATCGGGGCTCACCTCGGAGGCGATGCGCAGCAGCTTCCGCACCGGAAGATTAAAATGCCTTGCGAAGTTTTCAATATAGCTGACGCCCGTGTCCAGAGTCGAGGTCGTTATCTTCCTGCCGCACACCCGAATCGTGCCGCTCGTGATGTTCTGATAACCGGCGATGGATTTGAGCAAAGTCGTCTTTCCGGCGCCGTTCCTGCCCAGCAGGCAGTAGATGCCCGGCTCGCCAATGGACAGGGTGATGTTTTTCAGCACGGTCGAGTGCCCGTAACGCTTTGTCACCTCGTTGAGTTCTATCATGCAGCCATTCCTCCTTGCGCCACAGGTGGCCGTTGATTTTCCCTGACCCCTGTGCTAGAATGGATTATGAACCTTTGTGTAACACAAAAGTCAAGGGGTGAAATCACAAAATGCAGAAATATTTTTCGATAGGCGAGGCGGCGAAGGCCGCCGGCACCACGAGCGAGACCCTGCGGCACTACGACCGCATCGGCCTGGTGAAGCCGGGCGTGAGGGACGAGTGGACGAATTACCGCTATTACACCGAGCAGGACATCGTTCGGCTGAACACGGTGCGCGCCCTGCAGCTGATGGACCTGCCCCTGAAGGAGATAAAGAGAGTGCTGGAGTATGACGACCTTGAGAAGATAGTGGACTTCCTGGAGCGGGCGGAGGAGAAGGCCGACGAGAAAATTGCGGCCCTGCAGTACAGCAAGGCCAAAATCGGACTGGCGAAGGCGGACTATGAGAGAAAGCTTCTCTCGCGGGAGAAGCTCACAGGCACCGCCCTCAAGGACATTCCCGAGCGGGTTATCCTGCTGTCGGATACGCTGGAGGAGCCGACGCTCGACAACCTCTGGAGCTATCTCGACCATTTCTACGAAAAGGTCACGCCCGCCCTGAAGGACAAATTCTCCTTTGAGGATCTGGCCGGAATATACACGGAAAACGGTCTGTCGAGGCTCTTCGCCGTCTGTACCCGCTATACGGACATAGAAGGATTAAGGGTCCTGCCACGCGGAAAATACCTCTGCGCCAACTGCACGGAGGAGGAGCGGGGAGAGACGCTGGGCGAGTTGATACACACGGCCCGGACAAAGTACGGCACCGAGCCGGAATTTACAGTGCAGCTGATTGTCGTCTCCGGCATCCTGCACTGGAATTATGAGGTGCAGGTTTATGTCGGGGATAAGAATATACCTGTGCGCTGAGACGGCAATGGCGATCATTGGGCCATCGCTCGCCAAACACGGACGGCCCGGCAGCCGACGGCAAAAAAGCAGTCGGGCTGCCGGACCGAAAATTTGGGAGATGGGGCCAACAAAAAAGCTGTGTGCCCGCATCTCTTTATGTGACAGAATGCTTGAGAGGAAGTGGTTTCCCATGAAAGACAACGATATAGGACAGATTTTAGAACTTGTCGCGGAGAAAAATCCCGACGGATTTGAGCTGCTGTACCGGCATTATTTCCGCTTTATGTTCAGCATTGCCTACTCTGTGCTGAACAGTGAGGAGAGCAGCTATGACGTGATCCAGTCGGTTATGCTGCGGCTCTACCAGCTGGACAGGGCTCTCTTCCCCGAAGGGCATGAGCTGGGCTGGCTCAGAACGGTTGTAAAGAACGAGGCCCTGATGCATCTCAGGAGAGAAAAGCCGGCCGAGCCCTTGGGAGAGGCGGAGGATTTCCCGGTATTGGATCAGAGAATAGAGGACTTTGTGGACATGGATGCCTTCGATCAATTGACCGCTCCGTTGAACGAGCGGCAAAAGAAGGTGGTCAGCATGAAGATACTTGGCGACATGACCCACAGGGAGATCGCGCAGATGCTCTCAATCCCCGTCGGCACCGTGCAGTGGATTTACGCCACGTCCATCAGGAAACTGCGCCGGTCGCTGATGGGTCTCCTCTCCCTGGTGCTTATTTCCGGCTGCGGGCTTGGGTATCAGCTGGCGCAGCATCTCCGGGTTCCCGCCGAAGTGCCGGGCGAAGTAGGAATCAGCAGCCTTCCAGCCGTGGAGCCCGCGGTCACGCCCTGGCTGGCCGTATTCCTGGGACTGTTCC
>CALWYN010000034.1 GCA_944385755.1 uncultured Oscillospiraceae bacterium
GGATACTCAAGGCCCTGCACAGCGCCACGGCCCCGGACGAGATAACGAGCGAGGAGCTGGAGAAACAGCGCCGGAACCAGGAGATACTCGGCACGCTGGCCGCGCCGGCGGCGGGGATGGACTGGGAAGAATTCGACCTCGACGGGATGCCGGCGGCCTGGATGCGGCTGGAGAGGCCGCACAGGCACAGGCGGTGCATACTCTACTGCCACGGCGGGGGGTACACCAGCGGAAACCTGGGCTATTCCCGCGTGCTAGCCTCCAAGCTCGTGAGGGCGACGGGGCTGGACGTGCTGAGCTTTGAATACCGCCTGGCCCCGGAACACCCTTTCCCCGCCGCCATAGAGGACGGCTTCCGGGCCTGGGACCGGCTGATGTACCTGGGCTACGGCGCCAGGGACGTCGTGCTGGCGGGCGACTCCGCCGGCGGGAACCTGGCGCTGGTGCTCTGCCACGAGCTGAAGCGGCACGGGAGGATGCTGCCGGGCGCGCTGCTGCTGATGTCGCCCTGGACGGACATGACCGCCTCCGGCGAGTCCTACGCCGAGAGGGCGGAGGCGGACCCCATACTCAGCAACGAGTATATAGCCGCCGTGCGCGGGGCCTACGCCGCCGGGCACGACCCGGCCCAGCCCAGCCTGTCGCCGCTGTTCGGCAATTTCGAGGGCTTCCCGCCCACGCTGATACAGGTGGGGACGCACGAGATACTCTTCTCTGACTCAGAGCGGCTTGACAAGAGGATGCGCGCTGCCGGCGTGGAGTGCAGCCTGGAGGTCTGGGAGGGGATGTGGCACGTGTTCCAGATGGCCCCGTCCAAGAAGGCCGCCTCGGCGATGGAGAGCATGGCGCATTTCCTGCTGGAAGTCCTGTGAGAGGGGAAGGGAGTGTCCCTTCCCCTTTTTTCAGTGCGGAAAATTTTTTGAAAATGTCAAAATCCGTCGTTTGGGGCCGAATATGATGCAACTTTGATGCAATTATAGTATAATATGTGCGATGGGGGTGGAAGCCGTGAACACAATTCTCATCGTGGAGGACGAAAAGCCAATCAACGACCTGATAAACATGAACCTGACCGAGGCGGGCTACGAGTGCGTCTGCGCGTACGACGGCATGGAGGCGGCCAACCTGCTGGAGCGGGAGCGGTTCGACCTGGTGCTGCTGGATATAATGCTTCCGGGGATAAACGGGTACGAGCTGCTGGACTATATCAAGCCCACGGAGACGCCGGTCATCTTCCTCACCGCCAAGGGGAGCATGCAGGACAAGGTGCGCGGCCTGCGCCTGGGCGCGGATGACTATCTGGTGAAGCCGTTTGAGATAGTCGAGCTGCTCGCGCGCGTGGAGGCCGTCCTGCGCCGGGCCGGAAAGGGGCAGGAGGAGCTCTTCGTCGACGGGCTTAGGATAGACACCCGCTCCAGGACCGTGTTCAGGGGCAGCCGGGAGATAAGCCTGACAATGAAGGAGTTCGACATACTCCTGCTCTTCGTGAGGAACAAAAACATCGCGCTGTTCAGAGAGACGATATACGAGCGCGTCTGGGGCAGCGAGTACATGGGAGATTCGCGCACAGTGGACCTCCACGTCCAGCGCCTGCGCAAAAAGCTGCACTGGGAGGACAAGCTGAAGGCCGTTTACAAGGTGGGATACAGACTTGAAGTTTAAGACGTCCCTGGAGGGGTTCCCCGTGCGGCTGCTGCTCATGGCCAGCTGCACCATAGCCGCGATAATCTGCCTGGCCGCCTGCGTGGCCTACGCCGCCGGGGTGCTGGAGGCGAGCTATTGGGCGTATCTCGCGTTCATGCTCACCGCATCCGCGCTGGGCGGGCTACTGCTGGCCTATTCCGCCTGGCTGCACAGCGGGCGCGAGAGGCGGGAGCTGGCCAGGAGCCGGGCCGCGTCGGAGGCGCTGGAGGCGGAGGTGAAGAACCTCGAGGACGCGGCGGAGAGGCGTGAGGAATTCATCGCCTCCTTCGCCCACGAGCTCAAGACGCCCCTGACGGCGATAATAGGCTATGCGGACATGCTGCGCTCGATGGAGATGGCGCCGAAAAGCCGCTTCACCGCGGCGGGCTACATATTCTCGGAGGGCAAGCGCCTGGAGGCCCTCTCGCTGAAGCTCATGGACATAATCGTGGCCGGCAAGCAGGGCGTGGAGCGGCGCAGGTTCGACGCGCCCTATTTTATCCGCGAGGTGGCCGCGGTGACCGTGCCGTCCCTGGCCGCGGACGGCATGAAGCTGGAGATGCGCTGGGAGCAGGGCGAGGTGGAGATAGAGCCGGACCTGTTCAAGACCCTGCTCATAAACCTGATAGACAACGCCCGCAAGGCCAGCCGGAAGGGGCAGTCCGTCGAGCTCTTCGGGAAACGTGAGGATGGGGGCTACGCCTTCTATGTCCGCGACCGGGGGAGGGGCATGCGCCAGGAGGACCTGTCCAAGATAACGGAGCCGTTCTACATGATAGACAAGAGCCGCTCGCGCGCGCAGAACGGGGCGGGGCTCGGCCTGGCCCTCTGCCAGCGCATAGCGGAGCTGCACGGCACCACGCTGGAATATGAGAGCGAGCCGGGCAAGGGCACGACCGTGCGCGTGCTGCTGAGGGACGGCGCATGAGGCCGCGGAGGAGGGGCGCCGGGCAGTTCCTGGCCGCGGCGGCGTTTATAGCGGCCTGCGCGCTGCTGCCGCTGCTCTTCGTGACGCCGGAGCCGCTCTGGGGAGACGGCGAGGCCGCCGGGAGCGCCTCGCCTCAGCCGGTCTCAGGGAGGGCCGCGGTGTTCGGGAGATACTGGGACGGGGAAATCGTGCGCCGGAGGCTGGAGCTGACGTCGGACGACGGCGAGGACGTCATAGCCTGCCGCATACTGGCTGCCGAGCTGCTCAACGGCCTGCGCTCCGACGGCACGGCGCCCAACCTGGGGGATGCGCAGATAAGCTATTTCAGCCTGGAGGACTCCGGGCTCACGCTGAGGATAATGGAGTTCAGCCAGAGCTGGACGGGGGACTGGCGCAACTGGTTCTCAATACACATAGACCTGGACACCCACGAGGTGTACAGGGCGTACATGAGCAGCCAGTGCCTGGAGAACTTTGAGGCATACACTGTGGAATTCCCGGAGGCGGAGGATGTCGCGGACGGCTGGTTCGGGCTGCTCGGCTGCGAGGGCGGGGAGGCCGCCGCCGGTGCGGAGGACCCGCTGCCGGTGGAGACTACCGAGTTCTCCAGCTCGCTTGAGACCCAATTCGATATATACTATGTCTCCGGCGGGGCGGAGGAGCTGAGATACGACGTGTATGTCAAGTTCTATGAGGACGAGTACCCGTCCATGATAAGGGATTTGATGTTCACCATGGCGCAGGCCGGGGGGACTGGAGCGTGAATATATGAAAAAACAGGCTGTGGCGGCGTTTATATTGCTCATATTCGTGATGCTGACACTGCTGACGGCGAGCTGGATGAGCCTGCTGCCGTCCCGGCGGGAGGGGGACCCCAGTTCCGCCGCGGCGGCGGCGGAGGCCGCGGCTGCGGCCGTGAGCGGCGGGGCGCACTCCCCGTCGCTGTCGCCTTCGCCCTCCGGGCCGGTGTTTGACCGCAGCGACTGGAGGCTCAGGCTGGTGAACGCGGACAACGAACTGCCGGCGGATTTCGAGGTTGAAACCGCCGGGGTGGAGGGCTACCTCTTTGACAGCAGGGCGGCGGATGCGCTGCAGTCGATGCTCGACGGAGGCCGCGCGGACGGCGTGGATCTGCTCATAACATCCGCGTATCGCACATATGACTATCAGCTTGAGCTGTTCGAGAACAAGGTGCAGCGCGTGATGGCCGAGCAGGGCTGCGGGCGAGACGAGGCGGAGGTGATAGCCGACGAGGAGGTGGCGGCCCCCGGCTCGAGCGAGCACTGCCTGGGGCTTGCGGTTGACATAATAACAAACAGCTACACGACGCTGGACTACGGCTTCGCGGAGACGGAAGCGGCGCAGTGGCTCGCGGCCAACTGCGCGGAATACGGCTTCATACTGCGCTACCCTGAGGGCAAAGAGGAGATAACGGGCAAGATATACGAGCCCTGGCACTTCCGCTATGTGGGCGTCGAGGCGGCGGAGTACATAATGGAGAACGGCCTGACGCTGGAGGAGTTCCTGGGAGAGGAATAGGCAGGCGGGTTCGGACATAAAGAGAGGGCGAAAGCTTGAGCTTTCGCCCTCTCTTTTCAGTTTTCGGCCGCGCTTTTGGGGCGCAGGAAGGAGAGCTTCGTCTCGGAGATGAGTATGGCGATGAAGATGAGGACAAAGCCGGACAGCGTCCTGAGCGACAGCCGCTCATGGTAGAACACCACGGAGAACAGAGTCCCGAATACCGACTCGAGCGTGAGCAGGATGGAGGCCGTCTGCGGGCTGGTGTATTTCTGGCCCAGGGCCTGGAGGAAGTAGCACACGCCGGTACACATTATGCAGAGGTAGGCTATGCTCAGCCAGGCGGAGGCCGGCACGCTCTCCGGGAACGGCGCGGCCAGGGGCGCGGTGAGCCAGCAGAGCACGGCGGCGGTGCCCAGCTGTATGGTGGTGAGGGCGGTGACGCTGTATTTTTCCAGGGCCCGCGAGCTGACTATTATGTGCAGCGCGTAGAAGAGCCCGCAGCACATGGTCAGCGCGTCGCCGAGGCCGAGGCCCAGGCTGCCGTCGAGCGAGACGAGGGCCATTCCGGTGATGCAGACCAGCGCGGCCGCCACATTGAAGCGGTCCGGGCGCTTTTTGTAGAAGAGCCACCAGAGGAAGGGGACGAGCACGCAGTAGCTGGCGGTGAGGAAGGCGTTTTTGCCGGGCGTGGTGTAGAGCAGGCCGTAGGTCTGGAGCGTGTAGGCCGCGTAGAGGGCCGCGCCCATGGCGAGGCCGTATTTCAGCGCGCTGCGGTCCAGCTTTTTCAGCTCGCGGAGGGAGAACGCGCCCATCAGTATGCAGGCGCCCGTGAAGCGGATGGCCAGTATCCAGAGCGTGGGGACGCTGTCTAGCGTGGCCTTGAGTATGATGAAGGACGAGCCCCAGATGAGCGTGGTGCCGAGCAGGGCGAGGCGTCCTATGATTGCGGTATTGGGCCGGGACATACGGCTTAGTCACTCTTCCTTCTTCATGTGCTGGGCCGCGGCGCGGAGCATCAGCCTCTTTACGCCGGGGCCGTCGAAAGTTATCTCTATCAGGGCGTCCCCGCCCATGGGGGTCATCTTGGTTATCTCTCCGCGGCCGAAGGCCGTGTGTATCACACGATCGCCCAGGGAGAAGGCCGGGGCCGCGGAGGGGCGGGCGGGAGAGGGGGCGTGGAGCGTGCCGCGCTGGGCGCCCGCGCGCTGCCGCCCCGCCGGAAAGCCGCCGTTCGATGTGCGGGCGGCCGGCTGGGCCGCGCTGCGGCGGCGGACGTCGAAGCCCGCGCGGTCGAGATGCTCGGGCGGGATCTCCTCGACAAAGCGGGAGGGGAGATTCATCGTGGTGCGGCCGAAAATCATCCTCTGCCGGGCGCAGGTTATGTAGAGGTGCTCCTTGGCGCGGGTGAGCGCGACATAGCACAGCCGGCGCTCCTCCTCCATCTCCTCCGGGTCACCTATGCAGCGCGCGCCGGGGAAGAGGCCCTCCTCCGCGCCCACGATGAACACATTGGGGAACTCGAGGCCCTTGGCGCTGTGCATGGTCATCATGACGGCGCAGTCCGCCTCGCGGTCGTAGCTGTCCAGATCGGTGTAGAGGGCCACCTCGTCGAGGAAGCCGGCGAGGGAGGAGTCGCCCGTCTCCTTTATGTAGCCGAGTATGTTGGTCTTGAGCTCGTTTACGTTCTCCAGCCGGGCGGTGGCCTCGTCCCCGCCCTTGTCGCGCAGGGCCTGGGCGTAGCCGGTCTCCTCCAGCACGGCGTCGTAGAGCCGGTCCACGCTCTCGCTCCCGGCCAGGGAGCGGAGGCGCTGGAGCATGTCGGAGAATTTGATGAGTTTGGGCGCGGCGCGGCGCAGCTCCTCGTATTCGTTGGCCCGCCGCACCACCTCATAGAGGCTGGTGCCCCCGGCCGCTGCGAGCTGGCGCGCGGTCTCTATCGTCTTGTCGCCGATGCCGCGCTGCGGGGAGTTTATTATCCGGGCCAGGCGCAGGTCGTCCGAGGGGGAGAGAATCACGCTAAGGTAGGCCAGCATGTCCTTTATCTCGGCCCGGTCGAAGAAGCGCATGCCGCCGACTATCCGGTAGGGTATGGCGTTGCGCTTGAAGGCGAACTCGAGGCGGTTCGACTGGGCGTTCATCCGGTAGAGCACAGCACAGTCCCGGAAATTGCCGCCGCCCCCGCGCCAGGCCAGGATGCGCGAGGCGACGAACTGGGCCTCGTCGTCCTCGTTCTGGGCGGTATAGAGCAGGAGCTTGTCGCCGGCGCCGGCGTTGGTCCAGAGCGTCTTGCCCTTGCGCTCGGTGTTGTTCGCTATGACGGCGTTGGCCGCGTCCAGTATGTGCCCCGTGCTGCGGTAGTTCTGCTCCAGGCGGATGGTACGGCAGCCCTTGAACTCCTTTTCAAAGCTGAGTATGTTCTCAATGGTGGCGCCGCGGAACTTGTATATGCTCTGGTCGTCGTCGCCGACCACGCAGATGTTGCCCCAACCGCCGGCGAGCATGGAGGCCAGCAGGTACTGGAGGTTGTTCGTGTCCTGGTACTCGTCTATGAGGACGTACTTGAACTGCCTCTGATAGTGTTCGAGTACATCGGGCTGCTCGCGGAAGAGGCGGACCGTGTTGTAGAGCAGGTCGTCAAAGTCCATGGCGCCGGCGGCGAAGAGGCGCTGTGCGTAGAGCTTGTAGATCTCGGAAATCCTGCGCATGCGCGGGTCGCTGGAGCTGCCGTACCTCTCCGCAAACAGCTCGGGAGAGAGCAGCTCGTCGCGCGCGGCGTCCAGCCTGGCGAGGACGGACTTGGGCGGGTAGACCTTGTCGTCGAGATCAAGCTCGCGGAGGATGGACTTCATGACCGAGACCCGGTCGGCCGTGTCGTATATGGTGAAGTCCCGCGGATAGCCCAGGCGGTCGGCGTCCCGGCGGAGAATGCGCACGCAGGCGCTGTGGAAGGTGCGGGCCCAGATGTCGTTGGCCTCCGGGCCGAGCATGGCCTCCAGGCGGCTCTTCAGCTCGTCCGCGGCCTTGTTGGTGAAGGTGATGGCGATAATCCGCCAGGGCTCCACCCGGCCGTAGGCGGCGAGGCGCCGCGCCTCGGGAGAGGGGCCGGCCTCGAGCACCGCGAGGTCGGCCTCTGTCGCATTTTCCGGGATCTCGTCCGTGTCGGACGCGCGGCCGTATTTGAGGAGGTTGGCCACGCGGTTTATCAGGACCGTGGTCTTGCCGCTGCCGGCCCCCGCAAGTATCAGCAGAGGCCCCTCCGTCGCCAGGACGGCCTGCCTCTGCATCGGGTTTAGCCGCTGGAAGTCGGACTCTATGACCGCCCTGCGCGCGGCGATATATCGTTTTTCAAAATCAGCAGTTTTCATAGCGATTTATTTTACCACAGCCGCGCCCGGCGGGCAAGCCCCAAGGCCGTCTTTTGTCACATCTGGTGCTCCTCGGCGCAGTTGTCCTTGACGTCCGGGCCGGTGTGAATGTGCTTCTCCGAGTCGGGAAATTTTTTGGACGCGGTGGAGTCATACTGCGCGCAGAGGCGCTGCTCCGGGTCCACTGAAATGCTGTCCTGGCGTTTGGGCTTTTTCGACGACATGTTATCACCCCCGGCTTAGTATGGCCGGGGGTGATTGAAATTATTGGTCACGCGCGGTTTTGTATGGAAGCGAGCGCGGAGACGGCCGCGTACCGCTCGTCGGCCGCGCGCTGTATGGAGGCCAGCTGCCGCTCGCTCAGCTTTGAAAACTTGCCTATGCCCTCTACAAATTCCGAGACCGGTATGGGCCGCTCGTTGACGTAGTTGAGCGTCCAGCCGTCCCCGTCCCTCTCCCAGAGCGGGAACATGTTGGATTTGACGGCCCTGCGGGCCACCTCGATGGTCCTGTCAGGCGCGAAGCTCCAGCCGGTGGGGCAGGGGCTGAACACGTGCAGGTAGGCGAAGCCCGTCTTCGAGGCCGCGAGGCCCTTCTGTATCTTGCGTATCAGGTCAGGCATGTTGGCGGGCGTCGCCGTGGCGCAGTAGGCCGCCCCGTGCATGCTCATGATGAGCGGGACGTATTTCTGCGGCTGCTGTTTGCCGGAAAACCTGCGGCCGAGGGGGGTGGTGGAGGTGCGGGAGCCCTCGGTGGTGGTCGAGCTGCGCTGGTAGCCAGTGTTCATATAGCCCTCGTTGTCGTAGCACACGTAGAGCATGTGCTCGCCGCGCTCGGCCGCGCCGGAGAGGCTCTGAAACCCGCAGTCGGCGCTGGCGCCGTCGCCGGCAATGGCCACTATGTTCACATCTTCGCGGCCGCTGCGCCGGTATATGTGGCTGAGGCCGGACAGGAAGGAGGCCGTGTTGTCCAGCAGGGGGATGTGGACAGGTATTTTCATGCCGCTGTCGTGGCTCCAGCCGACGACCCCGCTGCCGGCCATGCAGCCGGGGGGCACCGCCACAATCGTGTTCTCGCCCGCGACCTGGAGGACGCGGCGGAGGACGAGCTCACCGCCGCAGCCCTGGCAGGCCGAAATGCCGGGGGAGACCATGTCGGGACTGTTTTTCAGGATATCGAGATAGTTCATACTTCAGCCTCCTGATCCTTCATGAGCCAGAGCGTGCCGTATTCTCCGGGCCGGTCCTTGATATCGTTCAGGCGGTCGATGACCCTGGCCATGTCGGCCACGGAGATGTCCGCGCCGCCGAGGCCGCCTATTGCGGAGAACCGGGCGTAGCTGCCGCAGTTTTCGAGGGCGGAGCGCAGCTCGACGTACATCGGGCCGCAGTTCCAGCCGAAGCAGACGCTGCGGTCGACCACGCAGAAGGCGCGCTTGCCCCTCAGGGCGGACGCGAGGCGCGCGGCGGGGAAGGGGCGGTAGAAGCGGAGCTTTATCAGCCCGGCGCGTATCCCGCGCTCCCTGGACTCGTCCACGGCGTCCTTGCCGGCGCCAGTCATCCCGCCGAGAGTTATGAGGACGAGCTCCGCGTCGTCACAGCGGTATTCCTCTATCAGCCCGCCGTAGGAGCGGCCGAAGGCGGCGGCAAATTTCCTGTCCGTCTCCTCTATGACCTCCAGGGCCCTCTGCATCGCCGCCAGGTGGTTCCTCCTGTAGTTCATGAGGAGCTCCCCGGGGGTCATGGGGTCGAGGGCCAGGGGGGAGCGCGGGTCGAGGAGCGCGGAGTGGTTGGCGGAGCGCGGAGGCAGGAAAGCGTCCACCTCCTCCTGTGTGGGCATGTCGACCCCGCAGGTGAGATGCGAGCTGTAGAAGCCGTCGTAGCAGATGTTCACCGGCAGGCAGACCTGCGGGTGCTCGGAGAGCATATACCCCTGGATAATCATGTCCACTATCTCCTGGTTGCTGTCGCAGAACATCTGTATCCACCCGGCATCGCGCACGGAGATGGCGTCCTGCTGCCCGCTCCATATCGTCTCCGGGGAGGTCATCTCGCGCGTGGCGATGGCCATGACCATGGGGAGGCGAAGGGTGGACATCCGAAAATAGGGCTCATACATCAGCGCGAGGCCCTGCGCGCTGGTGGCGGTGAAGGTCCTGGCCCCGCCGGCGGCGGCGCCCTGCACGACGCTCATGGCGGAGTGCTCGGACTCGACCTGGACGAGCTCGGCGTCCAGCTCGCCGTTGTGCACGAGCTCGGAGAGATGCTCCACCACGGAGGACTGCGGGGTTATGGGGTAGGCCGAGATGAGGTCGGGGCGGCAGAGGGCGGCCGCCTCGGCTGCCGCGTAGTTGCCCGTGAGAACTCTGATGCTGCCCACTATTCCTCACCCCCCTCTCGCTCCATGCTGATGGCCCCTCTGGGACATTCGGCCGCGCAGATGCCGCAGCCCTTGCAGTAGTCGTAGCTGATATAATAGCCGCCGCCCTCGCTCCAGCGGACGGAATTCACCGGGCAGTAGCCCATGCAGATGCCGCAATTTACGCAGGTGGCCTTGTCCATGACGGGGCGGTGGGTCCGCCAGCTGGAGGTGTCCAGCACATACATGCCCCGGTTGCCAACCGGCGTCACGAAATGCCTGTCATACATCCTGATTGCCCCCCTTCAGAAAACGCACGGTCTCATAGCCCTCCGCGGCGGAGAGGCGGTTGCCCTCGCCGAAGGCCGCCGCTATCTCCCCGAACAACACATCCCTGTCCACAAGGCTGGCCACGTGCGCGAAGGCGCCCAGGACGGCGGTATTGGGGAGGTTCCTGCCGAAACGGCGCTCGGAGATCTCCGTGGCGTCGACCGCGGCCACGACGGACGCGCAGTCGGGAACATTCAGCTCCTCCAGCGGCCTCCGGGTGTTTATCAGCACGGCGCCGCCGGGCTTCAGCCCGGCATATGTATTCGGCATTGTCACAAGGGTGTCGTCCATCACAATGAGCATGTCCGGCTCATATATCTGCGTCTTGCGCCGTATCTCCCGATGGCTGAGACGGAGATAGCCGTAGACGGGCGAGCCCTTGCGCTCGACGCCGAAAAAGGGGATGAACTGCCCGTGCAGCCCGGATTTCACCGCCGCCGCCACCACTATCTGTGAGGCCTTTACCACGCCCTGCCCGCCGCGCCCGTGCAGGCGAATTTCTTCCATGTCCACTCCTCCTTATTTTGTTATAATAATCGGAACAGCGTATCGAATAAAGGATAAATAAAAAGCGACAGGGGGGCCGGGCGCTTCACGGCCCTCCTGTCCATCTGCTTACTGTATACCACTATAAAGAGCAAAAGTCAAGCGCGCCCGGTGTTCGGATTTCGCACAAGGGGCGTTTTTTTAGAGATTAAAACCTGAATTCGGACAGGGCCCGGGTCACGTCGGAGAAAATTTCCTTTTGGAGAGGCTCCAGGGCCTCCCTGCGGCCGCTGACGGAGATGGCGGCAATGGCGTGGCCGCCGGAGTCCAGCACGGGGCAGCCTATGCAGTAGAGCCCCTCGTGGTATTCCCCGTCGTCTATGGCGTACCCGCGCTCGCGGGTGAGCCGGAGCTCTTCGAGGAGCGACGGCATGTCGGTGATGGTGCGCGGGGTCAGGGCCTCGAATTGGAGCGTCTCCAGGCAGCGGCGTGCGCTCTCCGGCTCCATGAACGCCAGCAGGCATTTGCCGGTGCTCGTACAATGGGGATAGAGGCTCCCGCCGACGCGGGAGCTCATGTACACGAAGGGGCCGGCGGAGACTTTGGCGATTATAAGGACCTCGCTGCCGGAAAAGACGGCCAGGTGCGTAGTGGACTGGTATTTTTCCGCTACGGCGTGCATGATGGGGGATAGGGCCCGGGCCAGCTCGCTCCGCTCTCTCACCAGCGAGCCGAAAAACATCAGGCCGACGCCGAGCCGGTAACGGCCGGTGTCGGGATTCTGCATCAGGAAATGCCTGCGCTCAAGGGCGGCCACTATGCGCGCCACGCTGGCCTTGCTGATGCCGAGCTCGCGGGAGAGCTCGGATATGCCGCACTCCTCCCGGTCGGCAAAGCAGCCGAGGAGGCGGAGGGCGTTGTCGACGGACTGCGAGAATTCACGCTCGCCTTTGTTGGCCATGGTATCACCTCGATAGGAAAAAGCCGGCGCAAAGTTTTCCTTTGCACCGGCGTGGTGACCCAGCGGGGATTCGAACCCCGGACACCCTGCTTAAAAGGCAGGTGCTCTGCCTGCTGAGCTACTGGGTCATTTTATAGAAGCCATGCGGGTTTTAACTCAAAACGCTGTAGGAACTTTTCGCCGCTGACATCAATTTTGACACCAGCGGGCCGGTTTTCCGGCGGGCCCGGAAACCTCCGATTTGAAATGAGGCCCCAAGACGTGAGTTTCACACAGAGGCCCGCCGCCCCCAATTTACAAAATTGAATCTTCAGATTCAATTTTGAGAGGAGGCGCAAGGGTGCGCGCGTAGTTTTCGGCGGCAGCCCTCGGCTTTCGCCGGAAACGGAGCAAAGCGGACTTTGCGCCGACGTGGCTGGGATGGCAGGACTCGAACCTACAATATCAGAGTCAAAGTCTGGTGTGTTACCGTTACACTACATCCCACCATCGAA
>CALWYN010000035.1 GCA_944385755.1 uncultured Oscillospiraceae bacterium
CGGCGGACTCGACCACGTGCTCGCCTCCGGCGAGGATGTGAACGTCTTCGTATTCGACACCGAGGTGTATTCCAACACCGGCGGCCAGGCCTCCAAGGCCTCCAACATCGGCCAGGTGGCGCAGTTCGCCGCGGCCGGCAAGGAGATAAAGAGCAAGGCCCTCGCCGAGCTCGCCATGACCTACGGCTACGTCTACGTCGCCCAGGTCGCTATGGGAGCCAACCCCAACCAGACCCTCAAGGCCATCACCGAGGCCGAGGCCTACCACGGCCCGTCCCTGATAATCGGCTACGCCCCCTGCGAGATGCACTCCATCAAGGGCGGCATGACCAACTGCCAGGCCGAGATGAAGAAGGCCGTCGACTGCGGTTACTGGAACCTCTTCCGTTATAACCCGGCCGAGGAGCACCCGTTCACTCTCGACAGCAAGGAGCCCAAGGGCGGCTACCGCGAGTTCCTCATGAACGAGGCCCGCTACTCCCGCCTGACCCGCGAGTTCCCCTACAGGGCGGAGCGCCTGTTCGAGGCCAGCGAGGAAAACGCAAAGGCCCGCTACGAGCACCTGCTCAAGCTCAAGAAGATGTACGAGGAATAAGCAATCCCATCAAAGCGCGGCGCCCGGGACCAGGTCCCGGGCGCTTTTAATCGGATTTAAAGTTTACAATTTACAGGCTGAATTTTTTACCGCGGTGTGTTACAAAGAAAAAAAGACCGGAAGAGACGGAGGGACGGAAATGACCATACAGTTGGGAGCGGTGGCGCATCAGGCCGTGGAGGCCGTCCGGGAGGCGGGCGAGATAATCCTGTCCAGCGGGGTGCACAGGGTGAGGGCCAAATCGGCCTCTGATTTCGTGACCGATGTGGACATGTCCGTTCAGAGCTTCCTGAAGAGACGGCTGGCGGCGATTGCGCCGCAGGTTCAGTTCATGGGCGAGGAGCAGGACAATTCGGGCATAGACCCCGACCGCCCTTTCTGGATACTGGACCCGGTGGACGGCACGACCAACCTCATACACGGGCTCAGGCACAGCGCGGTGTCCCTGGCCTATGCCGAGGGCGGGCGGGTGCGCTTCGGCGTGGTCTACGACCCGTTCAAGGGCGAGTGCTATACGGCCGGCGAGGGCCGCGGGGCCTGGCTGAACGGCGTGCTCATCTCGGTGAGCCGGGCGGCCACGCTGGACGCGGCGCTTGTCGCCACTGGCACGGTGCCGGGCTTCAAGGAGCTGGGGGACGCGGCCTTCCGCCAGATGCGGCTGCTCTACGACGCCTGCCAGGACCTGCGGCGCTCGGGCTGCGCCTCGCTGGACCTCTGCCACGTGGCCGCCGGGCGCCTGGACGCCTATACCGAGCCGATGCTGCAGCCCTGGGACTACGCCGCAGGGGCGATAATTGTCAGCGAGGCCGGGGGCATGGCCACGACCATGGCCGGGGAGCCGCTGCCTCTGACCCACGGCTCCGCGATACTGGCCAGCAACTCCCTGCTGCACGCCCAAATCACGGGCCTGCTGGCCTGAGGCGGTTGGGGGCCGGTTTTGCGCGCATGCTGCGGCGGATGCGCGCAAAATTCATATCGCGGCTTATTTGGGCCAGACTCTTTACATGGGCGGATGAAAGGTGTATAATACCACGCCATGAATACTCATGAACGGGGTTTTGACATGAAGGATGTAATGAAGGATGTAATAATATCCATCAAGGGGGTGCAGAGCCTGCCGCAGGGAGAGAGCAACTCCGTGGAACTCGTGACGGAGGGAAAATACTCCTTCCGGGACGGCCGGGGAGAGCTCAGCTACATGGAGAGCGAGCTCACGGGCATGCAGGGCACGAAGACGTCCGTTATTTTCACTCCGGAGGAGGTCGTCCTCTCGCGCGAGGGGACGCTGACCAGCCGGATGATCTTTCAGGAGGGGCGCAAGAGCACTTTCCTCTACGACACGCCGTACGGCTCCGCCACCATGGGCCTGGACACGCACAGGATACACTCCACGCTGGGACCCATGGGCGGCGATATGGAGATAGATTATATAGTGGACTTCGACCACGCGGTTGTGGGCAGGAACAAGTTCAGAATAAATGTGAGGGAACAGAAAGGCGGGGCCGGGGCAAATGCCTAATCTCGTAGAAGATGCAAAAAAGAGCATAGAGGAGCTGCTGAACGCCAGCTGCGCCAGAGCGGTTGAGCGGGGGATGCTGCCGGCGGGAGCGGAGCTCCACGGCTCGGTGGAGGTGCCCAAGGACGCCAACAACGGCGACTTCGCGGCAAACCACGCCATGTCCGGGGCAAAGGCGCTGAGGATGGCGCCGAGGAAGATAGCGGACGCGCTGGTGGCCAACCTCGAACTGGAGGGGAGCTGGTTCGCCTCCGCCGAGGCGGCCGGGCCGGGCTTTATCAATTTCCGGCTCGCGCCCAGGTGGTATGCCGACGTGCTCGCCGCGGTGCAGGCCGGCGGCGGGGACTACGGGCGCTCCGAGGAGCTCAGGGGCCAGAAGATAATGGTGGAGTTCGTCTCCGCCAACCCCACGGGGCCCATGCACATGGGCAACGCGCGCGGCGGAGTGCTGGGCGACACCCTGGCGGAGGTCCTGGACCGCGCAGGGGCGGAGGTCTGGCGCGAGTTCTATGTCAACGACGCGGGGAACCAGATAGAGAAGTTTGCCACGAGCATAGACGCGCGCTACAGGCAGCTCATACTCGGCGAGGAGGCCGTGGAGTTCCCCGAGGACGGATACCACGGCGACGACATAAGGGAGATCGCCCGGCGCTTCCGCGAAGAGCGCGGCGACGGCTGGCTCGAGGCCCCGGAGGCGGAGCGGCACGCGGCCATGGCGCGCTTCGGGCTGGACATAAACCTGCCACGGATGAAGTCCGACCTGGCGCGCTACGGCATAGAATACGACGAGTGGTTCTTTGAGTCCAGCCTGCATGAGAGCGGATATGTGGCCGACACGGTGGACGCGCTCACGGAGCGTGGCTGGACCTACGAGAGGGACGGGGCGCTGTGGCTGGCGACCTCGCGCATCCTGGCCGGCGAGCTGAGGGCGGCCGGCAGGAGCGAGGAGGAGATAGAGAAGCTCGCGCTCAAGGACGACGTGCTGAGAAGGGCAAACGGCATATATACCTATTTTGCCGCGGACATAGCCTATCACCGGAACAAGTTCGCCGTGCGCGGCTTCGACCGAGTGATAAACATCTGGGGCGCGGACCACCACGGGCATGTGGCGAGGCTGAAGGGGGCCCTGGACGCGCTGGGCCTGGACGGTTCAAAGCTGGACATAGTGCTGATGCAGCTCGTCAAGCTCATGCGCGACGGCGAGGTCGTGCGCATGTCCAAGCGCACGGGCAAGGCGATATCTCTGGGGGACCTGCTGGACGAGATCCCGGTGGACGCCGCCCGCTGGTTCTTCAACGCCAGGCCGGAGACCCAGATGGACTTCGACCTAGGCCTCGCCGTCCGCCAGGACAGCGAGAACCCGGTATATTATGTACAATACGCGCACGCGCGGATATGCTCCATACTCCGCAACCTCGCTGAGGAGGGCTACGGAGTGCCCTCAGCGGCTGAGGTGGACTGCTCGCTGCTTTCAACCGAGCAGGAGCGGGAGGTCATCCGCCAGCTGGCGGCGCTGCCGGATGAGATACTGCACGCGGCGCACAGTCTGGATCCCAGCCGGATCAACCGCTATGTCACTGAACTGTCGGCCAGATTCCACCGCTTTTACAACACCTGCCGCATAAAGGGAGAGGCGGAGCCGCTCCTGAAGGCCCGGCTGCTGCTCGCCGGCTGCGTCAGAGGAGTGATTGCCGCCTGCCTGGGCATACTGGGCGTGTCGGCGCCGGAGCAGATGTAACCAGGCTGCACCTGGAGGCGGTTCGCGCACGGACGTGGGCATTAATTTCAGTGATCAGCCCGCGTCGAAAGGTAGTGTGTTTTCTGGAGACTGCGTCTGGAGGCACCGGACTGCGTCCGGAGGCGGCTCGCGCCAGGCTGCGCCTGGAGGGGGTTCGCGCACGGGC
>CALWYN010000036.1 GCA_944385755.1 uncultured Oscillospiraceae bacterium
CGAGCTGCTCGAGGATTCTCTGAAGACTATATATAACGGCGACAAAGTCAGCGGAACAGTTGTGGCCATCACGCCCACCGAGGTCAGCGTGGATCTCGGCACCAAGTATTCCGCGTTCATTCCCGCCACCGAGTTCACGGACGACGGCGAGAAGAAGCTGGAGGACGCGGTGCATGTCGGCGATCCGATAGAGGCCATAGTCGTCCGCGTCAACGACGTGGAGGGCACGGCGCAGCTGAGCAAGAAGCGCCTTGACGCCGTCAAAAACTGGGCGGACATAGAGGCCGCGCAGGAGGACGGCACCGTCGTCGAGGGCATAGTCACTGAGGAGAACAAGGGCGGCGTGGTCGTCTCCGTCAAGGGCACCCGCGTGTTTGTCCCCGCCTCCCAGTCCGGCCTGCCGAAGGACACCCCGATGACCGAGCTGCTCAAGAAGAAGGTCCGTCTCAAGATAACAGAGGTCAACCGCGGCCGCCGCCGCGTCGTCGGCTCCATCCGCGCCGTGCAGCAGCGCGAGCGCCGCGAGAGGGCCGAGGCCATCTGGAACGGCATCGAGGTCGGCAAGGTCTACAAGGGCACCGTGAAGAGCCTGACGAGCTACGGCGCGTTTGTGGATATCGGCGGCATCGACGGTATGGTCCATGTCTCCGAGCTGAGCTGGAACCGCATAAAGAACCCCGCCGAGGTCGTGTCCGTGGGCGACGAGCTCGAGGTATATGTCATCAGCTTCGACAGGGACGCCAAGCGCATCTCCCTGGGTTACAAGAAGGCCGAGGACAACCCCTGGCTCAAGTTTGTCAACACCTACAACGTCGGTGACGTGGCCCAGGTCAAGGTCGTGAAGCTGATGCCCTTCGGCGCGTTTGCCGAGGTCATGCCCGGCGTGGACGGCCTGATCCACATCTCCCAGCTGGCCAACCGCCGCGTGGGCAAGCCGGACGAGGTCGTGAACCCCGGCGATGTGGTCGATGTCAAGATCACCGCCATAGACAACGACAAGCAGAAGATCTCCCTCTCCATCCGTGCGCTGAGCGAGCCGGAACCGGCCCAGCGGCGCTCCCGCCGCCGCGAGGTGGAGCCCGAGGAGGAGCTCCCCATCGGGCCCGAGGAGGACGCGCTTGTCTATGAGGTCTCCGAGACCGGCGAGGCCAAGGGTGTCGTCCCCGAGGACGCGGAGTAATAATCACAACAGACGGACGAAGGCCGCCCCGGAACTCTCCGGGGCGGCTTTTTTGCGCCTGAGCGCCGCCGCGGGAGGGAGCGGAGGCGGTCTCGGGCAGTGTACGGCCCTTTTTTGCACTGATTTTACGTAAAAACTGCCGATTTTCCTTGCTAATTTGCCCGAGAACGTGTATAATTCAATATAGAAGGATGTATTTGCAAATTCGGGAAACGGAGGACATATGACATTTCGCGTGGGCGACAGGATCGCGCATCCCATGCATGGAGCCGGTGTGATCGACAGTATTGTAAGCAGGAGAGTGAACGGAAAGGACCGGGAGTATTACGTCCTCAAAATACCCGCCGGGGACATGCTGGTGATGATACCTGTGGACACCAGCGAGAGCATTGGGGTCAGGCCCATCATCGACAGTGAAGAGGCCGAGAAGATACTTGCGGACATTCCGGGTATACAGGTCAGTATGACACAGAACTGGAACAAGCGGTACCGCGAGAATATGATGAAGATAAAAAGCGGAAACCTTATGGAGGTCGCGGCCGTCGTAAAGGGGCTGACGGAGCGTGACCGGCAGCGAGGGCTCTCCACCGGGGAGCGCAAGATGCTCCACTCCGCCAAGCAGATACTCATATCCGAAATCGTCCTCTCGAAGAGCTCAAGCTATGAGGAGGTTGAGGAGCGCCTGAACAGCGCAATGGTCTGCTCATAATAACTCCGGGCGGGCACACCGCCCGGAGTTATTTTAATGCGTACCGGACAAAGCCCAAGCCTTGAAAGCCAGGGCTTTCAAGGCCCAATTGCTTGTTCAAGTGCAAGGCTTTTGAGCGAAATAGCTCAAAAGCCCTGCACCATCCCTTGATGTGGTGTGACGCATCAGGGGATATACGCATTGAAACAATGACTGAATTTCATCAAAACGGCTCAAAATGCCGTTTTGATGAAATTGCGCGGCAGCCGCCGCACTAATAAACCGCGCTGCGGTTTATTCAGCAGATATTATTTTAAGCCGGCACGGCATATGAATTGGGTGGGCCATACGTGCAAGATGCAATTTACAACACAGCTGGAGGTAACATGTTCCGAAAAAAAGACCGGCCGGCACGGCCGTTTTGCTCCTGTGTGGTCGTGGCCGCCGGGAGCTCTAGCAGAATGGGAGAGGACAAGCTGGCCCTCACGCTTGGGGGGAGGCCGGTCCTGGAGCGCACGCTCGCCGCGCTGGAGCTGAGCGCGTACATAGACGAGCTGGTCGTGGTGACGCGCAGCGAGAAGATACCGCAGGTGGCCGCGATGGCCAGGGACTGCGGCTTTGAGAAGCTCAAATGCGTCACGGAGGGCGGGGAAAACAGGACGGAGTCGGCCTGGAGAGGCGTGTGCGAGTGCTCGGAGGCGGCGGAGCTTATCGCCATACACGACGCGGCCAGGCCGCTGGTGACCGGGGACATAATAGAGCGCGCGGTGCTGGCGGCGGCGGAGCGCGGCGCGGCCGCCCCGGCGATAAAGGTCAAGGACACCGTGAGGCAGGCGCGCGGCGGCCGGGTGCTCCGCACTCTGGAGCGGGACGAGCTGTTTTTGATGCAGACGCCGCAGGTGTTCCGCGCCGGGCTGATACGCGCCTCCCTGGGCGACGCCTCCAGGCTCGGAATATCACTGACGGACGACTGCGCGGCGGTGATGCTCATGGACGCGGACGTATTCCTGGTGGAGGGTTCGGAGGAGAACCTGAAGCTGACGACGCCGGCGGATGTCTACGCCGCCGAGGCCATACTGGAGGCAAGAGAATGAGAATTGGGCAGGGATACGACGTCCACCGGCTGAAGAGAGGACGCAGGCTGGTCCTGGGCGGGGTGGACATACCGTATGAGCTCGGGCTGGACGGGCACTCCGACGCGGACGTGCTGGTACACGCTGTGATGGACGCGCTGCTCGGCGCGGCCGCCATGGGGGACATAGGCGCCCTGTTCCCGGACAGCGACCCGCGCTATCTGGGGGCGGACAGCCTGCTCCTGCTGACCGAGGTCGCGGGCAGACTGCGCGCGACGGGCTATGAGATATTGAACATCGACTCCACGGTGGTGGCGCAGGCGCCCCGGCTCGCGCCCTTTATACAGGCCATGCGCGAAAACATGGCCGCGGCCGCCGGGATAGACGTCGCGCTTGTCAGCGTGAAGGCCACCACAGAGGAGAAACTGGGCTTTACAGGCGAGGGGCTGGGCATAGCCGCGCAGGCCGTCGCCCTGATAGATTGACCGGGGACGTAACTAAAGGACCCCTCCGGCATAGAATGGGGCATAAGCCGAAACGACGGAGGGAGTTTTCCGATGAATATCATAATGTGCCGCTCTCTGACGTATGCGCAGAGGGCCTCATCGGCGCTGGAACGCGCCGGCATAACGGCGATGGTGGCGCGCGCGCCCCAGGAGCTCACGAACCGCGGCTGCGGCTATTGCGTCAAGGTCTCTCCCAGGAGGTTTACGGACGCCCTGGCGGTCCTGAGAAGGGCGGGGGTGCCGCACGGGCGGCTCTTCCGCGAGGAGCCGGGCGGCCGCTATGTGGAGGTGGCGGGATGATCTACCTGGACAGCGCGGCGACAAGTATGCTCAAACCGAGGGAGGTCGGCGAGGCCGTGGTGAGGGCCATGAGGACCATGGCGAGCCCCGGGCGGGGAGGCCACGCTCCGGCCATGCTGGCGGCGGAGACCGCCTACAGGTGCCGGGAGGAGCTGGCCGGTTTTTTCAACGCTCCCGGCAGCGAGAACGTGGTGTTCACCATGAATGCCACGCACGGGCTGAACATAGCCCTGGCCACGCTGGTTGAGCGGGGGGACAGGGTGGTAATATCCGGATATGAGCACAACGCCGTCACACGCCCGCTGCACATGCTTGGGGCGCGCGTCGATGTGGCGGCCGCGCCGCTCTTCGACTCGGGGGCGACTCTGGAGGAGTTCAGAAAGCGGCTGCCGGGGGCGAAGTGCTGCGTCTGCACGCATGTGTCTAACGTGTTTGGGGCCGTGATGCCGGTCTATGAGATAGCCGCCCTCTGCGCGGAGCAGGGCGTCCCGTTCGTGCTGGACGCCTCCCAGTCTGCCGGTGTGCTCGGCGTGGACATGGAGAGGCTGGGGGCCGAATTCGTGGCGATGCCGGGGCACAAGGGCCTGCTGGGGCCCCAGGGCACCGGAGTGCTGCTCTGCCGCGGGGCGGTGAAGCCGATAATGGCCGGGGGCACGGGCTCCGACAGCCGCAGCCAGAGCATGCCCGAGACCCTGCCTGACGCCCTGGAGGCCGGAACGCACAACATCCCGGGTATAGCCGGGATGCTGGCCGGCCTGAGATGGATAAAGCGCCGCGGGCTTGGGGCAATAGAGCGGCATGAGCGCCGCCTGAAGGACGTCCTGGCCGGCCGGCTCGAAGGGACGCCGGGCCTGGAGGTGTTTTCCTCCGCTGAGCCCTCGGCGCAGGCCGGGGTGCTCTCCGTGAGGAGCGCCTGTATCGGGAGCGAGGAGCTGGCCGAGGCCCTAGCGGAGCGCGGAGTGGCCGTGCGCGCCGGGCTCCACTGCGCGCCCCTGGCGCACATGAGCGCCGGCACCATAGAGGAGGGGACGGTTCGTCTCTCGCTTTCGCCCTTCAATACGGAGAGGGAGGCCGCGAGCGCCGCGGAGATACTAAAAAAGCTCGTGATGGAGCGGTAAAGCTGTTGCTATTTGTGAGTATTTGTTATATAATACTATGACCTCAATGAGAGACACAAAAGCTGAGCGCCCCGGCCAAGGCCGAGGGCGCGCGTTTGGGGACAGGTTATGGACAGTATTTTGAATATAATATCCAACGGCTGGAATTACCTGCTGACAATGCGGGCATCCGATATCGCGGACGTACTCATAGTGGCCGCGCTCATCTACTGGCTGATAGGCATAGTCCGGCGGACAAACACCTCGCGTGTGGCGACGGGGATAGTGATATTGCTGCTGGTGATGTGGATATCCGGCGAGCTCAGGCTGACCATGATACATTCGCTGCTGCAGAACGTGGTCGAGCTGGGGCTCATAGCGATAGTGGTCCTGTTCCAGCCCGAGCTGAGGCGCATACTGGAGAGGCTCGGCAGCGGGAAATTCATGAACCTGAGCACGGCGGTGCCCACGAGTTCCGAATCAGTCATTGCCCAGACCGTGCTCGCCTGTACGGACATGGCCGCCACAAAGACGGGTGCGCTCATAGTTTTTGAGCGCACAACGCTGCTGAACGATCAGATGAGCACCGGCACGATTGTGAACGCGGACGTTACCAGCGAGCTGCTGCGGAACATCTTCTTCGTCAAGGCGCCGCTGCACGACGGGGCCGTGATAATACGGGAGGGGCGGCTCGCGGCCGCCGGATGTATGCTGCCGCTGACCCAGAACGCCAACCTCAGCAGCGACCTCGGCATGAGGCACAGGGCCGGAATAGGCATGAGCGAGCACTCCGACGCCGTGGTCGTGATAGTGTCGGAGGAGACGGGCTCCATCTCCGTGGCCATAGACGGTATGCTGAAGCGGCACCTGTCCGCGCAGACCTTCGAAAAGATACTCAGGGCGGAGCTCACGACCGATGAGGACGCGGCGCAGGGCCGCGGGCTCGTGGGCATGATAAACTCCGTCAAGGCCCTTATGGTGAGAAAAAATGGCAAAGAAGAGAAAAAGTAAGCTGCTCGACAACAAGATACTCTGGATGGTCATATCGCTTGTCGCGTCCCTGCTGATATGGATGTACCTTAACGGCACCCAGCAGGAGGAGATCGAGGTGCCGCTGAGCGGAGTAGAGGTGGTGTTCGAGGGCGAGAGCAGCCTGCAGGACACGCGCGGCTACATCATCGCGAATGTGGACAGCTATTTTGTGGACGTGACCATAAGGGGGACGAGGCTGAATATCGGCACGCTCTCGGCGTCGGACGTGAAGGCGGTAATTGATGTCTCCGGAATCACGAACACCGGCTACAACAGCCGGACATATACCCTGCAGTTCCCGGACGGGGTGGACGCGGAGGCCGTCTCGCTGGTCAGCTCGGAGCCCGCTGTAATAGGCTTCGATGTCACGCGCATGACGACGAAGGCCGTGCCGGTGGAGTGTGTGTTCACAGGCAACGCGGCCGAGGGCTATATCTACGACGGGATTGAGTGCGACCCCACAACGGTCAGAATCTCGGGGACCGAGAGCGCGCTGGCCGAGGTGGACAGGGCCTATGTCGAGATAGCTTACGAGGGGATGGACAGTTCCCGCACGGTGGACGTGCCGTATACCCTGCTCGACGCGGACGGAAACGAGCTGAGCATGGAGGGCATAGACCTGGAGACGGACACCGTCTCCGTGACGGTCAGAATAAACATGACCAAGGAAGTCCCCCTGACTGTCTCCGCCAGCTACGGCGCCGGGGCCACGGAGGACAACACCCGCATAACGGTGAGCCCGGAGAGCATCATGATATCCGGCGATTCAAATATTGTCGACGGCATCAATTACCTCTCCATAGCCACCATAGACACGACCAGCTTCTCCGCCTCCGTCACCGACGAATACGACATCATCCTGCCGGAGGGCGTGACCAACCTCACGGGGACTACGGAGGCCTCCGTGACCGTGGAGGTGCTGGGGCTTGAGACGAGGAGCTTCACTGTAAACAACATAACCTATACCGGCCTGCCGGACGGCTATACCGCCGAGGTCATAACTCAGAGCCTGCCGGTGACCCTGCGCGGTTCGGCGGCGGACCTGGACGCCATACGCGCCGAGAACCTCACTGCCGTGGCCGACCTCTCCGAGGTGTCCCAGACGGGGGATATGACCGTCACAGTGAGGATAAGGGTGGACGGCTTCCCGGATACGGGGGCCATAGGCTCCTACCAGATTGCTATCAGCGTGAGCAGAGGGGGATAACACTTGACACAGTACGCTATAATCAAGAAGCTGACCGGACCCGAGACCGCCGAGGCGGAGGTGCTTCGCGGCACCGCCTGCGGCGGGGACTGCGGGAGCTGCGAGACCTGCCACTACGCCTCCAAGCTGCGCGTGGAGGTGAAAAACGAGGTGGGCGCCCAGCCCGGGGACCGGGTTGAGATAGAGACACAGACCTCGCGCGTGCTGGGGGCGGCGGTGCTCGTATATGTGGTGCCGTTTGTGCTCTTCTTCATAGGCTACGCCATCGCGGCGGCCATGGAGCTGAGCGAGGCCCAGTCAATAATAGTGAGCTTTGTGTTCTTCGCGGCGGGATTTGCATTTGCGGCGCTGTTTTCCCGGCGCAAGAAGAGCAGGCCCATCACCTACGAGATAAGGGACATAATAGGCAGCGAGGCTGATACGGTATGATAAAGAGCATGACCGGATACGGCGGCGCCAAAGGCACCGCCGGGGGGCTCTCGGTGACCATAGAGCTCAAGAGCGTGAACAACCGCTATCTGGACGTCTCCGTAAAGCTGCCGAGGAGCCTGCTCTTCGCCGAGGATGCCCTCAAGTCCGCGGTGGGCAGGCACACCAGCCGCGGCAAGGTGGACATGTTTGTCACGGTGGACGCCTCGGAGTCCGACGACGTGGAGGTGCGCGTGAACGAGCCCCTGCTGCGCGGGTATATCGACGCGCTGAGGGGAGTCGCCGCGAAGTACGGCCTGAGCGACGACATGACGCTGATGGGCGTCTGCCGCCTGCCGGAGGTGCTGAGCGTCGCAAGGCGCGAGCAGGACGGCGACGCGCTGACCAGGGCTCTGGTGGAGATTGCCGAGCGGGCTCTGGATGAATACGACGCCATGCGCGAGCGCGAGGGCGAAAAGCTGCGCGGCGACGTGCTCGCGCGCATTGAGGAGATAGGCCGGCTGACCGGCATAGTCGAGCAGCGTGCGCCGGAGACGGTGGCAGAGTACCGCTCCAGGCTGGAGCAGAAGCTCAGGGAGGTGCTGGCCGACCGCTCCCTGGATGAGTCGAGGGTGCTGACGGAGTGCGCCATTTTTGCCGACCGCGTGGCGGTGGACGAGGAGACGGTGCGCCTGCGCAGCCACCTGAACCAGCTGGGCGGCCTCATACGGGGTGACTCCCCCGCTGGCAGGAAGATGGACTTCCTGATACAGGAACTCAACCGCGAGGCGAACACCATCGGCTCAAAGTGCCAGAGCGCGGACATAGCGCGGGTGGTCGTGGACCTGAAATCCGAGATAGAGAAGATCCGCGAGCAGATACAGAACGTGGAGTGAGGCGCGCATGAAGCTGATAAATATAGGCTTTGGCAGCCTTATCGCCGACGGACGGGTCGTGTCCGTCCTCTCGCCGGACTCGGCCCCGGTGAAGCGCATGATACAGGACACGCGCGAGCGCGGCCTGCTGGTGGACGCCAGCTACGGCCGCAGGACGCGGTCCGTCATATTCACGGACTGCGGATATATATTTCTCTCCGCGCTCACGCCGGAGGCCATAGCGGCCAGGGCAGAGGGCGCGGCGGACTGGGGAGGCGAAGAGGATGCAGAGGCGTGACAGGGGCAGGCTGATAGTCATCTCGGGCCCTTCCGGGACGGGAAAGGGCACGGTGATATCCCGGCTGATGGAGCTGAGGGACGATCTGTGCATCTCCGTCTCGCTGACCACCCGCCCGCCGAGGCCGGGCGAGGTGGACGGAAAGGACTATTTCTTCGTGACACGGGAGGAGTTCTCGCAAAAAGTCGAGGCGGGGCTGCTGCTCGAACACGCCGAGTTCGTGGGGAACTGCTACGGCACGCCGAGGGAGTTCGTCGAACAGAAACTGGACGGCGGCGTGAGCGTTATACTGGAGATAGACGTGCAGGGCGCCGAGCAGGTGGCCGCCTCATGCCCCGACTCGGTGTCCGTATTCATCCTGCCGCCGTCGGGGACGGAGCTGGAGCGCAGGCTGCGCGGAAGGCACACCGACAGCGAGGAGAAGATACGCTCCCGGCTGCTCGAGGCCAAACGGGAGTGCGCGGAGGCGGCCAGATACGGATATATAGTCGTAAACGACAGCGCGACGGCCGCGGCCAGGGAAATCGACGCGATAATCACCGCCGAGAAATGCAAGTCGGCGTACAGAATAAATCTTGTGACAGAGGTGCTCATATCATGATGCTTTATCCCCCAATGGCAGAACTCGTGGAAAAGGTAGGCAGCCGTTACCTGCTGGTCAATCTGGTTGCGCGCCGCGCGAGGGACATCTCGCAGAAGGCGGAAGAGGAGGGCGATATCCTGGACCGCAAGCCCATCTCCATGGCAATAGACGAGGTCTATACCGGGAAACTCAAGATTGCAGAGCCGGACGATACGGAGGAGGCCACGGCGGACAGCGAGTCCGCTGAGGAGGAACAGGAGGGCACTGCGGACTGAAGCGCCGCGCTGCCCCGCGGGGCCGTGTATCCGCGGCGGAGTACTCCGCCGGGCGGGGGCACAGCCCCGCAGGCGCTTGGGGAGGTAAAATGCCGGATAAGACAATTGCAAAAGTCGCTGTGTCCGGCGTGCCCTACAGGCTGGACAGGCCGTATGACTACACCATACCCGAGGAGCTGAGCCGGGTCGTCGTGCCGGGCGTGAGGGTGTCGGTGCCATTCACCCGGGCGAACCGGAGGACGGAGGGCATAGTCCTTGCGCTCGCCGGGGGCAGCAGCTTTGAGAAGCTGAAGCCGATTGCCGCGGTGCTGGACTCCGAGCCGCTCCTGACGGAGGAGCAGCTCAAGCTGGCCATATGGATGCGCGAGAGATTCTTCTGCACGGTGAGCGAGGCCGCGCGCGCCATGCTGCCGGCGGGGCTCTGGTTCCGGGACGACGGCAGGCGCCGCGTCGCGGACAGGCGCGTGGAGATAGCCAGGCTCGCGGTGCCCTCCGAGGAGGCAATGGAGGCCGCGGAACAGCGACGGCGCCGCGCCCCCCAGCAGTCAGAACTGCTGCGCACGCTCTGTGCGGTGGGCCAGGCCTCCGTGCATGAGCTCAGGGACTTCACGGGCGCCCCGGCTCAGTCGCTGAAGGCCCTGATAAAGGCCGGTTTCGTGGAGACGGAGAGCGTCCAGGTGTTCAGGCGGCCAGAGAGGGCCGGGGCCGCTGCCGCGCCGCTGCCGGAGCTCTAGGAGAGCCAGCAGCGGGCGTTTGAGGGCATACTTGAGCGCGCAAACGGCAGGGCGGGGGCCGCGCTGCTGTTCGGTGTCACGGGCAGCGGCAAGACTACGGTGTACATCCGCCTGATAGCGGAGATGCTCGCGCGCGGGAGGGGAGCGATGCTCCTTGTGCCGGAGATCGCGCTCACGCCGCAGATGCTCCGGACCTTCGCCTCCCACTTCGGGGACGAGATAGCGGTGCTGCACAGCAGCCTGACCGCCGGAGAACGCTGCGACGAGTGGCGGCGGGTGAAAAACGGCGAGGCAAGGGTGGTGATAGGCACCCGCAGCGCGGTGTTCGCGCCCGTGGTCGGACTCGGCCTGATAATAATAGACGAGGAGCAGGAGGACACCTATAAGTCCGAAAATGTGCCCAGGTACCACGCCAGGGACGTGGCAAAGTACCGCTGCGCGCAGAGCGGCGCGCTGCTGCTGCTGGGCTCGGCGACGCCGGACGTGGAGAGCCGCTATTATGCCGCGGAGGGGCGCTACGCGTATTTTACGCTCCCGGGCAGGTTCAACGAACACGCCCTGCCTGAGGTCGAGATAGTGGACATGAAGCGGGAGCTGCGGCGCGGAAACGGCGGCAGCGTCAGCGAGAGGCTCAGGCAGGAGCTGGAGGCGAACCTGGAGCGCGGGGAGCAGAGTATACTGTTCCTGAACAGGAGGGGGGCCAACCGGCTCATAACCTGTGTGGACTGCGGCTACACTTACCGCTGCCCCAATTGCAGCGTGAGCCTGACATATCACAGCTACGGGCGCAAGCTCATGTGCCACCAGTGCGGCTTCACGAGGAGCCCTGACGAACGCTGCCCGGAATGCGGAGGCGCGCTGAGCTATGTGGGCGCCGGCACGCAGAAGGTGGAGGAGGAGCTCGCCGGGCTCTTCCCAGGCATGGGCGTGCTGCGCATGGACACGGACACGGTCGCCGCCGCGGGCGGGCACGACAGGCTGCTGGAGCGGTTCGCCTCCGAGCGCATACCCGTTATGATAGGCACGCAGATGGTCACGAAGGGCCTGAATTTTGAAAACGTCACGCTGGTGGGCGTCATATCGGCCGACCAGAGCCTGTATGCCGGCGACTACAGGGCCGCCGAGCGGACTTTCTCGCTGATAACCCAGGTGGTCGGCAGGTCCGGACGCTTCGAGAGGCCGGGGAGGGCCATAATCCAGACCTACACCCCCGAGAACCAGGTCATACGCCAGGCCGCGGCCCAGGACTACGAGAGCTTTTACGCCTCTGAGATAGAGCTGAGGCGGCTGCAGCAGAGCCCTCCGTTTACGGAGCTGCTGGCCGTGACCATGTCCGGCCTGGACGAGTCGCAGGTGCTCAAGTGCGCCGCCAGAGTGCGCTCGGAGCTCGCGGCGGCCGCGGCTCGCTCGCCGCTGGCCAGGGTGCTGGGGCCTGCGCCGCTCTCCATCCTGAGGGTGAACAACAAATACAGATACCGCGTGACACTCTGCGCCCCGCCCGGGAGCGGGCTGAGGCGGGAGGTGGCGGACACGATAATCCGCCTCTCGGCGGACAGGGAGCTGAGGGGTGTGTCCATCTATGCGGACACGAATCCCATGGACTGATTGGAGGAAAACATGGCTACGAGAAAGATACTTCCAACTTCTGAACCTGTGCTGCACAAGAAGTGCCGGCAGGTGACAAATTTTGACGGCAGGCTGCACATGCTGCTGGACGACATGAGGGAGACGCTGAGTGAGGCGGACGGCGTGGGACTCGCCGCCCCGCAGGTCGGCATACTGCGCCGCGCGGTGCTCGTGCTCGAGACCAACGTGCCGGAGGGGACCGAGCCTTATGTGATAGAGCTGATAAACCCGGAGATAATCGAGCGCAGCGGGGAGCAGACCGGCCCGGAGGGCTGCCTGTCCCTGCCGGGGGAGTGGGGCCTGGTCTCCAGGCCGATGGAGGTACGCGTCAGGGCCCAGGACCGGGAGGGCAGGACCTTTGAACTGAGCGGCACAGGCCTGACGGCCAGAGCGTTCTGCCACGAGATAGACCACTTGGACGGCGTCGTGTTCACGGACGTGGCCGAGAGGATGCTCAGCGACGAGGAGCTTGAGACGGGTTCCTGGCAGGAGGAGCCGGAAGAATGAGCCTCCGGGTGGTATTCATGGGCACGCCGGACTTCGCCGCCGCCTCACTGGAGGCGCTGCTGGGCGCCGGCGACATGGAGGTCGCGGCTGTATTCACCCAGCCTGACAGGGCCAAAGGGCGCGGAATGAAAGTTGCCTTCTCCCCGGTGAAGGAGCTGGCGCTGAGGAGCGGCATACCCGTCTATCAACCGCAGAGTGTCCGCGGAGGGGAGACCGCCGCCCTGCTGCGCTCGCTGAACCCTGACGTGCTGGCCGTGGTGGCCTATGGCAAGATACTGCCGGACGAGCTGCTGGCAATCCCGGCGCTGGGGGCGGTGAATGTACACGGTTCGCTTCTGCCGCGCTACAGGGGCGCCGCGCCGATACAGTGGGCGGTGCTGAACGGCGACCGCATCACCGGGGTCACGACGATGTACATGGCGCACGACATGGACGCCGGGGATATAATATACCAGGAGAGCACGGAGATAGGCGAGTTCGAGACCGCCGGCGAGCTGTTTGACCGGCTCTCGGACATGGGCGCGAAGCTGCTGGTGCGCACGCTGCGCGATGTCGCGGCGGGCACCGCCCCCAGGACGCCGCAGAACCACGCTGACGCTAGTTATGTCAGGCAGCTGGACAAGAACATCTGCCCTATAGACTGGGAGCGCGGGCCGCGCATGGTGATAAAGCACGTATGCGGCCTGCTGCCCTGGCCGGTGGCCACAATGGAGGTAAACGGCAGCGTGCTGAAGGTGTATTCGGCCGCATATACGGATACCAGGACCTCACTGCCACCGGGCAGCATAGTGTCCGCCGGACGGGAGGGGCTGGAGATAGCCTGCGGCGGAGGAGGTACCGTGCGCATAAAAGAGGTCCAGGAGGCCGGAAAGCGGCGCATGAGCGCGGCGGACTGGCTGCTGGGGCATCCGGTGAGGCCGGATGAGGGCTGAGAGCGGGCGCGAGGCCGCGCTGGAGGCCCTCGCCGCGGTGAGGCGCGGCTGCTTTTCCCAGGAGGCGGCGGAGGCCGCCGCGCGGGGACTCGAGGCGCGGGAGAGGGCGCTCTGCTCCCGGCTGATGTACGGCGTGCTGCAGAACATGGCCTATCTCGACCACTGCATAGGCGCCTTCTGCAGCCTGCCGCTGAAAAAGCTCGAACCGCCCGTGCTGGACATACTGAGGATTTCCGCGCTGCAGCTTCTGTTCTTTGACCGCATACCGGCCAGGGCGGCGGTATCGGAGGGTGTGGCCCTCTGCAAAAAGCGCGGCCTCGCCAGGGCCGCCGGGCTCGTGAACGCGGTGCTCCGCCGCGTCTCCGAGAGCCGCGGCAGCCCGCCGGAGATACCGGGGGCGGGCACGGCGGAGTATCTGAGCGTCAGGTACAGCCATCCGCTCTGGCTCGTGAGAGAGTTCGTGGAGCTGCGCGGCTATGAGGGCGCCGAGGCCCTGCTGGCGGCAAATAATGCCGAGCCGGCGGTTTATTTGCAGGCAAATACGCTGAAAATAAGCGGTGGGGAGCTGCTGGCGCGGCTCACCGCGGCCGGATACTCCGCGTCCGCCGGGCGGCTGGACGGGGAGCTCAGGCTCCCGAGCCCGGGGGACATCCGGGAGATACCAGGCTACGGCGAAGGACTGTTCTACGTCCAGGATGAGGCGGCCAGGCTGGCGGTCGGGCTCGCCGCCCCGGCTCCCGGGGAGCGAGTGCTGGACGCCTGCGCCGCGCCGGGCGGCAAGAGCTTCGCCGCGGCCGTGCTGATGCGCGGCGAGGGGGAGATACTCTCCTGCGACATCCAGGCGAAGAAACTGAGCCGGATAGAGGAGGGCGCCCGGCGGCTCGGGGTTGACATAATATCTACTTGCCCAATGGACGCGCGGCGGCCGCCGGAGGAACTTCAGGGGGCCTTCGACGTCGTAATAGCGGACGTCCCCTGCTCCGGCCTGGGGGTCATACGCAAGAAGCCGGAGATAAGGTATAAGCCGCCGGCGGAGCTTGAGGGCCTGCCGGAGATACAGCTGGGCATACTCTCGGCCGTCTCGCGCTGCGTGAGGCCGGGGGGCAGGCTGCTCTATTCCACCTGCACGCTCAGAGAGAGGGAGAACGGGGCCGTAGTGCGGGCCTTTCTGGAGACGGGGACGGAATTCACGCTGAAGTCGGAGCGGACGCTCTGGCCGGACACGGATGGGACGGACGGGTTCTATATATGCTTGATGGAAAGATTGCGATAAGGTCGCTGCTGCCGGAGGAGCTGGACGAAGAGCTGAGGGCAATGGGAGAGCCCGCCTACAGGGGCAGACAGGTGTTCTCGTGGCTCTCCCGCGGCGTGAGCGGCTTTGACGAGATGACGAACCTGCCGCGCCGGCTCAGGGAGAAGCTGGCCGGGAGATACTATCTCGCGGCGCCGGAGGTGCTCAGGAAGCAGAACTCCCTCAGGGACGGCACGGTCAAGTACCTCTGGGGCCTGGCCGACGGCAATGCAGTGGAGACGGTGGTGATGCGCTATCACCATGGGAACACGGTGTGCATCTCTACACAGGTGGGCTGCCGGCAGGGCTGCGCCTTCTGCGCCTCTACCATAGGCGGGCTGGTGCGCCAGCTGGAGCCGTATGAGATGCTGGAGGAGGTCATGTTCTCCGAGCTGGACTCCGGGCTGAAGATATCCAACATCGTGCTGATGGGCATTGGGGAGCCGCTCGACAACTTTGATAACGTCATAAAGTTCCTGAAACTGGTCAACTGTCCGCAGGGCATGGACATCGGCATGAGGCATATCTCACTTTCCACCTGCGGACTCACAGAAAGATTTGACAAACTGGGTGAGCTTAATTTACAATTGACACTGTCGGTGTCCCTGCACGCGCCGGACGACGAGACCCGCTCCAGGATAATGCCCGCCAACAGGGGGCGCGGAGTGGCGCAGCTGATGGACGCGTGCGAGAGGTATTTTGAGACGACAGGACGGCGCATCTCCTTTGAATACGCGATGATCGACGGGGTGAACGACTCCGACGAACAGGCGCGGCTGCTGGCGGCCCATGCCAGGCGCATAGGCGCGCATGTGAACCTCATACCGCTCAACCACGTGGAGGAGAGCCGGTTCATGCCCACGCCGCCGGAGCGCATCAGGAGATTCAGGGAGCTGCTCGAACGGGCGGGTGTTAATGTAACCGTAAGGCGCAGCCTGGGCGGGGACATAGACGCCTCCTGCGGGCAGCTGCGCAAAAAAGCTGCCGCGGGGAGAGCTTGAGGATGGCTAGATGAACAGCTTTGGCATCACTGACCGGGGAAAGGTCAGGCGCGACAATCAGGACAGCTTTCTCATAGAGCGCGTGGACGGCAGGAACTGCCTCGTCGCCGTGCTCTGTGACGGCATGGGCGGTGAAAAGGCGGGGAACATAGCCAGCGACCTCGCGGCAAAGACCTATATCGGCGTGCTGCGTCAGAGGCTGAGTTCGCCCAAACTGAAAGCCGCGGAAGTCCCGCGCGCCATGGAGGAGGCCTGTTCCGAGGCCAACCACATGGTATACAGCTACTCCTGCTTTGACCGGGAGTATACGGGCATGGGGACGACGCTGGTCTCAGCCGTGATTTTCGGGGACCGCGTATTCGTGCTGAATGTCGGGGACAGCCGCGCCTATAAGCTGACCCGCCGTAAGATAATACAGATAACCCGCGACCACTCCCTGGTGCAGGACATGGTCGACAGAGGAGAGATAAGCGCCGCACAGGCGCGCAACCACCCCAGGAGAAACGTGATAACGAGGGCTCTTGGGGTTGACGAAAACGTGCCGAGCGACTCGTTTTCACCCAGACTGGTAAGGGGAGACATTCTCCTCCTCTGCTCGGACGGACTCACGAACATGCTGGAGGATCAGGAGATATTCCTGGCCTCAAAGGAACACCACGATCCGCTCTCGCTGGGCCGAGCTCTGATGGGCATGGCGCTCGAGCGCGGAGCGAGGGACAATGTGACGATAATCGCGCTGACTAAATGAAACCCCGGCGTTTTGGAGGCTGCCATGGATAATATGGACAAGTATCTGGGGCGTATGCTCGACGACAGATATGAGATAATCGAGATAATCGGAGTGGGCGGCATGGCCGTGGTGTACAAGGCCATGTGCCACCGGCTGAACCGCTATGTGGCCATTAAAATACTCAGGGACGAGTTCGCTCAGGACGAGGAGTTCCGCGCGCGCTTCCAGACCGAGGCACAGGCGGTGGCGATGCTCTCGCACCCGAACATAGTCTCGGTGTACGACGTGAGCCACACGGAGGGTGTGGAGTACATCGTCATGGAGCTCATCGACGGCATAACCCTCATGCAGTACATGAAGCGCAAGGGGGCCCTGGGCTGGAAGGAGGCGCTGCACTTCTCGGTGCAGATATCCAAGGCCCTGGAGCACGCGCACGAGAAGGGCATAGTTCACCGGGACATCAAGCCGCAGAACATAATGATACTCCGGGACGGCACCATAAAGGTGGCGGACTTCGGCATCGCCGCCCTGGAGAGCGCCCAGGAGAAAAAGAGCGACCAGACGGTGGGCTCAGTGCACTACATTGCGCCGGAGCAGGCCAAGGGCGAGGCCCCGGACACGCGCAGCGACATATACTCGCTGGGCGTGGTGATGTACGAGATGCTGACGGGCACGAGGCCGTATGACGGGGACACGGCGGAGCAGATAGCCCTGCAGCACATAGCCGGCAACCCGGTGCCGCCGGGGGACGTGAACCCGGATATACCAGAGGAGCTGGAGCGGATAACCCTCAAGGCGATGAGCGCGGACATAAACACGCGCTATCAGAGCGCGACGGAGCTCCTGACCGACCTTGAAAACTTCCGCCAGCAGCAGGCTGCCGCCGCCGCGAGGGCGGATGCGGCGCAGCTCAGCGAGGCCACGGAGGACGGCTACCTCTACGACGGCGGCATAAGCCCGGATGTGATGCCCCTGGGCAACGCCGGCGAGATGACGAAGGAGAAGTACAAGCTCAGGCGCAGGAGGGCGCGCAAGGTCAGCATACTCTCCGGTATCTGCGGTGTACTGGTGTTTATGATTGCGGTTTTCGTGTTCCTCTGGAACTACTGGCTGAAGGATATCTTCAGCGTCGCCGAGAGGGTGAATGTGCCGAACTTTGTGGGCATGGACTATCAGGAGGTTATCGACAACCCCAACTACACCTCCATATTCTCCTTCAGCATAGAACTGGCCATCGACCCCAGCGTGCCGGACGGGGAAGTGATATCCCAGGACCCCGCGGCGGACAGGAGCATGATGATAGTGCCGGAGAAGATCGCAGTGACGCTGACGGTGAGTACCGGAGTCATAGAGACCGAGGTCATAGACGTCACCAACATCCAGTACCAGGAGGCGACCATACAGCTCCAGAACGCCGGGTTCAGAGTGGAGCCGGTGTATGAGGCCAGTGACAGCGTCACAGAGGACTATGTCATACGCACCCAGCCGGCGGCCGGGGAGAGCATCGCCGCCGGGGACACGGTGTATATCTATATCAGCGCCGGGCCGGAGATAAAGACGGTGACCATGCCGCAACTCGTGGGCATGTCCCTTGAAGCGGCCATTGACCGCCTGGAGAGCTCGGGACTGAGCTATGGCGAACCCACCTACCTGCACAGCGAATACGACGCGGGGACGGTAATACGCCAGAGCGTCACGGCCTATGAAGAAGTTGAGGAGCACTCGAGGATCTACCTCTGGGTGTCCAGCGGGCCGGAGCCCACGCCGACGCCTGAGCCCACTCCCACCGAGACGCCGGAGGAGAGCCACGATCCCGGATATATCTTTGTCGACGACCCGGTCGAGAGCACGGGGGAAGAGCCCTGATGGAGGGACTTATCATCAAGGCCCTGGGCGGCTTCTATTACGTGAAAACAGAAGAGGAGACGGTCGAGTGCAGAGCACGCGGCCGTTTCCGCCTTGACGGCAGTTCGCCGCTGGTGGGCGACAGGGTGAAGATAAGCCTGGACGCGCAGGGCCGCGGGCGGGTGGACGAGATACTGCCGAGGAAAAACCGGTTTATCCGCCCGGCCGTGGCGAACATCGACGCACTGGTGGCGGTGGCCTCCGTGTCTGAGCCGGAGACCGACCCATTCCTCATAGACCGCGTGGCGGCCACGGCCGAACACGCGCGCTGCGAGGTCATAGTATGCATAAATAAGGCCGACAAGGGCGGAGCCGGCCGCCTGGCGGACATCTACCGCGCCGCGGGCTATACCGTGGCCGTCACCAGCGCGGCCACTCTGGAGGGGATTGATACGCTCCGCGCCGCTATCGTGGGAAAGGTGTGCGCCTTTTCCGGCAACTCCGGCGTGGGAAAGTCCAGCCTCCTGAATGCGCTCGAGCCCTCACTGGAGCTGCCCACCGGGGAGATAAGCGAGAAGCTGGGCCGCGGCAGGCACACGACAAGGCATGTGGAGCTCTTCCGTGTGGCGGGGGCGCTGGTGGCGGACACGCCGGGCTTCGGGGCTTTCGACGTGGAACAGATGCCGCCGATACCCAAAGAGGAGCTGCAATATTGCTTCCCGGAGTTTGGGGAGTACATAGGTAAGTGCCGGTTTGACGACTGCGCTCACCTGAAGGA
>CALWYN010000037.1 GCA_944385755.1 uncultured Oscillospiraceae bacterium
CCCCGGCAGAGCTCGGCGCAGCGGCCCAGCAGAGCGCGGGCAGCGGCGGTGTCGCCCTCCCAGACGAACACTCCCGTGGTCTGGGCATAGGCCTCCTCCGGCAGGGCGAAGAAGGAGAGGGCGCCGCGCGTCTCCCCTCCCGAGCCCGCCAGGCGGAGGAGTCCCCCCTCCCCGGCGCGCCTTTCCAGCTCGGCCTCCAGGGCCCTGCCCGTGAGCAGCGGATAGCTCGCGGTCCGCCTCCGGCCCGCCGCCTCCTGCGCGAACCTCAGCAGGTCTTCCTTCACGGCGCTCTCTCTGCTTATCTCCACAGGTCCTCCCCTCCCGGGCGGAGGCGCGGCCGGGCTCAGTTTCCGAACTCCTTCAGCGCCCGGGCCAGGCTCTCCTCGCTCATCTCCGGGTTTATGGTCATCTCGCTGCGGATGGCGACTATGCCGGCGGCGAGCGCGCGGTCCAGCGTCTCCTCCGCGGAGAGCCCCTTCACGTGGCCGTATACCAGGCCCGCCATGAAGGCGTCGCCCGCGCCGTTGGCGTTGGCCATCTCCGTCAGCGGCCTGAGCGCCCTGAAAGCCCGCGTCCCCTCCCGGTCGGCGTAGTAGCAGCCGCGCTCGCCGAGGCTGACCGCCACGCGCCGCACGCCCCGGGCGAGCAGCTCCCCGCAGGCCTCTATCAGCCCGTCGTCCGTGTCGGTCTCCACGCCCGAGAGCACTGCCAGCTCCATCCGGTTCGGCTTTATGAGGAACAGCCCGTCCACGACCGGCGCGACGGCCCTGGCGTAGGCCGTGCTCACCGGGTCGAGGAAAACCGGCGTATCGCCGGCGCGCTCTATTATGCGCGCCACGGTCTCCACCGGCAAACATGGGTCGCAGACGACGGCCGCGGCCTCCCGGATAAGCTCCGCGCGGCCGTCCACGACCTCGGGCGTTATGTGCCTGAGTATCCCCATGTCCGACATTGCCACCAGCATGTCCCCGTGCGCGTCGAGCATGGAGATATAGCAGCTCGAGCTCTCCGCGGGGACGGTTATGAGCCCGGACATGTCGAGCCCGGCGGCCTCGCTGTCGCGCCTGATCATCTCCCCGTACACGTCGTCGCCCACCGCGGACACCATCCTCGCGCTGACGCCCAGGCGGGAGAGGTTTTCGAGCACGTTCCGCGTCACCCCGCCCACAGAGGTGCGTAGGTGTCCGGGATTGGAGTCGCGCATGACCACGCTGGCGCGGCTGCGCCCGTGCACGTCCACGTTCGCGGCCCCAATCCCAAGTACGAATTTCCCGCTCAAAGCCCCAGCCTCCTCAGATATTCTCCAGATAGTGATCGAAAAGCGAATTCAGGTAAGCGGCGGCCTCCTCGCCGCGCCCCTTGTCCACCATGTCTATTATCCTGCTCCCCTGTTCAAACAGCGCCGCCTCCCCCCAGAAGCGGGCGCTGGCCTCCCAGAGGGCGCTGCCCACATTCCGGAAGGCGTTCATTATCAGCGGGAACAGCCTGTTGCCGCTCAGGGTGCAGATTTTGTAGTGAAAGCGCGAGAGGGCCGCAGCCACGGTGGGCACATCCGGCGAGAGGCGGCTGGCCTCCTCAAACTGGCGCATCATCTCCCTCAGCTCCGCCATATCCGCGGCCGTATGGCTTCTCGCGAGCCTGATCAGGGCCCCGCCCTCCACGGCGCTGCGCAGCTCGATTATGGAGACTATCATCTCCCGGTCCAGCTTGCCGCCATTGTAGTGGAGGATGGCGTTGAGCGTGTCCAGGTTGCCCCTCTCGGCAAAGTCGGCCACCACGGTGCCGCGTCTCGGCCGGACTTCCACAAAGCCCATCCTCGCGAGTTCTTCGAGCCCCAGGTGGACGATGGTCTTGCTTATCTTCATCTCCTCCGCGAGCTCGCGCTCGGAGGGCAGCCTGTCGCCGGGGCTGAGCACCCCAGAGAGGATCATGCCCTCTATGCGCTCCATAAACAGCTCTTTTATGGTCGGCGCGACGATCTGTCCGAATTCCAACCTCTCCGCCTCCTCCGGCCCTCCTGAATCTAATTAATAATACACGTCCCCGGGGCAAAAAGCAAGGGCCCGGGCGGCGACTCCCTTTTCGGGATATGCGGGGATTTCAAGGGGAATTGGGGCCTTTGTCCGATTGCAAAAGGGCTGTCCCGCGTCCGGGAGCGGCCCCGCTTTTTCCCCGCTGCGCTTAACCGGTGAGGATTGCCCCCGTTTCATCAATTTTGTAGACGGACAGGGCCTCCAGCCTGGCGGCAGGGTCCTCTGTGTTGCTCGCCAGCAATACTCTGGCGTATTCCCCCGCCGCGAATTCGCGGCCGCCGTCTCCATATACGGTATCCGTGGAAACTTCGACTGAATCGCCGTATGAAAGGCCGCTGTTCCCAATATCGTTTACCCTTATCCGCAGGTATCCGGTCTCCGCCGCCGTTATCTCCCCGGAGAAAAAATACCGCGCGGCGCCGTCTCCCTGCCGCAAATCCTCCTCTTCCGTCTGCCCGCAGGCCCCAAGGGCCATGCAGGCCAGCGCCAGAACGAGCGCGAGATAGCGTCTCATGCGATTCAGCCTCCTTTTTCGTCCGCCGCTGCGCCTTTATCTTTACAAAAACGGGAACGCGCTTTCCGCGGGGCGTGACAAGCCGGCGGTCCCGGCTGTTTTCAATGGGGACCGCCATTCGGCGGACCCGGCGGATTCTCAGCCGTCACTGCCGGGGCTGAAAGGGGCTCGGCGCCCCGGAGCAGGGCCACGGCGCGCACGGGGGCCCCGTCGGCCCCCCGGTATTTCAGCGGAAACGCGGCAAAGCCCACGCGCCTCCCGGCGAGGGGGGCGAGCTCGCACAGGTTTTCGACTATGACGAGGCCGCCGCGGAGCGCGATATGGTGATTTTCGCAGTCCGCGCTGTCCATGGGGTCTATGCTCATGGTGTCGACACCTATACCCCTGAGCCCAAGCTCCACAGCGCGCTCCACGGCGCGCGGCTGCAGGACGGGAAAGCGCCCGAAGTACCTGTCCGTCCCCCAATACCTGTCCCAGCCCGTGCAGACGAGCAGATAATCCGCGCCAGCGGCGGCCTCTACCGCCCCGGGCGGTATGGCGCCGCCCTCTCCCAGGCCCCGGCAGTCCAGCACGTGGGCCTCGCCGCAGAAGGCGGAGAGCTCCAGCGAATCCAGAGTCCGGCCTGCGGGCAGCAGATGCGCGGGCGCGTCCGCGTGCGTCCCCGTGTGCGAGCCCAGCTCCAGCCGCGTCTCGCGGAAGCCGTCTGTCTCCAGCGCGCTCGAGGGGCGGAGGCGCGGGGGCTCCGTCCCGGGCCAGACCCGGGTGGCGGCGTCTATCGTGTGTGTCAGGTCCCAGAGCTTCACTTCCCGCCGCCCCTCTCCAGGGCAAAGGCGTGGGACATGGCCGTCAGGCCCAGCGCCTCATCGTCGATATCCTCCGCCGAGGCGATTATTATGTGGTGCGTATAGCGCGCCGGGGCGGCCTCGGCTATTATGGCCACGCGCGGGCTGCGGTTCGGCTCCGGAAGCACGACCGAGAGCAGGACGTAGTGCTCAGGAGCGCCCTTTATCCGCCTGGCCGACGGCGAGGCCACGGCATAGATATATCTCTCCGCGAAGCCGGTCTGGGTCTTTCGCGGCCTGAATTCCGTGGCGGGCCAGCGCGCGAGCAGCTCGGCGCGCAGAGCGCGGTATATCTCCAGCTCCTCGCTCCTCCCGAGGAAACACCACTCGTCGTCCCTGAATTCCTCACCCATGTCCGGGCGCCCCTTTCCCGTCAGTTTATTGAGCGCCGGCGCGCGGCGCCTTGTCAGGCCTCCCGGCCCCGGCTCAGGCCAGGGCCCGCTCCCAGTCCGCCTGTTTGAAGCCCACGAGCACCCCGCCGCCGTCGGTGAGCAGTATGGGACGTTTGACGAGCATGCCGTCCGTGGCCAGCAGGGCGTACTGCTCGTCCTCGCTCATCTCCGGCAGCCGCTTTGTCAGCTCCATCGAGCGGTAGAGCTGCCCGCTGGTGTTGAAAAACCTCTTCAGCGGCAGGCCGCTCCGCGCGTGCCACTCCCTCAGTTCCGCCTCGGTGGGGTTTTCGAGCTTGATGTCCCTCTCGGTGAACTCCGCGCCGGCGGAGACCAGGAAGTCCCTGGCCTTTTTGCAGGTGGAGCACTTGGGATAGCAGATAAAAGTCATTTCATATTCCTCCGTTCAGCAGCTGTAAAGTTCCGTGTACGTCAGTTTTCCGCCCGGGCGCCCGGAGAACATGAGGCTGATGCGCCCGGCCCGCGCCTCAATCGGCGCGGCCAGCGGCCCCGCGGGGTCCGGCCCCTCCGGCACGGGGACGCGCCTAGCCAGCGTCAGGTGCGGGATGAATCTCCGCTCCTCCAGAGCGAAGCCCCTGGCGGACAGCTCGCGCGCCAGGCGGCGCTGCGCGGCGTAGAGAGCGGGATTCGGCGCCGCGCCGGCCCACCAGACGTCCCCGCCGGCCCGCCTGAATCTCCCCAGGCGGTCAAATATCAGCGTCAGGGGCGAGAAGCTCGCGGCGGCCATCGCCTCCCGCGCGGCGGCCAGCCGGTCTTCCGGCTGCTCGCCGAGAAAGGCCAGGGTCAGGTGCAGGTTTTCCCGCCGCGAATAGCTGCCGCCCGGCGCGGCGCGCCTCAGGGAGTCCTGCACGGCCGTCAGGGCATCCAGCGTCTCTTCCTGAAAGTTTATGGCCACAAACAGCCTCATGTCATGGCCTCCCCGTTCAAATACTCAGGCTCCGCCGCCAGGGCGCAGCCGCCGAGCAGCGCCTCCGCGGCGGCGGCGTAGTCCGAGGGATATCTGGCCTTCATCAGCCGTTTGAGCTCGCGCCCGCAGCCGGTGAAGGAGAAGCGCAGATAGCTCCAGAGCTCCTTCATCCTGAGCATCGCGCTCCTCTCCGAGCCGAAATCCCGCGCGCAGGTGTCGTAGATCTCGCCGTGAAACTCGCGCAGGGCGGAGCGGTGCGCGCCCTCCGAGCGCCAGTCCCTGCCCTTCAGTTTGTTCGTCACCGCCGGGTCGGCCGCGAGGCCGCGCCCCAGCATGGCCGCGCCGAGGTCCGGATATCTTTGGGAGAGCTCCAGCACCCGGCGCGCGGAGAACAGGTCGCCGTTATAGCAGAGCGCGGCGCGGCTTTCGCGCCTGGCATAGTCGAACCACTCCGGCCTCACCGGCCTCTTATACATATCCGCCCTGATTCGCGGGTGGACGGTGAGCTCGCATATGGGATAGCGGTTGTATATCCCCAGTATCCTCTCGAACTCCTCCGGCCTGTCCAGCCCGAGCCGGGTCTTGACGGACACCCTGCACCTGGCGGCGGAGAACACCTGCTCGAAGAAGTGGTCGAGCTCCTCCGGCCGGGCCAGGAAGCCCGCGCCCTTCCCCTTTGCGGTCACAGTGCCGGACGGGCAGCCCAGGTTCAGGTTCACCTCCGCGTAGCCCATGTCGAAGAGCGCGTTGGCCGCCCAGACAAAGTCCTCCGCGCTGCGGCAGAGGAGCTGGGGCACGAGGTTTATGCCTGCGTTGTTCTCCGGCGAGAGCTCGCGCAGCACCCTGGGCGGAAATATATGCTCCCGGGTTGGCGGGAAAAAGGGGGCGAAATACTTGTCGGCCGGCGCGAAATACCGCGCGTGCGCCCTGCGGAAGGCATAGCCCGTCACGCCCTCCAGCGGCGCGCAGTACCAGAGCGTATTCTCTCCCAAAACCGTCCCTCCCC
>CALWYN010000038.1 GCA_944385755.1 uncultured Oscillospiraceae bacterium
CCGTGGCAGTATTCGCTCACGGGCCGGTGCTCTATTGCGGCAAAATTCATCCCTTAACACCCCCAGCGGTCAGGCCGGAAGTCATGTGCTTCTGGCACAGGAAGAAGATTATCAGCACCGGCAGCGACACCACGATGCTCGCTGCGGCGAATACGGGCCAGCTTCCGCTCATCTCGGTCGCTTGCAGGGCGTAGAGCCCGGCGGCGAGGGTGTAGTTCGCCTCGCCGGTCATGAAGGTCGTGGCGTAGATGTACTCGTTCCAGACATAGATGAGCACCATCAGGGCGGTGACTATCACGCTGGGCTTGGCGAGCGGCATGACGATGCGCGTCACGACCTGGACGTCGGTCGCCCCGTCTATGCGCGCGGCCTCCTCTATGTCCACGGGTATGGTGTCGAAGTAGCCCTTCATGTTCCAGAGCGAGAACACGGCCATCGTGCCGGTGTAGACGATGATGAGCCCCAGACGGTGGTTTATGAGCCCCATCGGCTGGAGCAGGCGGTACACGGCGAACATGCTGAGTATGGCGGGGAAGGAGTTTAAAAGCACCAGCCAGCGCAGAACCAGCCTCCGCCCCGGGAAGCGGCGTCGGGAAAAGCAGTACGCCGCCGGGACGCTCACCGCCAGCGAGATCGCCACCGTCGCAACGGCCAGCAGTATGCTGTTGCCGAACCAGGTCATTATGTCCTCGCCGGTGAACACTTCGGCGTAGTTTGCCAGCGTAAAGTCCTCGGGTATGAAAGAGAAGTCCGAGCTCAAAAGCGAGTTCGTCCCCGAGAACGACACGCTCAGCGCGTAGAGTATGGGTATGAGCGTCACGAAGCAGAGGACGATGAAGAATATGTTCAGCGCCGTGAGGCCTATACGTTCACGCGCGCGCTTTTTCATAGCGTCTCCTCCCCTCCGAGCTTGAAGCGTGCCGAAAAGACGAGCATCAAGACAAAGATAATGATGGATATGGCAGAGCTGTAGCCGTAGTTGTTCGTGACAAAGGCGTTTTCGTAGGCGTAGGTCAATATCGTGTGGAAGTTCGAGCCTGTCCTCGCTCCCATCTGCTGCGTGAGCAGGTAGACGACGTCGAACTGCTTGAACGTGGTGAACACGGTGATAATGACTGCCGGAGCAATGATGGGCTTTATGGACGGAATGGTTATGTACCGCGTGCGCTCGAGCCAGCTCGCGCCGTCGAGCAGCGCGCTCTCGTAATAGCTCTGGTCGATGCTCTGCAGCGCGCCGTCCATTATCATAATCATGAACGGCAGCGCGAGCCATAAGTTCACCACCGTGCAGCAGATGAAGGCCGACACGTCCGTGGAGAGCCAGCGCACCGTCTGCTGTCCCAGAGCCTCCATCCACTGGTTGAGCAGCCCGAACTCCGAGTTGAACATGCCGGTCTTCCAGAGAAGGATCGACACATAGCCCGGCATGGCCCAGGGGAACATGAGCAGCGTCTTGTAGAGCTTGCGCAGCCGCAGCTTTTTCACGTTCAGCAGGCTCGCCAGCACAAAGGCCACGACGAGCTGTATGACCATGTTCACGGCCGTCCACAGCACCGTAGCGCCCAGCGCGGAGAGGAAGCCTGAGTCGAACACGAAGAGCGCGCGCCAGTAGTTGTCGAGCCCGATAATCGTGAAGTCGAACCAGTGGTAGACGCTCATGTTCGTGAGCGAGATGAAGAAAGTATAGAGTATCGGGAATACGACGATAAGCGCGATAAGCAGCAATGACGGGCCGGAGACGAGGTAGCTTTTTATTATGCTCTTTGTTCGCTTCTTCATGGTCACTGCATGTTTGCGATGAGGTTTTCGGCCTCGCCCATCGCCTCGTCGAAGCTCTCGTCTACGCCGCGGCCGGAGAGGTTCACGTCCGTCAGCAGGTTGCTCATGACCGTCCACATGACGTCCATCTCGGGGATGTTCGGCATGGGGACGGCGATCTCCGCCGTGGAGCGCATGGCCTGCACGAGCTCGTCGTTGGCGACGGCCTCGTCGTCATAGCACTCGGCCCTCGCCGGGGCGCAGCCGCTCGCCAGCGCGAGCTGTATGCCTATCTCGGACGAGCAGAGAGCCTCGAGCACGGCTCTCGCGGCGTCGGGCTTGTTCTCAGCGGCAAATGTGAGCACGTGCACGCCCTGCACGCCGGAGTACGGCGCGAGCGGCTCGCCCGTCTCGTCCACGGTGGGCATGGCGGCGATGCCGAGGTCTATGCCCGCTTCGCGCGCGCTCGGGACCATCCACGGCCCGCCTATAGTCGAGTCGGCCTTGCCCTCGAGGAAGAGGGTGTTGACGGTCGAATACTCCGTCTCGCCGGGCATGAGCTGCACGAACTTGAGGTGGTATTCGAGCGCGTCCTTGACCGCGTCCGCGTCAGGGAAGGGCTCGCCGCCGGAGCTGATTATCTCGCCGCCGAAGCCGTGTATCCACGCCGCGGAGTAATAGGCCGTCGAGTGCTGCTCGACAAAGCCGTAGCGGTCGCGGCCCGTGTTGGCCTCCATGTAGGCGTACAGCTCCTCCGTCGTGGAGGGCACCATGTCGTCTGTCATATAGCGGCGGTTGTACATGAAGAGCAGCGTCTCGAAGTAGAGCGGCAGCTGGTAGACCGTGCCCTTGTAGGTCGCGGCCTCGGTCGTCATGTCGAGGTAGTTTGCGAGCTCGCCCTCCGGCAGGAGTTCTTCAACCGGCGCGAGTATGCCCATCTCGGCAAAGACGCCTATCTTGTCGTGTGCGAAGATGAACATGTCCGGCGCGCTCGACGGGTCGTTGCCCACGAGCTTGAGCGAGTCGGTGAGGCTCGTCTTTTTCTCGAGCGTGATGTTCAGCTCCGGCAGCGCCTCATTTAAGTAGCTTTGAAGCACCTCGGCGACGGCGTCCTCCTTGTCGTGCCATATCACGATGCTGTTCGTGTCCACCTCCTGCGAGCCGCAGGCCGCGAGCGAGAACGCCATCGCGAGCGCGAGCAGGAGCGAAAGTAGTTTTTTCATGCTGTACCCCCATAAATTACCGCCGGGCGGGCGTGCAAAGCGCGCCCGCCCTTTTGAGTGTAACAGGAAAGTGATGAAGAAGTCACTTCTTTTTCTTTTTGTTGACCGCAACGGCTATGACCGCGACGACAACTATCACGACGATGACCACGACGACCCAGATGACGGTGCTGTTCCCGCCGCCGTTGTCCTCCGCCGGCGCCTCGCTCGGCGCGGGGGTCTCCTCGCTCTCCCCGCCGCTCGGCTGCTCGTAGCTCACAGTGGCGTTCTCTGCGTCGGTCACGGTTATCCACACGTCCACTCCAACGTCGACTGAGAGGTCGGTAGTCTGCACGCCGCCCTCGTTGGCGTTGATGATTATGGAGTTGACCCAGCCCGGCACCTCAATGGAGTACCAGCCGTCCTCGCCCTCGGCCATGGCCTCACCGGGCCACGCGGAGAAAGCGTTCGTGCCGTCCGGGGCGGACCATGCCCAGCAGCAGGGACCGGACCAGTCCGCGGGCACCTGCGCGTAGACGGTTATGGGGGGCGCGCTCGGCGCGTCCGGGTCCTCATAGCTTACCTCGGTCGTGAGGTCGTTGTACCCCGTCACCCAGACCTCCCGCGGCTCGTTGGTGATAGCCTCGGTGGAGGCGGCGCCGTCGTTTCCGCTGAGGACGAGCGACGCCGTGGTGACGGGGACGTTTGCTGTGAACCAGCCGTCCTCGCCGCCGGTCATGGCCCTCGCCTCGCCGCCGTCGGCCGCGACGTTTACGCTCTCCCACTCGAGCGGGACATAGGCGTGCACGGTGAAAGTCTCCACGTACGCCGGGATCTCGACGTCGGACTGCGCCGCATAGCTCACGGTCGTGGTCAGATCGTCTGCAATGGCTATCCAGACCTCGCGCCCGGCCTCGATCGCGTCGCCCGCGGTCTGCACCGCGGCCTCATTGGCGCTGATTATGACGTTCTGCACAAAATTCGGCACATAGATATAGTACCAGCCGCTGTCGCCCAGCGGCTCCATCTGCCCGCCGGGCCACGCCGCGAAGGCGTTTGTGCCGTCGTCCGCCCAAGCCCAGCAGCACGGATTTTCCCACCCGTCCGGCACGTCGGCGAGCACGGGAATCATCTCATTCGCTTCGCCCGCGTCGGCCATGGCCGCCGTACTCATGCAGACAACCATGAGCACGCAGAGCAGCAATGCCATCGTTTTTTTCATTTTTTGACCTCCATTCCGTTGGGTTTAATACGTCTCTGGGGCCATATTAGCATTGCAAAACGGGAGCGTCAATGTGAAATTGAGAAACTGTTATATTAGTTGCAACAGACAATATCTACAAATATAATCAGATAAATTTAGGCAAAAACTCTATTAAATATGGAATATAATGCTAATTATAAGCAAAATTCAGCTGTGGCGGCATTGACGGCAAAGAAAACAGTTTCGCAATTATTTATACCTTTCTACCGCCTTTGACATAACGGGGGGTCACCGGCGCGGGACGCGTGAGACGCCTGCTGAGAGCGCATTTCCACACATGGTCATGTATGCGCGAAAGCCCCCCCGGCACTCAAGTGCCGGGGGGCTCTTTGCATAGCTGCGCTCCAGGCAAGGGCTGTGCCCCTGCGCCACAGGGAGCGGATAATAAAATCCATGAATACAGTGATCGTGTCCATGAGCTTCCCGCAATCCGGTTCCGCCGTCGCGCTGATGCCAAACTTTATCAGCTGATGGCCTTCAATAGCTCATCGAGCATTTTGCCGCTGTCCGCTACCAGCTTGTAGTCGGAGACGTTGAAGATCTCGGCCTTGGGGTTGTTGTTCACGCTTATGACCAGGCCGCTGTCCTTCATGCCGCAGACGTGCTGGTTGGACCCTGAGATGCCGAAGCCGATGTAGAGCTTGGGCTTTATGGTCTTGCCGGAGGTGCCTATCATGGCGCTCTCGTCGCTCATGTAACCCATATCTACCATCGGTCGGGTGTACCCCAGCGCGGCGCCCAGCTTTTTGGCGAGCGCGCGGGCCTTCTCGATGTTCTCCTCCGCGACGCCGAGGCCGACGCACACGACGCTCTCGGCCTTGTCGACCGGCAGGTCCGCCGCCTCGCTGACCTTGCGCTCCACGAGCTCCACGCCGGAACTCATGCCGTCGAGGAAGGACACGTCCGCCTCTACAACCGCGGCCCCGCGCGGCTCCTGGGGCACCCTGTCAAACACGCCGGGCTTGACGCTGGCCATCTGCGGGCGGGTGTTGGGGATGTAGTACTCGCCCATGAGCTTGCCGCCGAAGGCCGGGGCAATCATGGCGAGGTCGCCGTCGGGCCTGACGCCCAGCTCCGTGCAGTGCGCGGCGAGGCCGGTCCTGAGCCTTGCGGCGGCGCCGGGGGCTATCTCGCTGCCCTTCGCGCTCGCCGCGACGAGGACGGCGTCCGGGTCATAGGCCGCGATGACGCCCGCCAGGGCGGCGGTGCAGTACATTGGGTCGTAACTCTCGAGCTTCGCATGGCGCGCGCAGACGACCTCGTCCGCGCCGCTGCCCTTCAGCTCGTCCACGGGCAGATTGTCCCCGCCAAGGCACAGGGCGGTTATCTTCGCCTCGGGCTTTATGGCGCGGGCCTTTGTGAGCATCTCGTAATAGGAGGAGGCGACGGCGCCGTCGTTTACCTCGGCGAGTATCCAGATAGTGTTCAACATGTCGCAGCCCCCTTTCAGTGCTTCAGGTAGGAGTTGAGCACGCGGACAACCTCCGCGGCCTGCTCCGCCTCGCTGCCCTCTATCTCGACGCACTCGCGGCCGAAGCTCGCCTCATGGTAGCCCTCGGCCTGAGTGGGCGAACCGGCGAGGCCGATGCGGCTCTCGTCCAGATTGTCCAAATCCGCGGCGGTGAGGGTGGCCATGGGCTTTTTCTTCGCGGAGAAGATACCCATGACGCTCGGGTGGCGCACTTTGTTCACGCGTTTGGTGACGCCTATGACGGCGGGCAGAGTTATCTTATACGTGTTCACGCCGCCGTCGAGCTCCTTGGAGACGAGCGCCCCGCCCTCGCTGACCTCGAGCGAGATGACATCGGTGATGTGCGGCAGATTCAGCCACTCGCCGAGCTGGCTCGGGACGTGTGCGGTGGAGCCGTCGTCGCTGGAGTTGCCGAGCAGCACAAGGTCGAAGCCGCCGAGCTTCTCGACCGCCTTGGCGAGCGTGTAGCTCGTGGCGAGGGCGTCCGCGCCGCCCAGCTTGCGGTCGCTCACGAGCACCGCGTCGTCGCAGCCGTAGCTGAGACCCTCGCGGAGCTGCTTGTCGTTGCTGGCGGGGCCCATGGAGATGAGCGTTACGGTACCGCCGAGCTTTTCCTTTATCTGCATCGCCGCCTCAATGGCGTGCAGGTCGGTGGAGCTTATGACGGAGTCCACGCCCTCGCGCACAAGGGTCTTGGTCTCCGGGTCGAGGCGTATGAGGTCATACTGGTCGGGGTTGGGCGCGACTTTCACGCAGACTGCTATCTTCATGTCCTACCTCAGCGCAGCCAGTCGGCTATCATGTCGGTCAGATGGTGCACACTCATACCGGCGGTGCAGTTCATCTTGGCGTCGCGGAGGTAACGCTCGAAGTCGTTCTCCACGATGGTGCCGTTGCCGCCGCAGAGGGCGATGCATTCGCTGGCCACATGCTCGCATATCTCCGCGCCCTTGACCTTGGCGGCGACGGCGGGGATGTTGACGTTGTAGTTGCCGTTGTCGAGGTCGGCGAGGACGCCGTAGACGAGGCCGCGCAGCAGCTCTATCTCCATCTTGAGCTCGGCGAAGCGGTGGCGCATGGCCTGGTACTTGTCGTAGATGCTCTCGTCGCCGTGCTTGCGCTCCTTGGCATAGGCGAGGGCCTTCTCAAAGACGCCCTCGGCGGTGCCCAGGGCGGCGGCGCCCATGAGGATGCTGACGGAGAAAGCGCCCGCGGCGACCATCTTCTCATCCATGTCGAAGGTGGCGATAATATTGCTCATCGGGACGCGGCAGTTGTTAAAGTAGAGCTGACCGGTGGAGGAGCCATGCCAGCCTATCTTGTTCTCGATGTGGCCCACCTTGAAGCCCGGGGTGTCCTTTTCGACGAGCACGAGGGTGTGGTTTCCGAAGGGGGCGGCGTAGGGCTCCTTGGTCTTGCAGTTGATTGTGTAATAGTCGGCGTGTCCGGCGTTGGTGCAGAAAATCTTGCCGCCGTTTATCACTATCTCGCTGTTCTCAACGGAGGCGGTGCAGGTGAAATCGTCGAGGCGGGTGCCGCCGGTCGGCTCGCTCTGGGCGGAGGCCGTGACGACAGTGCCCATCATGGCAGGGATGACGACCTTCTGAATGAGGTCGGCGTTGCCGGTCTGGAGAATCAGGGCGCAGCCGGCGTGGATGCTGGCAAAGGCGTTGGCCACGCAGTTGGAGACCTTGCCGAATTCCTCGAGCATAAGGCCGCTCTCGACCCACTTGGGGCCCATGCCGCCGATCTGCTCGGGGAACATCAGGGCAATCAGGCCGAGCTCGCCGGCCTTGCGGATTATCTCAGTCGGGAAGGCGTCGTGCTCCTCCATCTCCCTGACGAAGGGGCGGATCTCGCTCTCGGCGAAGTCGTGAGCCATCTTGGCAAGCTGTTCACGCTCTTCATTCATGTACCACATTGTAATTTACCTCCTTGGAATCAGCCCTGAGCCTGGGCGGCCAGATCGCGCATGCTCTCAAACGGATACTCTGTCAGCTCTATGTAGAAGCCGAAGTCGTCCTTCGTGTCGAACACGGCCTCGAGAATTGGGTTGTTGTCTATATATTCGAGCATCTTCCAGCCCTTGGATTCCATTTCAGTGATGGCCCCGGCGAGGTTGTCGACCTTGTAGCAGACGCAGAACACGCCGTCGGACTCGGAGGCGATCTTCGCGGAAACGCTCTTGGTCGCGTCGAGCAGGCGGAAGACCTCCATGCCTATGGGAGAGGGCTCGTAGGCTACTTCGGCGCCGTACTGGTCCATGGGCATGTTCATAAGATAGTCATAGCCGAGGAACTTCTGGAACTTCTCATTGAAGCGGTCAAAGTCCTTCGGGCGGACGTGCATATGGTCAAAACGCTGTATTTTCATTGTGTTACCTCCTTATAGAATCCTAACCTGCCTCATTTCACGGTTGGCGGTCGCCCGTTTTTGCCGGACGGCCGCCATATGTAAAGGCGAGAATTACTTGTAGGTCTTTTCGCACATGGCCTTCTGCTCGGGGGAGCGGAAGTCGCCCTGCGGCATGCCGGGGATGGTGGTCCAGCGCGGGATGGCCGGCTGCTCCTTGTCCTCGTAGAGCTGGATGATGTTGCCCTCCTTGTCATAGAACACGAAGGTCATGCAGTTGGGGGCGGTCTCCCACGGCTCGCTCTGCGGGCGGTAGCCGTTCTCGACTATCCAGTTGTACCAGGCCCAGATGTCCTCGACGGCGAAGCTCTGCTCTGTGTGGCCGGTGTAGCCGTAGTCTGTGGTGCCCTCGACCTTCACGACGGGGGGATATATCGGGTGGCACAGCTCTATCGGAGCGCCCTTGCCGTTGTCGAGCGTGGCAATCTCCCAGACGTGGTCGGCGTCGCCCCAGGTCTCGGCGGAGCCGACGTCCTCAGATAGCGCGTCGTTGGGGACGATCAGGCGGGCGGTGAGGGTCAGGCCGAGCACGTCGCTGTAGAGGTGGACGGCCTCGTCCATGTCCTTGACAGTGGTCATCTGGTGGTGCAGGCTGCCGACCATCATCTTTTTTTCTTCTGCCATTTTTAATTCCTCCTATCAGGTTTTTCTTTAATTCCGGCTTTGAGCTGTGAAGGCCTTGCCTGGCCTCTTGACAGCTCTTTACGTCACTGATAATATATTAACAGCTTATTTGTGAAAAGAAAAACAGTATTATCGGAAAACTATAACAAGTTAAAACCTGATACAGAGGTGCGGCTATGAATACGAAATGGCTGGAATCGTTTCTGGCGGTGGCCCGCTGCGGGAGCGTTACGGCGGCGGCGAGGGAGCAGTTTATATCTCCGCAGGCGCTACTGCAGCAGATAAACCTGCTTGAGGAGGCGGTGGGCACCCGCCTCTTTGCACGCAGCCGCGGCGGAATGGGTCTGACGCTGGCCGGCCGAGAATTCGCCTCCGGCGCGCGGGACATACTGTCCAGGCTTGACATGACGCTCAACCGCTGCCGCCTGGTGAGCCGGGCGGAAGAGGTCATACGCATTCCCATGATGAGCAGCCTCATCCTCCCCAAGTACATGGAGACCGTCTGCGCCGAATACCGGCACAGCCCGGATGCCCGATTCCGCACGGAATTCGTCTCCGACGAGAATATGGGCGGCTGGATGGACGGACTGTGCAACCTGCGCTATGATGTCATAGAGCACTACTGCTTAGACGGCGTCTGCCCCAAGGGCATACGCTTCGAGCTCCTGGACAGTGTGCACTCCTGGTGCATACTCCCGGACTACCACCCGCTCTGCGGGCGTGAAAAGATAGCGCCGGAAGATTTGGACGGCTGCCTTGTGCTGGCACCGGAGGAGAACGTCCAGCTCATGCGCTATTTTCAGCTCTACGCCGACGCTCGCGGGCTGAAGATAGAACGGCTGGATATCCCCAACGACCGCTACCGCATAATAGACGGCCTCAACCGCGGGGGCATCTACATAGCCGACGAGGACATCTCCCGCATATTTGCCGGGTTTGTAAGCGTGCCCCTGGACTTTGACATGCATGTCCGTCACGGACTCGCCTGCCGCGAGGATATGGCCGAGGCCTACGCCTCGTTCTTCGCCGTGGCTCACAGGGTGTTCGAGCGGGAACACGGATGACCGGCCCCTTAAAAACCAGCAAAGTGAATGGCGTTGCCTGTGACTTTTTACAAATACTCCACCATAAGCAGACCAGAGGTACCTTCCGGGCGGGAAAGTACCTCTGGTCCTGGATTGATTTGATATAAGCGCGGGCCGCGCTTACTGATTGAACCGTGTGCGCTCCAATTTAGAGCGCACACGGTTCAATCAATATGTTGCGGTGACGATTCGGCCGCGACACCACATTCCAACAGCGACGGCAGGTCAGCCAGATTTCGGATTTCTGCGTCACAGCCCTCGAGAAGGCGCGACGGGCATGTGTATGCAACGGCGAAAAAGCCACCGGAGCGCGCGGCGTCTATGCCGCTCTGTGCATCTTCGACGACTGCGCATCGTGCGGGTTCGCAGTCCAGCAACTCAGCCGCCTTTAGAAATACCTCCGGATCCGGTTTGCTGCGGGAAATCATACCGCCGTCAACCACGGCATCCAGCAATTCATTGAAACCGAGGCGCTCTGTTATCAGCGGCGCGTTGCGGCTGGACGACGCCACTGCGAGCTTCACTCCGCGCCCGCGCAGCGCCGTAAGGGCCTCCACCGCGCCCGGTTCGATGTCTTCCCGGCTCAGGTGCTTGAGCTGCTCTCTGTATATGAGGTTCTTTTGTTCACACAGCCCCTCTTTTTCATCCGGCGTCAGCTGCGCGGCAAGAGCCCCGAGTACAAGTTCCAGGCTCTCCATGCGGCCGATCCCGCGTGTGCGCTCGGCGATATCCGGCGGGAGTTCAAGGCCGAGTCCCGACGCCAGCTCGTCCCAGGCTGCCAGATGATACCTGTCCGTGCGGCACAACACCCCGTCAAGGTCGAAAATCACACCGTCAAATCTCATGGCTCAGCTCCGGCAGCAGGGGGGAGCTATTGGCTCCCTCACGGATGAACACCGGAACCACTTCGGCGCAGCCGCGGGTGTACACGCTGCCGCCAGGGACACGTTCGCCTGTGTAGAAGTCGCGCCACTCCCCATCCGGCAGATAGACTTCGCGCTCCGACACGCCCTCGCGGAGTATGGGGGCGACCAGAAGTGCGTCGCCGAACATGTATTCGTCGTCTATTCCGATACAGCGCCTGTCCTCCGGGAAAGCATAGGCCATCGGACGCATGAGCGGCCTGCAGTTTTCCACGCACTTTGCTGCTTCGGCGCGGATGTACGGCTGCAACTCCGCGCGCAGCAGGTGCCAGCGGCGCACCTGCTCCGTGTAGCCCGTGAGGCCGAACGCTCGCTCTATATTCCACGGACTGCGCTCGTTGTTCCCCTCCATGCCGGGCTGCAGCAGCCTGAACTGCCCGCCGTCCGGCTCCGAGTGCCACTGCATTATGGGCGCAAAGCACGCGAGCTGGGTCGCGCGCAGGTAAAGCTCCGGCGGGGGAAGCTCCCCGGCGAAACCGCCTATGTCGAAGCCCCAGAAGATGACGCCGCTGGCCGACGCGCTCAGCCCGGCGTTGAGCTGGCTGCGAAGCTCGTCAAACGTGGAAACCTGATCACCCGCCCAGAGGATGGGAGTCGTGTGCGCGCCCACATACCCCGCGCGGGAGAAAAGCGCCTGCCCGGGCCTGAGGTGCTCGGTGTACGCTCCCGTGTACATCTGCGGATAGAGGTTCCGGCCCTCGGCTCCGGTCGTGCCGTCGAAAAAGCGCGCATCGTCAGAGAGTATAAACTCCCCTCCGTCGGTTTTGAAGCCGTCTACTCCCAGCCCGGTGAGGTATTCGCGTCTGGAAAACCAGCTCTCCACCGTCTCGGGATTGGTGAAGTCCGGCACCAGGGAATCCGCGAACCAGTGCCCCTCCGGAATCCTGTACGGCGTACCGTCCGCGTTCTTTACGCACAATCCCCGCTGCATGGCCTCATCCCAGTCGCGCTCGAGCTGTGAGTTCGGCGCCTCGTGCGGTTCGAGCTGCTTGTAGACGGGGATTTGCCACAAAACGAGGTGTATGCCCTTTTCATGCAGCCGCTCTATCATCTCTCCCGGCTCCGGCCAGAGGTCGTCGCTGCGGAAGCGATAGAACGTCGCCTCATCGCTCCACGCCTCTATGACGGCCACGGACACGGGGAAGCCGAGCTCCTCTGCCTCTGCCAGGGCGTGTTCGAGTTTTTCGCGGCTGTCCCAGCGGTTGGCGGATATCCACGGCCCGAAGACCCAATCCGGCGGAAGCACCGGCTCGCCCGTGAGCCGCATATACGCGGCGACTATCTCCTCCGGCAAGCCTGAAAAGACATGCAGCGTACAGTTTGCCGGCAGGTACAGCGTGATTGCCCCGCGGTCAAACTCGAACCGTGTCACCCGGGCGGTCTGAGCATACACGCCAAGCCCTGAATCCGTCCAGAAGAAAGGCATGGGACAGTAGGTCTTATCGCCCTGGCGGCAGAACTTCTCCTCCACGGCGTTGACGGCGATTTTCCCCAGATAATTCAGCGCGTCGTAACGCTCTCCAAGGCCGAACACTCCGGCATATTCGTGGGTTATGTGTACTTCAAAGCCGTCCGAAGTCCCGGTGCATGTAAAATGCGCCGGGAGTCCATTCGGACAGGTGGCGGTAAAGGCCCTGCAGGGCAGTTTGTAAGCATAATAGTCCATAGTTAACCCTTTATTCCTCCGGCCATGAGTCCGTTTTTGAACTGCTTCTGCGCACAGAGGTAGATGATTATTATCGGTATCATGGAGATGAGGCTGCCGGCCATGAGCACGTTGTATTCGGTGTTGTACTGCCCGTTGAGCGTGGAGAGCGCGATGGGCAGCGTCATCTTGTTGCGGTCGGTCAGCATGAGCAGAGGCCAGAGATAGTCGTTCCAGCTCTCCATGAACGTGGTGACGGCCAGCGTGGCCAGCGTCGGAGCGCACATAGGCAGGGCGATTCGCCCGTAGACGTGGAAGATTCCCGCTCCATCCACCCTCGCCGCGTCCAGATAGTCGTTAGGTATGGACTGCATCTGCTGCACCAGCATGAACACCGCGAAGGGTTTAAAAATACTGGGTAAGATTACACTGGCATAGCTGTCAATCAGCCCAAGCCGGTTCATGATAACGAACAGCGGTATCATGGTGACCTGCGTGGGAATCATCATCATGGCCAGGTAGATTTTTAGTATCACGTTGCTGCCTCTGAAGCGTATCTTGGCAAAGGCAAATGCCGCCATGCTCGCGGACACGAGAGTGATAAGAGTGAACGTGATGGAGATGAAGAGGCTGTTGCCTATCGTCTGCAAAAACGGGAAGCGGGAGAACACTTCGCCGTATGCGCTGAGCGTCGGGTCTTCGGGTATCCACTCTATCGGTATGCTCATCAGCGCGCCGCGGCTCTTGAGCGACGTGGAGATCATCCACAGGAAGGGTATCAACGACACAACCGCGAGCAGTATGGAAACAACGTAGTATCCCGCCGCACTCAAATGGCGTTTACGAATCATAGTTCACCCACTTTTTCTGTCCCTTCATCTGCAGCCAGGTGCAGAGCATGATGATAATGAACAGCAGCCACGAGAACGCCGCGGCGTAGCCCATGCGGTAATATCGGAAGCCGTATTTGTATATGCGCTCAACCATGACCTGCGTCGCCCCGTTCGGTCCGCCGTCGGTCATGATCATAATCTGAGGGAAGAGCTGGAAGGCATTTATCAGGCTGACCACAAGAACATAGAAGATCGCCGGGGTCATGAGCGGCAGCGTGATTTTCCAGAACCGTTTCCATGCCCCCGCCCCGTCGAGGGCGGCGGCCTCGTAGTAGCTCTTGTTGATTCCGACCATGCCGGACAGGAGTATCAGCCCGAAAAAGCCCATGTCCTTCCACACGGATACGAGGACAATCGCCGGCATGGCCCAGTTTTCGTCCAGCAGCCAGCCGGGGCCGTCAATGCCGAAGAGCGCGAGGAGGTTGTTCACCGCGCCGTACTGCGGAGAGAGCATGCTCTTCCAAATCATGCTGGCCGCGACCCAGCTCGTGAGCACCGGAATATAGTAGATTATGCGGAACGCCGTCACGCCCCTGCGCTCGCGCGAGAGCAGATAGGCAACCGAGAGCGAACAGGCGAGCATCAGCGGGATATACAGGACTATGTACTTCAGCGTGTTCAGCAGCACGCGCCAGAACTCCCCGCCGCCGAGGATGGCCTTGTAATTGTCAAGGCCTATAAAGTGTTCCTCGAAAAACCCCGCCTCGGCGATTCTGTCCAGGCCGTTCCAGTCGGTCAGGCTAAGGAAAAACGATATCACTATCGGCAGCAGGGAAAATACAAGCAGCCCGATAAAGCTCGGCAGCAAAAACGGAGAGGCCGTCAACAGCCCGTCCTGCCCGCGTATTGGTTTTTGTCTTCTCTTTCGCACGGCCGTATGCTTCCTCCCCGTTTCGATGTTTAATCGGGGAGGGGCTGCCCCCTCCCCAAGACGGTTAACTTATCCCAGCGTGATCTGCGCCTCGCACTGCGCCTGCGCCTCGTCCAGCGCCTCCTGCACGCTGACGGTTCCGGCGGCAGCGGCTTCAAGCTGCTGGCCGATGATGTCGCTCATGAGGGCGTAGTCCTCAATCACCGGGGGAACGACCAGATAGTCGAGGGACTCAAACACGGCCTCGCGGTTGTCGGGCGGGGTCAGGTCGAGGTAACTCGCGAGCACCTCCTCGTCGTTGATGGCGGGCAGGTCCCAGCCGGCCTCGATGCGTATCTCGGCGGCGGTAGGGCTGGAGCAGAGCCAGGTTATCCAGGTCATTGCGGCGTCCTTGTTTTCACTGGCCTCGTTGACGACGCAGGCGTTGGAGAAGAAGTGCGTTGCTTTCTGCTCCATGCCCGGCTCAACGGCGATGTCCCAGGCAAAGTCACAGCCTTCGGCGAAGGTGTTGAAAGCCCAGATGCCGGTGGGGATCATGCCCAGGCGGCCGCTCATGAAGAGGTCCCAGTCGCCCATGCCGCCCATCTGCTCCGCGGTGGGCTGGACGTTGGTGACAAGCACGCGGTCGGCCATCATCTGGGCCGCGGCCACGTTTTCGGGGGAGTTAATCGTGAATTCGGTTCTGTCCTCGTTGAGCAGGCTGCCGCCGAACTGGGCGCAGGCCTTGTAAAATTCGTTGTAGGTCAGCGGCTGATAGTAGCCGTAAATGTCGTCGCCCAGCGCGCGGATCGCCTCGGCGGCGGCCTGGACGTCGTCCTGGGTCCAGTCGCTGGTCGGGTACTCAAGGTCGGCCTGGTCGAAGAGGTCCTTGTTGTAAATCAGCACGACGTTGGAGAAGTTGCCGGGCAGGCCGTACTGTACGCCGTCGACGGTGAAAGCGGAGAGGGCGGTCTCATCCAGACCGCTGAGGTCGACGCCCTCAATCGGGGCGAGGACGCCCATATTGGCATAGGCCGCGAAGTTCTCTATGTTCATCTCGAAGCAGTCTGGGGCAGTGCCGCCGACGATGCGGGTCTGCATCTGGGTGAAGTAGTCGTCGATGGCGATAGTCTCAATCTCGACGGTGATGTTCGGGTACTCCTCATGGAAGGCCTCGTACATCCTCTGCAGCGTCTCCTCGTTGCCGCCGGAAGAGTTGAAGTTGCAATAGGTGATGGTGACGGGCTCGGCCGCGGGCTCCTCGCTGCTCTCCGCGGAGGGCGCGGTGCCGGGGTCGCTCTCTGCGGCGGTGGGTGCGGCGCTGGGTTCGCTCTCCTGCGACCCGCAGGCCGAAAGTACCATAAGCAGCGCAAGGCAGCAGGCCAGGACGGCGGACAGCCTCTTCTTCATTTTTTCTTCCTCCTTGTCAGTTAGTTCATATGCTCTGTAGACTCGCGCGTTGTCTACCTATAGCTGAATGTACGGACGCGGGCGCCTGACCCGCTGATACTGAAAACTTGCGCGCGTTGTCAGCGGGCGCGGCCCGCCTCGCGCGCCGCATGGGCTTTATACGCGCCTCACGCTCTCGCGCTCCACAAGGGAAACGGGGAGTATCGGCTCCTGCTTGGTCAATTCGGGCTCGTTTATGCTGCGTATCAGCAGCTCCACGGCCTTCTCGCCCTTGAGCGAAATCTGCTGCCGGACGGTGGTGAGGCCGGGGGTGAGGTACTGCGATATTTCCAGATCGTCGAAGCCCATGAGCGAGATATCGTCGGGGACGCGCACGCCGCGCTCGTAAAAGGCCTTCGCCGCGCCTATGGCGAGAATGTCCGCCGCGGCCACCACGGCGGTGGCGTTTACCTGTGTGTCCATCAGCCGGTTCGCGCTCTCGATCCCGTCCTTGTAATCTATGTCGCCCTCAAACACCAGCTCATCCCTGAACGCCACGGCGTATTCCCCCAGCGCGTCGCGGTAGCCCGCCAGGCGCTTTTTCATGACGCCGTTATCCTTGATGCGGCCGCAGAAGAACGCTATGTCCCGGTGCCCGCGCTCGAGCACATACCTTGTCGCCAGATAGCTGCCGTAAGCGTCGTCTATGCGCACGTTGTGGTAGTAGTGGTCGTTGCAGTAGCTGTCTATGAGCACTATCGGAATCCGGCTTTTTTTCATCTGCTGATAAAATTCATCCGGGTACATGCCGATGACGATGATCCCGTCAAGGTTCCTCTCGGCGGCAAGCGTGAGATAGCTTTCGTTCGCGTCCGTGGCGGAAATAAGTACGTGATAACCCGCCTGGCGCGCGCACAGCTCTATGCTGCCGAGTATTTCGGAGTAGAACTGGTTCTGGAACAGCAGCCTGCCGCCGCCCTCGGTCTGGGGCACGACCACGCCTATGAGCTTGCTGGAGCGTCCCGCGCTCGAGAGCGTGCGCGCGGCCATGTTGGGCGTGTATCCCAAATCCTTTATCGCCATTTCCACGCGCCTGCGCGTCTCGTCGGATATGGGGCGCTTGCCGCTTATGGCGTAGCTGACCGCCGCCGTGGTCACTCCCGCGGCCTTTGCCACGTCCTTCATCGTAACCCGCTGATCTGACATTTATATGCACCTCGCTAATTTAAGCGATTAAATTAACTTACAACTTAATATTAGCCAATGACGCGGCGGTTGTCAAGAGCATTTTTTGCAATTAGCACAATTTTTGTTGACAAGCGCCGGGATTATGATATGATGTTACCATGAAAAAATGATGAATATGTGTTAACCGATTAAATTGTACTTAGAGGTTTTCCTATGAGAGAGCTGTATCTTCCAACCGGAAACGAGTATGTCTCCCTGCCGGATCTGAGCGAGCAAACGGCGGCAATCGGGAGCTTTTCCTGCCTGCACATGGGCGCAAAGGGGCTGGTTGAGTTCCGAGGCGGCGGCACATCGCCGGTGATGGTGCCGTTTGTACACAGTGGAGGCGTAAACTTGCCGCTGACGGACATGGTCTGGCGGCGTCTGGAATACTGGGTGCCGGAGTTCACCGCCCGCGCCGGCGGCCTGATGGTGCGCGGGACAATACTGGCCCCCTTGGGTGAGCGCGGGTTCATATACCGGCTGGGCGTCGAAAATACTTCCGGCTCGCCCGTTGATGTCACTTACGGGCTCAGGGGCACGTGGGCGTCCGCATGGCTTTGTGTGAACGAGGACAAGGAGATCCTGGGCACCAAGCGCGTAACAGACAGCCTTTGGAACTCGGGGCCTGTGTTTGAGTTCTTCTGCGGCCTCCCGTTCCTGGCTTTCGCGCCGATGTGCGACCTCGACACCGTGTCCTCGCACTGCGAGCGCGGCGGCGCCGTCGAATACGCCCTGGAGCGCCGCGCCACGCTCGTCCCGGGCGGGAGCGAAGCCGCCTGCTTCTACTGGGGGCTCGGCTACGAGGAAGTTGCCGCGGCCACCAGCGCCAAGGAGATGCTCCGCCAGGGCTGGAGCGACGAACTGGAAAAAACTCTCGACTATCTGCGCAGACGCTCCTGGCACACGGACGATGCGCAGCTGCGCACACTGTACAACACGAATCTCTTTTTCTGCATCTTCTATTCCACCGGCTTGACCATTGACACTGAGGAACTGGTGCTTGTCACCAGCCGCAGCCCCCGCTACTACGTCTCGGCGGCGTATTGGGACAGGGACAGCCTGTTCTGGAGCTTCCCGTCGGCAGTAGACGCCGACCACGGGCTGGCGCGTGAAATGCTGCTCTACGCCTTCGGCCGTCAGGGCAGGAACATCGGCGTGCACTCGCGCTTCATAGACGGCACGGTGCTCGAACCGGGGTTCGAGCTGGACGAACTGATGGCTCCGGTGCTCGCGCTGGAGCGATATGTCAGCGCATCCGGGGACCGCTCCGTGCTGGAGCTGCCGTGCGTTGCGCAGGGAATAGAGCGGATACTGCGGACGCTGAAAACGAAGCGGCACGCATCGGTCGCGCTGTACGAGACCTTCCTGATGCCCACGGACGACCTGCGTACCTACCCGTATCTGACCTATGACAACGTGCTGGTATGGCGCGCGCTCAGGGCGCTCTCGCGGCTGCGCCCGGAGCGATTCGCCGCGCTGGCCGGCGAGGCGGAAAAGGTGCGAGAGGCCATATTTGAACATTGCACGGCTGAGGACGCGCAGGGGCGCTACTTCGTCTGGAGCACGGATCTCAGCGGCAACAGCGACGTATATGACGAGCCTCCCGGCTCTCTGCTCCTGCTGCCCTACCTGGGATTTTGTGAAAGCGGCTGCCCCGAATACGTCAACACGGCGCGCATGATACGCTCGCCCGGCTACAAATACAGCTTTGCCGGCTGCGAATTTGCGGACATAGGCTGCGCTCATGCGCCGCACCCGTGGCTGCCGAGCATCGCCAACAGCCTGCTCTCCGGCGAGGAGGCGCGCGCATTGGGCATCCTGAGGCGGGCGTTTATGGACAACGGCATAGTGTGCGAGAGCATAGACGAGCACACGGGCGAGTGCGCCACCGG
>CALWYN010000039.1 GCA_944385755.1 uncultured Oscillospiraceae bacterium
GCCCCGGCCTCCGCGCCGATGCGTACCACCTCCGCACTGAGGGTCACGGCGTCCGCAAAGTCGAGGCCGCCCAGGGGAGCCCGCAGCTTGCCGGAGGGGCCGGTGTCCAGCGCGGCCCAGGCGCTGCCCTCGCGGCCGGCCTCGCGTATGGCGCGCTTAGCCAGGGCCACGCCCTCGCGCACCACGTCCCGGAGCGCGAATTCGTCCCCCGCCGGATACTTCAGGGCGTTCGCGCCGAATGTGTTGCAGCAGAGCAGCGAGGCCCCGGCATCCAGGTATGCCCGGTGGGCCGAGACTATCACCTCCGGCCTGAGCAGGTTCCACGTCTCCGGCCTCTCGCCGGCGCGAAGGCCCCGGGCCTGCAGCAGGCTGCCGGTGCCGCCGTCAAAGAACAGCCTCCGGCTGTTCAGCGCCTCTCTCAGATCCATCCTTACCTCCGAAATCCGCAGTTGTCCTTTTCACACCCGCCGCAGCCGCGCTCATGCGGCCGCGGCGAGCCCGATATGCCTATAACCGCCGTGACGGACTTGGCGGGGGCGAGCATCAGACCCTCCGTCACGGTAAGCCCCAGCCTCACGGGCGTGTTCAGCACGCGGACTATGTCTCGCTGATGCTCTATGGGGAAGTCGCCGTAGCCGGGGCTGAAGCGCGGCCTCAGGTACAGCCCTTCGGCGAGGGCCTCCTCTCTCAGGCGTTCGTTCAGCCCGTCGCACACCGCCTCTATGAGCGCGGAGGCGGCGGCGTCGCAGATCGCCGCCTCGCTGACGCGCCGGGCGGAGGCGCGGGATATTAGGCGGTCCACTTCCGCCCCCAGCGTGGTGGCGAACAGATAACAGCCGCGGCAGCCGTCCAGATTGCGCCTGAGCGCCGCGCTGCGGACCGCAATGTCCCCCAGCGACACGCCGCCGTCCTCCCCGAGCGCGAGGGGGAGCCTGGCGCAGGCGTACCTGGGCGAGGCGGCCTCCCGGACGCGCCCGGAGAGTTCCTCTATCAGCCGCTCCGTCTCCGCGTCCGGCCGCGCTCCTCCCCTGTAGCCCAGATAGCGGCAGACCTCGCCGTAAGGGACCTCCGGGGTCATTTCAGCAGGGCGGACAGGCTGTCGTGTATTCCGGCGGCCACGTCCGGGCGGTTCATGGTGAACACGTGGATGTGGTCCACGCCGTTGGCGATGAGGTCTATTATCTGCCCGGTGGCGTAGGCCACGCCAGCCTGCCGCATGGCCTCCGGGTCGGAGCCGAAGCGGTCCACGACCGCCTTGAACTTCTCCGGCAGGAAGTTGCCGGAGAGCTGGGTGATGCGCTTGACCTGCCTGGCGTTTGTCACCGGCATGATGCCGGCGAGCACGGGCACGTCTATGCCCGCCTCGCGCAGGCGGTAGAGGAAATTGTAGAATATGCTGTTGTCGAAGAACATCTGGGTTATCAGAAATTCGCAGCCGGCGTCCACCTTCTCCTTCAGGTGCCGGATGTCCTCGGCCTTGCTGCCGGTGTCCGGGTGCCCCTCGGGATAGCAGGCCCCGCCGACGCAGAAATCGCCCTGGGCCTTTATGTCGCGCACCAGGTCGGCCGCGTAGGGGTAGTCAAAGACGCTGCGGCCCTCGGGCGGGATGTCGCCGCGCAGGGCCAGTATGTTCTCAACGCCGTGCTCGCCGAGGCTGCGCAGCAGCTCCGCCATCCGGGAACGCGTCGTGGAGACGCAGGTGAGGTGGGCGAGCGACTCCACGCCGAGGCGCGATTTTATGTCCGAGGCCAGCGAGACGCTGTAGTCGCTGGTGCCGCCGCCGGCGCCGTAGGTGACGCTCATGAACGGCGGGGCGAGCAGGGCTATCTGCCTGGCCTTTTCGGCGACGGCCTCGTAGGTGTCGCCCTTCCTGGGCGGGAACACCTCATAGGTGAGAGTGACCTTCCCCTTGCTGAGCATTTCGCTTATCTTCATTTCCGTATCCCCTCCCGGGCCGTTGGGCCCTGATTTGCCTTTTTATCCGCCCTGGCGTCCAACAGCACGTTCATGGCCATCCCGAACAGGGCGCAGACGCCGCCTATGAGAGTGCCGGCAGAGAAATCGCCGTAGAACGCGGCGTCTATCGCCACCCCGCCGAGCACCTGGCCGGCAAACATCATCAGCGTCATTATCAGCGAGGACATTCGCTCGACGCAGACGTTCTGCAGAAACACCGCCGCCGCGCCTATGGCCCCGCCGAGATAGATCCACCAGCGGCCCGCCAGGTCCCAGGCGACAGAGGGCAATCCGCCCCCGGCCAGGGAGGCCACGGCGAAGCCGAGTGCCGCCGTCACGAGCCCCGTGGCGTAGTTGTACCAGGTGCTCACGGTGAAATCCGTGCGCCCGGCGAGCTGGGCGTTCACCTGCCGTGAAGTCACAACGGTCACGCCGGTGAGCAGGGAGACGAACATGGGCATGAACTGCCCGGAATCCGTCCCGCCGAGCAGGAAAACCAGCCCCACGCAGGTCAGGGCCAGACCGGCCAGCTTGGGCGCCGAAAAGCGCCTCACCGGCATGCCGAAGAGTCCCCACTGGTCTATTACCAGGCTGGTGGTGGCCTGGCCGAGCAGGCTCAGGGCCAATATAGCCGTGACACTTATCCTGCCCACCGCCAGGGTATTGAAAAATGTTGTGAAATATCCTATGACGCCCCCGCAGAAGAGCCACTTGGGCAGTCCGGCCGCGGCCTTTACCGGCCTGGCCCGCTTTATGGCGAGGGCCGCCGACACGGCGGCAAAGCCCACAGCGTGTATCAGAAGTGTGGCCAGTTCAGGCCCGTAGGCCTCCGTGATGCCGCCGTTTATCGCCAGCATGACGGCTATGAGCAGTGCGGCCAGCCCAGACAGGCAATAATACATCGACTGCCCTCCCCGGAATTTATAACAAAAAATTCTATCATACGGCTTTCAAAAAATCAAGCCCGGCCGTCTGGGAGGCACGGGCGTACCGGGGATATGCGCTCCCGGAAAAGGCCCCTCAGGTTGACATGGGAGGGAGCGGTAATTATAATAAAGAGCTGAAATCCGTTCAGGGAGAGCACGATATGAACTATGAGGAAGCATTGAAATACATCAAAGGCGTGTCCTGGCTGGGCGTAAAACCCGGCCTGGAGAGGGTGGCGGCGCTGCTGGAGCGGCTGGGAAAGCCGCAGGAGAAGCTGCGCTTCGTACATGTGGCGGGGACAAACGGAAAGGGCTCGGCCTGCGTGCTGATGGCAGCGGCGCTCAGCGCCGCGGGCTACAGGACGGGGCTGTACACCTCCCCGCACCTCGTCCGCTTCAACGAGCGGATGCGGCTGGACGGGGCGGAGATAACGGACGCGGAGCTCGCGGCCGTCATGACCGAGCTCTCCGAGGCCGCCGCCGGCCTCGAGGACCCCTGCACCGAATTTGAGCTGACAACCGCCGCCGCGCTGCTCTGGTTCGAGAGGAGGGGGGCGGACATCGTCGTGCTGGAGACGGGCATGGGCGGCCGGCTGGACGCGACAAATGTCATCCCCCGCCCGGAATGCGCCGTCATCATGAACATCGGGCTGGACCACACCGCTGTCCTCGGCCCGGATGTGGAGACGATAGCCGCGGAGAAGGCCGGGATATTCAAGGGCGGGGAGGCCGTCAGCTATGCCCAGGAGCCGGGGGTGGCGCGGGCCCTGGAGCTCGCCGCGGAGCGCAGCGGCACGAGGCTGCGTTTTGCCGACTTTTCGCTCATAGAGCCGCTCTCCGACAGCCTGGAGGGCCAGAGCTTCCGCTTCGACGGGGAGGAGCACTCCATCCGCCTGCTGGGCGAACACCAGCTCAAAAACGCGGCCACGGCGCTCACGGCGCTGGAGGCGCTCAGGGAGCGCGGCTGGGAGCTCCCGGCAGAGGCCGTGAGGAGGGGTTTCGCCTCCGCGGTCTGGCCGGCGCGGTTTGAGCTCGTCTCCCGCTCGCCGCTGTTCGTGGTGGACGGCGGGCACAACCCGCAGTGCGTCCGCGCCACTGCCGGGGCCATCCGCAGATATATGCCTGGCGGCCGCTGCGTGGTCCTGATGGGCGTGCTGGCCGACAAGGACTGGCGCACCATGCTGGACATACTCTCGGAGGTGGCCTCGGGCTTCGTCTGCGCCACGCCGGACTCGGAGCGCGCGCTCAGCGCGGCCGAGCTGGGGGCGGAGATACTCAGGCGGGGCATACACGCGGAGGTCTGCGGCAGCGTGGAGGAGGCCGTGGAGGCGGCCCGCTCCATGGCCGGGCCGGAGGGCGCGGTCTGCTCCGTGGGTTCGCTGTATATGTCCGGGGCCGTCAGGGCCTGTTTCGGGCTGAGGTGAGCGCATGAGAGTTCTGGCCATAGATTATGGCGACCGTAGGACCGGCCTGGCCTTTTCGGACGCCACGAATACCCTGGCGGGGGACGCCTTCACCGTGGAGGAGTACGACGCGGGGCGCCTGGCGGAGCGCATAGCCTCCGAGTGCGTATCGCGCGGCGTGGGCACAATAGTCCTCGGCCTGCCCAGGAATATGGACGGCAGCGAGGGCCCCAGGGCCGAAAAGAGCCGCGCCCTCGCCGCGCTGATAGAGGAAAAGACCGGCCTTACGCCGGTGCTCTGGGACGAGCGGCGCAGCACGATAGAGGCCCACGGCATCCTCCGGGCCAACGGCAAGCGCGAAAAAAGGCACAAAAAGAGCGTGGACGCCCTGGCCGCTGCCCTGATGCTGGAGGGCTACCTCAACTCCCTGCCCCGCTGAGCAGGCAAAAAATCCTGCGCGGGCCGAAAAAAGATGTTGACAAATACCCTCAGGGGGTATATTCTGTCCTCAGACGATAAAAATACCCGGGGGTGGTATATTGAAGACAGAGGTATATCTCATTGAGGGCATGCACTGCGCGGCCTGCTCCGCGGCGGTGGAGCGCGTGACGCGCAAGATGGACGGCGTGGCGCGCAGCGACGTGAACCTCACGACCAACAGGATGACGATAGAGTACGACGAGGCCAAGGTCACGCCCGGGCAGATAATTGCTAAGGTGGAGAAGGCCGGCTTCGGCGCCAGGCAGATGAACGCCGGGCGCGATGAGAAAAAGGAGCTCGACGCACAGGAAAAGGAGCAGGAGGCGGCCTTCCGGCGGGAGCGCAACAGCATAATCGCCGCGCTCGTGCTTGCCGCGCTGCTGCTCTATGTCTCCATGGGCTCCATGTTCGGCGCGCCGCTGCCGGACATAATAGACATGCACACGCACGCCGTAAACTTCGCCATAGTCCAGCTCATGCTGTCCACGGTCATAATGTACATCGGGCGCCGGTTCTATGTCAGCGGGTTCAAGGCCCTGAGGCACCTGAACCCCAACATGGACTCCCTGGTCGCGATAGGCAGCACGGCGGCGTTCGTCTACAGCGTCGTAACACTTTTCAGGCTGTCCGACGATCCGTCCCTCGTGCACGACGGGCTGTATTTCGAGTCCGCCGCCGTGGTCGTCACGCTGGTGTCGCTGGGCAAGCACATGGAGTCTTCCAGCAAGCACAAGACCACGGGGGCCATCAGGAAGCTCATGGCCCTGACGCCGGACACGGCCATACTGAGGGGCGAGAGCGGCAGCCTCACCGAGGTGCCCACCGGCATCCTGCGCGTGGGGGACGTGGTGCTCGTCAGGCCCGGCGAGAGGGTGCCGCTGGACGGCGAGGTGATAGAGGGCGAGGGCGGCGTGGACGAGAGCATGCTCACCGGCGAGAGCCTGCCCGTGGACAAGGCCCCGGGCAGCGAGGTCATAGGCGGCAGCATAGGCGTCAACGGCTCGCTGTATGTGCGCATAACCCGCGTGGGGGCGGACACCACGCTCTCCAAGATAATCAAGATAGTTGAGGACGCCCAGGGCAAGAAGGCGCCCATATCCAAGATTGCCGACAAGGTGGCCGGCGTATTCGTGCCGGTGGTGATGGCCATAGCCGTGCTGGCCGCCGTGATCTGGCTGATAGCGGGCCAGCCTGTGTCGTTCGTGCTCAGGGTGTTCACCAGCGTGCTGGTGATAGCCTGCCCCTGCGCCATGGGGCTTGCCACGCCGACGGCCATAGTCGTCGGCACCGGGCTCGGGGCCCAGAACGGCATACTGATAAAGAGCGGCGAGGCGCTGGAGACACTGCACAGCGTGAATACGGCCGTGCTGGACAAGACGGGCACGGTGACCGAGGGCCGGCCCGCCGTGACCGACGTGCTCTGTGCCGGCGGCTCGCGCGGGGAGGTGCTCTCCGTGGCCTCCGCGGTGGAGGCCGTCTCGGCCCACCCGCTGGCGGAGGCCGTCATGCGCGCCGCCGGGGAGGCCGGGGTGTGCAGCACCGCCCGTGTGACTGGCTTTGAAAACCTCTCTGGCCGGGGGCTCTCCGCCGAGCTGGACGGGCAGAGGGTGCTCGTCGGCAGCGGGAGGCTGATGGCCGAGAACGGCGTGGACGCCGCCGCCCTCTCCGCGGAGGCGGAGCGGCTCTCCGGGGAGGGAAAGACAGTCATGTTCGTGGCGCGCTCCGGCGAGCTGCTGGGGGCCATAGCCGTCTCCGACCAGGTCCGGGAGACCAGCAGGGCCGCCGTAGCCCGCCTCCGGGAGATGGGGCTGCGCGTAGTGCTCCTCACGGGGGACAACCGCCGCGCCGCCGACTATATCGGCGCCCAGGTGGGGGCCGACGAGGTCATCGCGGAGGTGCTGCCCGGCGACAAGGCCGATGTGGTGCGCTCCCTCCAGGAGAAGGGCGCAAAAGTGATAATGGTGGGCGACGGCATAAACGACGCCCCCGCCCTCACCCAGGCAGACGTGGGCTGCGCCGTCGGCGGCGGCAGCGACATAGCGATAGAGTCGGCCGACGTGGTGCTCATGAAGGACGATCTGGGCGACGTGCCGAAGGCCGTGCGCCTCAGCAGGCTGACCATAACCAATATAAAGGAAAATCTCTTCTGGGCCTTCTGCTACAACACCATAGGCATACCGATAGCCGCGGGCGTGCTCTATCCCTTCTTGGGGATATTGCTCAGCCCGATGCTGGGCGCCCTGGCCATGAGCCTGTCGTCCGTGTGCGTGGTGGGCAACGCCCTGAGACTTAGGGGGAAAAAGCTGTGAGCAACTGCTGCTGCGACGCCGGGGAGCTCGAAAACACCGGCAAGCTCAAACACCGCACCGGCGAGGAGTACCGCGGCCTGATAAACCGGCTCTCCCGCATCGAGGGGCAGGTCCGCGGGGTAAAGCGCCAGGTGGAGTCGGACGCGTACTGCGTGGACATACTCATGCAGGTCTCCGCCATACAGGCCGCGCTGAACGCCTTTTCGCGCGAACTGCTCTCCAGCCACATCAAGACCTGCGTGGCCGACGGCATACGCTCCGGCGACGAAGAGGTCGTGGACGAGCTCTGCAATATGCTTCAAAAACTGCTATGATCTCTCGGAATCTTGAGTGATCACAGCCAGCAGACGCTGGTATTGAACTTTGAAAAGTAAATATTATCTACAAAGTGAAAAATAGACATGCTGAAATAGACATAGCTGTCGAAATATCAGAAA
>CALWYN010000040.1 GCA_944385755.1 uncultured Oscillospiraceae bacterium
GTCATCATCTGCAGGATAAGCCGGAAGCCCGCCTCCTTTATCATGGCCGAGGCCTCGGCCACATCCTGCGCCGTGTGCCCGCGCCCGGACAGCTCAAGCACCCTGTCAGACATCGACTGCGCGCCCAGCTCGACGGTCTCCACGCCGAAGCGCCTCAGCCGGGAGAGCACCTCCCCGTCTATGGCGTCCGGGCGGGTCGAGAGCCGCAGGGAGTCTATCGTCCCGTCCGCCAGGTACGGCTGCGCCGCGCCCAGGAGCTCCTCCTGCTGCGCGGCAGGTATGGCGGTGAAAGAGCCACCGTAAAAGGCGAGCTGCCGCCGGCCCCCCTCCGGTGCGGGGAGGCCGGCGGCCTCTATCGCCTCGCGCACATCCCGCGCCGTCGCGGGGCTGAGCGAGCCGGATATCCGGCGCTGGTTGCAGAACACGCAGTCGTTGGGACAGCCCAGATGAGGCACAAAGACCGGGATAACACACTCCCTGGCGCTCATTTCAGCAGCTCCTTGAGCGCGGCGCGCGCAGCGGACTGCTCCGCCTCCTTTTTCGTCCTGCCCTCCCCGGCTCCTATCGGCTCGCCGTTGAGCAGCACGCGCATGCGGAAAGTCTTGTTGTGGTCCGGCCCCGATTCCGAGACCAGCTCATAGTTCAGCGTCTGCCCGCTCTTACGCTGCACCAGCTCCTGCAGCTCGGTCTTGCCGTCCCCGAAAACCAGCCAGTCCCCGGTGTCGAGCGCGGAGAGTATGTGCCTCTCTATGAACGCCCTGGCAACCTCCAGCCCCCCATCCAGGAACATGGCGGCTATCAGCGCCTCCACGGCGTCCGCGAGTATGGACGCCCTGTTTCGCCCTCCGGTGTGCTCCTCGCCGCGGCCGAGGCGTATATAGCTCCCCAGCCCCAGCTCCAGGGCGACCCTCCTCAGACTGTCCTCACATACGAGCTGCGCCCGCACGCGGGTCATGCGCCCCTCGGGCAGTTCGCTCTCCCGCCGGAAGAGCGCGTCGGCCACCACGAAGCCCAACACCGAGTCCCCCAGGAACTCCAGCCGCTCGTTGCTCTCGCAGCTGTGCCCGCGGTTCTCATTGGCATATGAGCTGTGTGTCAGGGCGTTCACCAGCAGCGACTTGTCGCGGAAAGTGTAGTTGAGCTTTTTCTCAATGGCCTCCATCAGGCCGAGGCCCCTTCTACATAGTCCACCAGGTCGCCCACGGTAGCAATCTTCTTGAGGTCGTCCTCGGCTATCTCGCCCAGGTTGAACTCCTCCTCGATGGTCATGCTCAGCTCGACCACGTCGAGGGAATCCGCGCTCAGGTCGTCGGCGAAAGAGGTCTCTCTGGAGAGGCTGTCCCTGTCCACGCCGAACTGCTCGGCAACCATGTCGATTATTTTGTCGTAAATCATCTTTTATTCCTCCGTTTTTACCGCGCTCTCAGTTGGGAGGCGCATATATTCTGTATTTTTCGCTATCTCGTCAATTACGCCGGCCCTGGCGAACGCCACGGCCTGACGGACTGCGCTGAAGATGGCCTCCTCATTTGAGGAGCCGTGGGCCTTTATCACGGGCCTGGAGATGCCGAGCAGGGCCGTGCCGCCTATCTTGTTCACGTCCAGGCTGTCCTTCATGGCCATGAAATCGCCCTTGAGCGCCATCGCGGCCAGCTTATTCTTCGTGCTCTTGTAAAACACGTCCTTCAGCCTGGACATGGCGAACTTTATCATGCCCTCGCTGGATTTCAAAAACACATTGCCCGTAAAACCGTCCGTCACGACCACATCTGCCCGGCCGGCCATGACGTCGTTGCCCTCTATGTTCCCGATGAAGTTGATACGCCCCTCGCCGGAGGCCTCCTGTAGGAGCTTGAAGGAGTGCTTCTGCAGCTCCCCGCCCTTGGTCGGCTCAGTGCCGTTGCTCAAAAGCCCCACCCTGGGGTTTGCGCATCCCAGTATGTGCTGGGCGTAGAAGCTGCCCATAAACGCGAACTGCAGGAGGTATTCCGGGGTGCACTCCACGTTGGCCCCGCAGTCGATTAGCACCACTCCGTGCTCTCCCGCCGGCAGGACCGGCGCTAGCGCCGCGCGCCTTATCCCTCGCACGCGCTTGACGGTCAGCGTGGCCCCGGTGAGCAGGGCCCCCGTGCTGCCGGCGGAGACGACGGCGTCGCCCTCCCCGTTTTTCAGCATCGTCAGCGCCACGGCCATGGACGAGTCCTTCTTGCGGCGCGTCGCCGTGCTGGGGTCGTCCTCCATGGTGACCACCTCGCGCGCGTCCACTATCTCGACGGCCCCTCCGGCCGCGGCGCCGGTCAGGCAGGCGTCTATCTCCTCTCGCCGCCCCACAAGGGCGATATCCACGCCCAGCTCGCGCGCGGCCTTCAGCGCCCCCTGCACAGGGGCCTTCGGCGCGTTGTCGCCCCCCATCGCGTCTATGATTATCCTCAAAGCCTCATTACCTCCTTCTCAAGCAGCCCGTCTATGATGGCCAGCGAGCGCGCGGATATCTCCGCGTTCTTGTTCCGTTTGCCCTTCACCCTGTGGCCCAGCGGGCTGATAATCCCAAAGTTTATGTTCATCGGCTGGAAGGAGCCCACGCTCCCGCCGGACACGTACAGCGCCAGCGCCCCTATGGCGGTCTCCTGCGGGAAATCCACACCGGGCAGCCCCAGAACCCTCGCCGCAGTCTCTATGCCCACGAGCATGCCAGAGGCGGCGGACTCCACATAGCCCTCCACTCCCGTCATCTGCCCGGCAAAGCTCAGCCTCGGCTCGCTCCGCAGCCTGTAGTACCTGTCCAGCAGCCTCGGCGAGTCCAGATACGTGTTCCGGTGCATGACACCGTAGCGCACGAACTCGGCCTCCCTCAGCGCGGGTATCATCGAGAACACCCGCCTCTGTTCCCCGAAGGTCAGGTGCGTCTGGAAGCCCACCAGATTGTACAGTGTCCCCTCCGCGTTGTCGCGCCTGAGCTGGACCACGGCGTAGTCCTCCACCCCCGTATTGGGGTTCACCAGCCCCACGGGCTTCATGGGCCCGTATCTCAGCGTGTCCTCCCCGCGGCGCGCCATGACCTCCACGGGCATACAGCCCTCGAACACGGCCCCGTCGTCAAAGCCGTGTGCCGGGGCCTCCTTTGCGGAGCGGAGCTCCGCCACAAAGGCCGTGTACTCCTCTTTGGTCATCGGGCAGTTTACATAATCCGCCGTCCCCTTGCCGTATCTGGAGGCAAAATAGGCGCTGGACATGTCCACGCTCTCCAGGGTTACGATGGGGGCCACCGCGTCGTAGAAGTGCAGCCCGGGCTCCCCGCACAGTTGGGCTATTCTCTCCGCCAGCGCGTCGCTGGTCAGCGGCCCGGAGGCTATGACCACCTCATCCCCCGGCGGGAAGTCCGTGGCCTCCGCCTCGACCACCTCTATGCGCTCATGCGAGCGCAGCGCGGCGGTGATGTGCTTCGCGAAGCCCTCGCGGTCCACCGCCAGCGCCCCGCCCGCGGCGACGCGGTTTGCCTCTGCGGCCTCCATTATCAGCGAGCCTAGGCGGCGCATCTCCTCCTTGAGCAGGCCCACCGCGTTTGTGAGGTCGTCCCCCCGCAGCGAATTCGAGCACACGAGCTCCCCGAAGAGCGGCGAGACATGGGCCGGGGTGAACTTGCCCGGCTTCATCTCAATCAGCCTGACGCCGATCCCGCGCTTTGCGAGCTGCCAGGCGCTCTCGCTGCCGGCCAGCCCGGCGCCCACCACGGTCACGTCGCTCACGACCCCGTCTCCTTCGCCGCGGCCTTGCGGGCCGCGGTCTTTTTGGCGGCGGGCTTCTTCTCCGATGTGCCGGACTTCTCCGCGCTCTTTCGGACAGAGGCCGTCTTTTTTGCGGAGGATGCAGCCCTTTTGGCCGCCGGCTTTTTCTCCGGCTTATCCGCGGCCTCGCCGGCGGCCTCCTCCGGCGGCTTCTCCTCCCCGGAGCCCTCCGCGTCCTTGGCGGCGCTCTTGCGCCTGTAGCCGCGCTTGTCCTCAGGCACGAAATTCGGGCAGCTCTCGTTTATGCAGAAGGCCTTCATCCTTCCCCGGCCGGAGGGCTTGAACAGCGTCTTGCCGCACTCGGGGCAGACCTCCTTTGTGGGCACGTCCCAGCTCATAAAGCCGCACTCAGCCCCCCGCTCGCAGGCGTAATAGGTGTATCCCCTCTTTGATGTCCTCTTGAGTATCCGCCCGCCGCATTTGGGGCATTTTCCGGGCATCTCCACGACTATCGGCATGGTAAATGTGCAGTCCGGGAACCCGGGACAGGCCAGGAAGCGGCCGAAGCGCCCCGACTTGAACACGAGATTGCGCCCGCACACGGGGCACACCTCCTCCGACACCTCGTCCGGCACCTTTATGCGCACGCCCTCCATCGCCTTCTCCGCGGCCTTCATCTCGTCCTCAAAGCCGCCGTAGAAGCCGGAGAGATAGTCCTGCCAGCCCTTTTGCCCTTTTTCGATGTCGTCCAGGCCGTCCTCCATCCTGGCCGTGAACTTGAGGTCCACTATGTCCGGGAACCTCTCCTCCATCAGCCCGGTGACCACCTCGCCCAGCGAAGTCGGGCGCAGGTACCGGCCCTCCTTCACCACATATTCGTGGCTGAGTATGGTCGTTATCGTCGGGGCATAGGTGCTCGGGCGGCCTATGCCATTCTCCTCCATGGCGCGTATCAGCGTCGCCTCCGTGTATCTCGGGGGCGGCTGGGTGAATTTCTGCTCCTTGTCGAGCTTTTTGAGCGTGAGCTGCTCGCCCTCCTGCAGGTTGGGCAGCGGCTTGCGGGCCGGCGCGGCCTCGTCGTCCCTGCTGTCCTCATATACCGCCGTGCAGCCCGGGAAAACCAGCTCCGAAAAGCTCGCCTTGAACACGTTGCCCTCGCATACGGCGTCTATCGCCACGTTGTCATATACGGCGTTCGCCATCTGGCAGGCCATGAAGCGCCCCCAGATGAGCCTGTAGAGCATGTACTGTTCCTTTGTGAGGTCCTTGCGCACCTGCTCGGGCGCCAGGTCGGCGTAAGTCGGCCTTATGGCCTCGTGCGCGTCCTGCGCCCCGGCCTTGGTCCTGTACTTCCTCGGCTCAGGCGGGCAGTACGCGGGCCCGTAATGCGCCGTGATGTAGCTCCTCGCCGCATTCACGGCCTCGTCCGAGAGGCGCAGCGAGTCCGTCCTCATATAGGTTATCAGGCCTATGGTGCCGTGCCCGCTGACGTCCACGCCCTCATAGAGCTGCTGGGCTATGCTCATCGTGCGCCTGGGGGTCATGCCCAGCCGCCTGCTCGCCTCCTGCTGCAGCGTGGAGGTGATAAACGGGGGCGATGGGCTGCGCTGCTTTTTGCCGCGCTTCACCGTCTCGATGGTAAACGGCTTTCCGTCCACGGCCGCTATAACCGCGTCGGCCTCGGCCTCGCTCTTTATCTCCTCCTTGCCCTCGCTCCCGCCGAAATACCTGGCGGTGAACTCTCCGCCGCTCTCGCGCTCCAGCAGCGCGTCCAGCAGCCAGTATTCCTCCGGGACAAAGGCCCTTATCTCCCTCTCGCGGTCCACGACCATGCGCGTCGCCACGGACTGTACGCGCCCGGCCGAGAGGCCGCGCCGTATCTTCTTCCAGAGCAGGGGCGAGAGCTCGTAGCCCACTATCCTGTCGAGTATCCGCCTCGCCTGCTGCGCATCCACCAAATCCTGGTCTATGTCGCGCGGGTGCTTTATGCTCTCGGTGACCACCTTTTTCGTAATCTCGTTGAACGTCACCCGGCAGGCCTTGTCGTCCGGCAGCTCCAGCAGTTCCTTCAGGTGCCAGGCTATGGCCTCGCCCTCGCGGTCCGGGTCGGTCGCGAGATATACCATGTCCGCCTTGGCGGCGAGCGATTTCAGCTGTTCTATCAGCTCCGCCTTGTCCTTCACCGGCGTGTACTCCGGCTTGAAGCCGTGCTCTATGTCCACGCCCATTGTGCTCTTGGGCAGGTCCCTCAGGTGCCCCATGGAGGCCACGACCTTATAGTCCTTGCCCAGATATCTCTCGATGGTCCTGGCTTTAGCCGGGGATTCGACTATCACCAGCGCCGTCTTCGCCTTTGCCATTAAAACGTCCTCACTTCTGAGTAATATTCAGGGAAAATCTCTTGCCCGGCTCCTGCCGCACATATCCCCCGATTTGCAGCAGCGTGAGCTCCGACAGCACCTCCGCCGCCGGCAGGGCAGTCCGCTCGATAATGTCGTCTATATGTGTCGAGGGCGCGGTTATACAGCCTATTATCTTCAGCTGCCTCTCCGTCAGGCCCTCGAGCTGCCCTATCAAGTCAATATATTCCGGCGGCGCCTGCTTGTCAATGACTTTTTTGCGCCTCGGCTCGCGCAGTTTCACAAAGCCGGCCCCGTCCTCGGTCCCCGCCGCCGGTTCCCCGGGAGGCTCCGGCCCCTCCGGCATGGCCCTCTCCGGCGGTATGCGCCTGAGCTCCCCGTCCGGGTAATGCAGAGTCGGGAACTGCTGGAAGAAATCCGCCAGCACGTCCCCGGCCTCCGTGGCCGGGCCGGCGCCCTCCTTCAGCAGGGCGTTCGAGCCCGCGGCCGCCGCCGCGTCGGCGTTGGCCGGGACGGCGAACACCTCCCGCCCCTGGGCGAGGGCCTCGTCCGCAAACAGCAGCGCACCGCTTCTGGCCGGGGCCTCCACCACCACGCAGGCCACGCTCAGGCCCGAGGTTATCCGGTTCCTCGCGCGGAAGAAGCCCGAATTGCCCGGTGCCCCGGGCGGATATTCGCTGACAATGGCGCCCACGGTCTCCACGTCGCGGGCGAGGGAGCCTCCCCAGCGGCTGTCGTCTATCGCCGAGCCCAGCACCCCAACGCAGGAGCCGCCGGCCATGAGCGCGCCCTCTGCCGCCGCGGCGTCCACGCCGCGCGTCAGTCCGGACACCACCAGCGCCCCGCAGCGCGTGAGCTCATAGCCCATTCTCGTGGCCATCTTTATCCCGTAGGGCGTCGCCCGCCGGGTGCCCACCACCGCGACGGCCGCCATATCGTCTATCGAGGGCAGCCGCCCGCGCACATACAGCACCAGAGGAGGGTCGTATATCGCCGCGAGCCGCCTCGGGTACGCCGCGTCCTGCAGCGTCAGTATCCCGATACCCCCGGCCTCGCACCGCTCCAGTATGTTCAGGGCGGCGTCGAGCTGGCGCGGCCTGAGCGCCTCGCGCTCCTCAGGCGTCAGGAACGCCACTCCGTCGAGCTCCTCGGGGCGCGAGAAAAACAGCTCCCTCACTCCTCCGAAGAGTTCCAGGAGAGCGGTCTTTGATTTGGGCCTGATCCCCGTCAGCGAGGAGAGCCAGAGCCAATACCTTATCTCGGACATCAGTTCACCCCAATTCTGTCCCTTGCGAGCTCCCACATCGCCACCGCCGCGGCCATGGCCGCGTTCAGCGACTCGCTGCCCGGCGCCATCGGGATAATTATCAGACCATCGCACATGGCCTTCAGACCCTCCGAGAGCCCGTGCCCCTCGTTTCCTATCGCCACGGCGGCGCGGCCGCGCGGCATCTCCCGTATATCCATGGCGCCCGCCCCCAGCGCGGCGCCGAACATTGGCATTTTCCAGGCCACCAGCCTCCCCGCAAGCTCCTCCGGTGCCAACTCCAGCACGCACTGGCGGAACGCAGCTCCCATGGTGGCGCGCACGGCTCTGGGAGACGTGGGGTCGGCACAGCCCCCGGTAAGAATAACGGCGTCAAAGCCGAAGGCGTTCGCCGTACGAATGACCGTCCCCACATTGCCCGGGTCCTGCACGTCCTCGAGCACCACCGCCAGCTCCGGCCGCTCCGGGGCGGGCCGTGACGGCAGACGCACGCTGAACACGGGCCCGGGGCTGTTCATCACCGGGGAGGCGTAGGACACCAGAGCGTCCGGCGCCCTCAGGAGCCCGGCGCCCTCCGCGGCAAGGCGGCCCTCCAGGCCCTCCGGCAGCGCGGTGCCCTCCCCGGCCAGCACGGCAGTTATCACGGCCCCGGAGGCCATGGCCTCCCCCAGCAGCTTCAGCCCGTCGAGCACCGTCTCCCCCGTGTCGCGCCGGAGGGCGGCGTCCGCGGCGAGCGCCCTGAGCCTCTTTATAATGGGATTCTTTCTGGAAGTTATGCTCTCCATATCTCGCCCCGATCACTATACTTTAATTAATAATAAGCATATGCGCAAAACCTCGTTTTGTCAACCGCGGAAAAATCCGCCCCACCGCACGCAAAAGAGCACAGGCACCTGTGGCGCCTGTGCTCTTATATGACCTATGTGTGCTGGTTCATTCGGCGGTAGTTTCGGCTGCCGTCTCGGCCGCGGCCTTCTTGGCCAGGCTGTTCTTGAGCCAGTCCTTGCCCTCCACAAGCCTTGCGATGACCATCGCGAAGCCGGTGTCTCCGGTGACGTTGACGACGGTGGCCGGGGCATCGGTTATGGTGCCGATGAGAACCATGATGGGGATGGACACGGTGGGGAATCCGAACGCGGAGGTTATGAATATCTCCGCCACATAGCCGCCGGCGGGGATGCCGCCCATGACTATCGAGGATATGACGGCGACGAATATCGAGAGCAGTATGTTCTCAAACGTGCCGTACTGTATGCCGAACACGGAGCAGAGGAAGGCGACTTTGATTATCTGGATTATGCACGCGCCGTCCTTGTGCAGGTTCGCGCCCAGGGGGACAACCAGGTCCGCTATCTCGTCGGGCACGCCTATCTCCTTGGCCTGGCGCATATTTACGGGCAGCGTGGCCGCGGAGGAGCAGGTGCCGAGCGCCGTGAGCGCGGGCGGCACGCAGGTCCTCCACCACCTGCGCACGCCCTCCTTGCCGGCGGCGATGTAGGCGTACACCGTCTGGGACACGACGAAGTATATGACGATGACCACGAGATAGAGCACTATGGCCTTGCCCAGCGGGCCGACGACCTCGCTGCCGTACTGTCCTATGAGTATGGCGAAATAGCAGCCGAGCCCGAGAGGGGCTATCTTCATCACTATGCCGATGAGCTTGACTATGGCCTCGGTGAGCGAGTCCATGGCCTTGACTATCGGCTTGGTCTTCTCCCCGCCCATGATGATGGCTATGGAGAACATGATGGTGAACACGATAAGGGCCATAAGGTTCTGCCTGGAGAACAGTGCCGGAAAATCGTTCACGGTGAACATGCCGAGTATGTTCATGGAGCTGGTCAGGTCGTCAACCTCCTGGGTGAGGTCGAGCGTTACGCCGGCCGCGGTGTCTATGAACAGGCAGGGCACGACCATGAACAGGCAGGATATTATGCCGGTGACAAACGTGCCTATGAGGAAGTAAACCAGTATCTTCCTCAACTTTGAGAGGTCGGTCATCTTGGCGATTGCCGCGGTCAGCGAGCAGAATATCAGCGGCACCACGCAGCAGTACAGAAGGTTCAGGAATATATCCGCCACCGGCTGCAGCACCGAGGCCCCTTCTCCCCAGAAGAAGCCGACAACGCCGCCGATGACCATGGCTCCCAGCAGAATTATGGATGATTTATAGCTTCCCCAAACTTTTTTCATAGTTTTACCTCCCTTTCCCCCGAAGGCTCACCACTTCTTGTGGTTGTCCATGGCTTCCTTGAGCTGATTGAGCGCCTTTTCGACGGTGGAGCGCGGGCAGGCTATATTGAACCGCTCAAACTGCGCCGTCGCAGGCCCGAAAATCTTTCCGGAGTCCAGCCAGAGGTGTGCCTCCTCAAGCATTATGTGCTCCAGCTCCTCGTCCGAGAATCCGTATCCGGAGAAATCGACCCATATGAGATACGTCCCTTCGGGTTCCACGAAATAGGCCTTGGGGAAATTCTCCGCGACAAACTTTTTGAAGTATTCCTTGTTGCCGTTTATGTACTCGACCAGCTCGGCGACCCAGTCGGAGCCCAGGTCGTAGCAGGTGGTGGTGGCGAGCAGGGACATTATGGGCGCGTTGCTGTATCCGGCGGACTCCTTCGCGGTCTCAAACTTCGCCTTCATCTCCGCGTTCGGGATGATTATGCTGGCAGGCTGCAGGCCCGCGACGTTGAAGGTCTTGCTGGGAGAGGTGCAGACGACCAGGTGGTCCCTGTACTTCCCGTCGAGGGTCATAAAGCTGGTGAACTTGTGTCCGGGATAGATGAAGTCGGCGTGGACCTCGTCGTCGAGGATGGTGACGCCGTGCTTCATGCAGATGTCGGCGGCGCGCTCGAGTTCCCCCCTGGTCCAGACCCTACCGACGGGGTTGTGCGGGTTGCAGACTATGTAGAGCTTGACATTGTTCTCAACTATCTTGCGCTCAAAGTCCTCATAGTCCATCGTGTAGCGGCCGTTCTCGTAGTGCAGCTGGTTGTTTATGAACTTCCTGCCGCTGTTCTCGATGACCTCACGGAAGGGGTAATAGACCGGCTGCTGGATTATGCAGGCGTCGCCGGGCTCGGTGAAGGCCTTGACCGCCGTGGCCAGGGCGAAAACGACGCCGCAGGGTACGCTGATCCATTCGGGCTCAATCGTGTAACCGTAGTGCGTGGAAAACCACTTGTTCAGAGCCGCGTAATAGGGCTCGGTGGGATCGCTGTAGCCGAAAATCCCATGGTCAATTCTCTTGTGAAATACCTCCAGGATTTCCTGAGGCAGGGGGAAATCCATGTCCGCGACCCACATGGGCAGCAGATCGTCCCTCCCCTTGCGTTTCATGCCGAAGTCATACTTGAGGCAGCTTGTCCCCCGGCGGTCCACTATGGCATCGAAATTGTACTTCCCCTGCAAAGCAAATACCTCCTCATCGAATTGTGCAGCTTTGGACAATATTGGGTCGAAACCGATAGCATGTTAACATTATTTATGTCACATGTCAACTAATATTTCGCATTTTTTGCATTATTTTTATGCAAAAATAATATAAAAAGGAAACATTTGCTCTCATTTTTGCACTCAATATCCAGCATTTTCTTTCTGAGTTCCGCCGGATGCCGCCTCGGAGATGCGCCGCAAAAAACTGCCGCGGGGGGTGCCCCGCGGCAGTTTTAATAGATTTTCAGGTTAGGATGCCTGTTTACCGCTCCACGAACCTCATGAGCATGGCCGCGGCCTGGGCACGTGTCGCCGTGCCCTGCGGGGCAAGCGTGCCGCCGCCCATGCCGGTGATAATGCCCTCGCTGAGCGCCCAGTTCATCGCGTCCACCGCCCAGCTCGACACGCTGCCGGCGTCAGTGAACGCGCTGATGCCATTGCCCGTCGCCGCAGGCGACCCCGCATAGCGGTACAGCATCGTAGCCAGCTGCTCGCGAGTTATCAGGCTGTTCGGATCCGTGCCGTCGCTGACGCCCTCGGCCATCGCCCAGCTGCGCGCCGTTGTCACCCAGTTGACGCCGGAGACGCTCTGCCCGTC
>CALWYN010000041.1 GCA_944385755.1 uncultured Oscillospiraceae bacterium
ATATACCAAGGCAGTTATACTGGACGAGAACGGGAAGATGATAGCGGACACCACCATGAGGAGCAAGATAAACTCCGAGCAGAGCGCGATCATGGCCATGAAAGAGGTCATCGACCAGGTGCCCGAGCTGAACAGCTCGGAGGACCTGTCCTACCTGATAGGCACCGGCTACGGGCGCAACAAGGTGCCCTTCGCGGATGAGAACATCTCCGAGATACGCTGCCACGCCATGGGCGTCCACGTCACGGACCCGAGCGTCCGCGCAATCATCGACATCGGCGGCCAGGACGTCAAGGGCATCAGCATCGACACGGACGGCACAGTAAAGAATTTTGCCATGAACGACAAGTGTTCCGCCGGTACGGGCCGCTTCTTTGAGGCCATGGCCAACGCCTTCGAGCTGAGCCTGCCCGAGTTCTCGAACCTGAGCCTCTCCGCCAAGAACGTGATACCGATAACCGCGCAGTGCACGGTCTTTGCCGAGAGCGAGGTTATCACCCTCGTCGGCGAGGGCAAGCCCACCGACGAGATTGCCGCGGGCATCGAGATGGCCGTCGCGAAACGCTGCTTCGTCATGGCCAAGAAGGCCGGCGCCACCGACTCCATAACCCTCACCGGCGGCTGCGCCAAGAACGAGGGCCTGAAGGAGGCCATAGAGCACGTTCTGAAGCTCAAGGTGATAAACCTCAAGACCGACCCGCAGCTCATGGGCGCGCTGGGCGCCGCCGAGTACGCCCGCCAGAAGGGCATGGCCAAGGGCGCGTAAGGGCGCGACCGGAAAGGAGAAGCTATGAAGAAAGGCTGCATTTTGGGCAGGATATTCAAGACCCTGCTGGGCGTTTTCGCGGCCGCCGTCGGAGTGCTGTTCACCATATACATGCTCAATCTCGACATGAAGCTCGTGGGCTGGCTGTATACCGTGCTGAACAAGTTCCATGACCGCAAGGTCAGGGACGTCCAGTTCTGACGATGGAGCTCTATAACTCCACGATACGCGAGGTCGCGGCCAGGCTCGCGGAGGCAAAGCACCGGAGCTGGCCATACGAGCCGTCGAGGGCCTGGAGGGACCTGGGCCAGAACGAGCTGGTCCTCACGCGGGACGCCGCCTATGAGCTGGGCGGCTCCGGCAACCCCGCCAGCAACTTCACCTGCGTCACCACAGACGCCTCGCTGGTGCCAGAGGACAGCATAACCCTGGTGGGGCCGGATCTGGGGGAGATCGGGGCCGATTGCCCCTTCTGCCGCATAGTCATGCTGCATGTCAACGACATAAGCGGGGACGACCAGGAGGCGTTCAGGACCATCCGGGACATGGAGTTCGTGAAATACCACGTATTCCCGGAGGGCTACATGATGCGCGTCTCCCCGGAGAACCAGCGCGAGCAGGTGCGCGTCTCCAGGCGCGCGCTGAAAAAGGGCATGAGCTTCAGGAACATAGGCAACAGCTTCATCCGAAAGTACAAGGAAAAGGGGCTGGTGGACCACGTCGGCATATACTTTGTCACCGGGGACCGGCAGCTCTGTAAGGAGCTGGCCGACACCGCCAAAAAGGTGGACACGATAACTCTGACGCTGAACCACATAATGGACGGCCTGGCCACCGACTGCAGCGTCTGCTCGTTCAAACCCGTCTGCGACGAGGTGGAGGGCATGAAGGAACTGCATTTCAAAAAGGGCGAGGCGCCGATGAAGCTCGATTAAGGCGAGACTCCCGGGAAGAAATTCCCGGGAGTCGTTATTTGGGGGTATGTGCCGGGCGCGGGAGCGGCCGGGGATCTCAGCGCCTTGGGCAGGAGCCGGAGCGCCGGCAGCCACCGCAGGGCCTCTGCCTGGGGCAGACCTCGTAGTCCCCGCCGGTGATTATCAGCGGCCGGCCGCTGACAAGGCAGAGCGCGAGCTTGTACCGGGCGGAATTGTATATGGACTGGACCGTGCTCCGCCCTACCTGCATCTGGCCGGCGGCCTCCTCCTGAGTAAGGCCCTCCAGGTCAATCAGGCGTATGGCCTCGTACTCGTCCACGGCCATCGGCACGCTCTCGCCCTCGGACGAGCACGAGCGGAACTCCGTGTGCCGCGGGAGCTCGCATACGCGGCGGCATTTGCGTGGGCGCGGCATCAGCCGTCCCCGTGGCAGCAGCCGTGGCCCCCGCCGTGGTGGTGGGCATGGTGTTCGCCGCAGCCGGAGCCGCCGTGGTGGTGGCCGCAGTTGTGACCCTCGCCGTGCCCGTGGTGGCCGCAGTTGGCCTCAGAGCTGTAGTTGAGCGTGCCGCCCAGCAGGGCCTCGACCGCGGCGTCCGCGCTGCCCTGTACGCCGGCGTAGAGGGCTATGCCCGCCTCCGCCAGGGCGCTCCTGGCCCCGCCGCCGATGCCGCCGCAGATAAGCGCATCCACGCCGCGGGCGGAGAGGAAGCCCGCCAGCGCGCCGTGCCCTGAGCCGTTGGTGTCCACAACCTCGCTGGAGACGACCTTGCCGTCCTCGGCCTCATAGAGCTTGAACTGCTCGCTGTGCCCGAAGTGCTGAAATACATTTCCGTTTTCATAAGTGACTGCAATTTTCAATTACCTTACCTCCATAGTTTCTGGCTTATGCCAATAATATATCAGAATTATTGGCATATGTCAATAACAAAATCACAAAACGCCCCGGTGGGAGCCGGGGCGCCTCGCCTATACGCGTCTTATTATCTCACCCGGGGCCTTGAATATGCTGTCCTCCGGTATGACGCCGCGCACGGAGCTAGTGGGGTAGACGCTGGTGCGGCGTCCTATGACGCAGCCGGGGTTGAGCACGCTGTTGCAGCCAATCTCGACAAAGTCGCCGAGTATCGCGCCGAACTTCTTGAGCCCGGTCTCAACGCGCTCGCCGCCGTTTTTGACTACGACAAGGGTCTTGTCGCTCTTGACGTTGGAGGTTATGCTCCCGGCGCCCATATGGGACCTGTAGCCCAGGACGCTGTCGCCCACGTAGTTGTAGTGCGGGGTCTGTACGGAGTCGAAGAGCAGGGCATTCTTGAGCTCCACGCTGTTGCCCACGACGCAGTTCTTTCCCACCAGGGCGCTGCCGCGGATGAACGCGCAGTGGCGTACCTCCGCACCGTGGTCGATGATGCAGGGCGCGCCTATATAGGCGCTGGGGAACACCCTGGCGTCTCTGGCTATCCAGATGCCCTCGCCGGGGTGGTCGAACTCATCGGCGGGGAGAGTGGGGCCGAGGGCCAGAATGAAGCCCTTTATCTCCGGCAACACCTCCCAGGGATACTCCCTGCCCTCGAAAAGGCGGGCGGCTATGGTGTGTTCAAGGTCGAGCAGTTCGCTTATTTTGTACATCATTTCACCCTCACAAGATGGCCGCTCGAGCGCATGGCGCCGATTATGGCGTCCACCGCGGCCTCACAGACCTCATCCGTCTGCGCCTCGGCCATGACGCGCAGCACGGGCTCGGTGCCGCTCTTGCGCAGCAGCACCCTGCCGCTGTCCCCCAGCTTAGCCTCCTCTGCCTGCACGGCGGCCGTGACCGCGCCGTCCGCGAGGGTGGCGTCCTTGTCGTCCACTATGACGTTCTTGAGGACCTGGGGATATACGGTGACGGGCTCGGCGAGCTTGCTCAGCGGCAGCCGGGAATCCAGCATGACCTGCATGACCTTTATGGCGGTTATCAGTCCGTCGCCGGTGGTGGCGTATTTGGAGAAGATGATGTGGCCGCTCTGCTCGCCGCCTATGAGGTGGCCGTTGGCGCGCATGTTTTCCCAGACATATTTGTCGCCCACGGCGGTCTTTTCGTAGTTTATGCCCGCCGCGTCCAGGGCCTTGTAGAGCCCGAAATTGCTCATGACGGTCGTCACCACCGTGTTGGTGTCCAGCCGGCCGTGGTCCTTCATGTGCCTGGCGCAGATGTACATTATCTTGTCGCCGGAGACGGCCTCGCCCCTCTCGTCCACAGCGAGGCAGCGGTCGGCGTCGCCGTCAAAGGCGAAGCCTACGTCGAGCCCGTTTTCGCGCACCAGCTTCTGCAGGTTCTCGAGGTGGGTGGAGCCGCAGTCCACATTTATGTTCAGCCCGTCGGGCCTGTTGCCCACGACATAGGTGTCCGCCCCCAGGGCGTCAAACACGCTCTTGGCTATCATCCAGGTGCTGCCGTTGGCGCAGTCCAGCCCCACTTTTATGCCCTTGTACGAGTGGGTGGAGAGGCTTATGAGATAGCCTATGTAGCGGTTGCGCCCGGCGGAATAATCCACCGTGCGGCCTATGTCGGCCCCAACGGCCAGGGGCGGCTCGGGGGAGAGGCCGTCGAGGTACTTTTCTATCTCGTCCAGGACGGACTCCTCCATCTTCTCGCCCTGGCTGTTTAAGAGCTTTATGCCGTTGTCGTGATAGGGGTTGTGGCTGGCGCTTATCATGATTCCGCAGTCGAAATCGTCCACCCGGGCAATGTAACTCACGCTGGGCGTCGTCGTGACGTGCAGGAGATAGGCGTCCGCCCCGGAGCTGGTCAGCCCGGCGGCGAGGGCGCACTCGTACATGTAACTGGAGCGGCGGGTGTCCTTGCCTATGACCACCGTGGCTCCCTTGCCGCGGCCGAAATACCAGCCGACGAAGCGCCCAATCTTAAAGGCGTGTTCGGCGGTGAGATCGACATTGGCCTCGCCCCTGAAACCATCCGTACCGAAGTATTTTGACATATTTGACCTCCTCTGTTACAAGGCAAACCGCGCCGGGCATTTTACGCCGGGCGCGGCGCTCAGTTTGTGCTGTTTATGACAGTTTACTGGCCGCGGCCTCGTCGAGATAGAGCGTCACATCCTCGTGCAGCTGCAGGAGCGAAGCGGGGACGGCGATGTCGGGACGGCCCTCCACGGTTTTCTTGATGATGTCGGCCTTGCCCTCGCCGAAGGCGAGGAGGATTATGCTGCGGGCTTTCATCACGGTGTGTATGCCCATGGTAACGGCGTGAGTGGGCACCTCGTCTATGGAGTTGAAGAACCGCTTGTTGGCCTCACGGGTGGAGTCCGTGAGCTTCACGATGTGCGTGACGGAGGTGAAGGGGGTGAGGGGCTCGTTAAAGCCTATGTGGCCGTTGTTGCCGATGCCGAGGAGCTGCAGGTCTATCCCGCCGGCGGCGTCTATTTCCCCGTCATACCTGGCGGCCTCCTCGTCGGTTTTTATTGCCCCGGAGGGGACGTGGGTGCGTTCGGGCTTCACGTCCACCTTTGAAAAGAGGTTGTGGTCCATAAAATAGCGGTAGCTCTGGTCATTTGTGCCGTCCAGGCCCAGGTATTCGTCCAGGTTGAAAGTGGTGCACTCCGCAAAGGAGATCGCGCCCTGCGCACAGAGCCTGGCCAGTTCCGCGTAGAGGCTCAGCGGGGTCGAGCCGGTGGCCAGGCCGAGTACCGCCCGGGGCTTTTCGCCCAGCAATTTGACATATCTCTGCGCGGCCTGGGCGACTACATCCTCCTGACTGCCTATTATCAGTTTCATTTGTCTATCCCTCCGGTAAAATCTATTTTCAGAGCATGGATTTTATTCTCTCAACGGCCTCGCGCGTGCGCGCGCTGTCGCCGAAGGCTGTGACGCGGATGAAGCCCTCCCCGCTGGGGCCGAAGCCGGAGCCGGGCGTGGTGACCACGTGCGCCTCGTCCAGCAGGCGGTCGAAAAAGCTCCAGGAGTCCTGGTCGCCGGGCGCCCTGAACCAGATATAGGGCGAGTCCGTGCCGCCGTAGGTCTCGAGTCCGGCCTCGCTGAGGCCGCTGCGGATGACGCGGGCGTTCTCCATGTAGTAGCCTATCATGCCCGCTGTCTGCTCCTTGCCCTCGGGCGAGTACACGGCCTCCGCGGCGCGCTGTATGACATAGGCCGTGCCGTTGAACTTGGTGGACTGCCTGCGCATCCACATGTCGTACAGGCTCTCGCCGCCGCGCTCGAGGGCGCGGGGGATGACGGTCCAGCCGCAGCGCGTGCCGGTGAAGCCGGCGGTCTTGGAGAAGCTCCCGAACTCTATGGCGCATGTCTCCGCCCCGGGGATCTCGTATATCGAGCGGGGCAGGGACGGGTCCGTGATATAGGCCCGGTAGGCCGCGTCGTAGAGTATCACGCTGCCGTGCTCATTGGCGTAGTCCACCCAGGGCTGCAGCTGCTCCTTGGTGGCGGCCATGCCGGTGGGGTTGTTGGGGAAGCAGAGGTATATGAGATCCGGCACGCGCTCGGGCAGCTCGGGGAAGAAGCCGTTCTCGCCCGTGCAGGGCATGTATACGATATTGGTCCACCGACGGCCGTCCCAGTCTCCGGCCCGGCCGGCCATGGCGTTGGCGTCTATGTAGACAGGATAGACGGGGTCGCAGACCGCGACGACGCAATCCTCTGAGAATATATCGCCTATGTTGCCGCAGTCGCTCTTCGCCCCGTCGGAGACAAACAGCTCGTCGGGGCCTATCCTGACGCCGTAGGGCTCATAGTCGTTTTTGACGATGGCCTCGCGGAGAAAGGCGTAGCCCTCATAGGGCCCGTAGCCCATGAAGGTGGAGCTGTCGGCCATGTCGTCCGCCGCGCGCTTGAGTGCGGAGACGCAGGCGGGGGGGAGGGGGAGGGTGACATCGCCAATCCCCAGCTTTATGATGTCCGCCTCCGGGTGGGCGGCGGAGAAGGCGGCCGTGCGCCTCGCGACCTCGGCGAAGAGGTAGCTGCCGGGCAGCTTCAGATAGTTCTCGTTGAGTTTTACCATGGCCCCACCCCGTTCACAGCAGCAGCTCGCCGTCAAAGACGGTGACCGCGGGCCCAGTCATGTAGAGCAGGTTCTCGGCCCTGTTCCACTCTATCAGCAGCTCGCCGCCGCGCAGCAGGAGCTTCGCGCTGTCGGCGCACTTGCCGTTGACCACCGAGGCGGCCAGAGCGGCGGTGGAGCCGGTGCCGCAGGCGAGGGTCTCGCCGCTGCCGCGCTCCCAGACGCGCATCTTGAGCGTGTGCTCGTCGATGACCTGGACGAATTCCGTGTTTATCCTCTCGGGGAAGGCGGGGTCGTTTTCAAAGAGCGGGCCTATGCCCGGCAGGTCGAGCCAGTCCACGTTGTCCACAAAGACCACGGCGTGCGGGTTGCCCACGTTGACGCAGGTGACGGACCAGAGCATCCCGCCCACCTCCATGGGCTGGGAGATGAACTCCGGGCTGTCGCTTATCACGGGTATTTTCGCGCTGGCGAACTCCGGGCTGCCCATGCAGACGCGGACGCTCTTCACCACGCCGTCCTCGACGTTGAGCCACAGGGTCTTTATGCCCGCCTCGGTCTCGACGTCGATGACCTCCTTGCCGGTCATCCCGTGCTCGTAGACGTATTTTGCCACGCAGCGTATGCCGTTGCCGCACATCTGGCCCAGCGAGCCGTCGGCATTGTACATATCCATCTTGAAATCCGCCACGTCGGAGGGGCAGATGCATATCAGCCCGTCGCCGCCTACGCCGAAGTGCCTGTCTGAGACCAGGCGCGAGAGGGCGGGGCGGTCCTCCACATTCTCTTCAAAGCAGTTGACATATACGTAATCGTTGCCGCAGCCGTGCATTTTGGTGAATTTCATACTGTCGCTCCTTTGACCAGGGACTTTGCCCCGCACGGGGGCAAAGGCTATTATATACGAATTCATCCGCCCTTGCAACTTGTTTTATGGCCCGGCCGGGGCGCATTTGAGCAAAAAGGGCCGCCTGTGGCGGCCCCCGGGGTCTATTGAAGGACTTTCGCGGAGGACTCCTCGGCGAACTGGCGGCTGTAGAGCTCGTGGTAATAGCCGCGCCTGAGCAGCAGCTCGCGGTGGGTGCCCTGCTCGACTATCCGGCCGTCGTGCACGACCAGTATCAGGTCGGCGCGGCGTATCGTGGAGAGGCGGTGGGCTATGAGGAAGGAGGTCCGGTCCTTGAGTATGTGTTCGATGGCGTCCTGTATCAGCTGCTCGGTCTGGGTGTCTATGGAGCTGGTGGCCTCGTCCAGAACGAAGATGCGCGGGTCGGCCAGCACGGCCCTGGCGAAGGAGATGAGCTGTTTTTCGCCGGTGGAGAGCCTGTCGCCGCCCTCGCCCACGTCGCTGTCCCAGCCGTTCTCCAGCCGTTCGACCACCCTGTCGGCGGAGACGGCGCGGGCCGCCGCCTCTATCTCGGCGTCGGTGGCGTCCAGCCGGCCGTAACGTATGTTCTCGCGCACGGAGCCCGAGAAGAGGTGGGGGCTCTGCAGCACGTAGCCTATGGATGAGTGCAGCCAGAGCTGGCTGCGCTCGCGGTAGTCCTGCCCGTCTATCAGTATCTGGCCGGAGGTGGGTTCGAAAAAGCGGCAGGCCAGGTTGACCAGCGTGCTCTTGCCCGCGCCCGTCTCGCCCACTATGGCCACGGTGGTCCCGGCGGGGATTTTCAGGTTGAAGTGGCTGAGCACGTCCTCGCCGCCGTCCGGATAGCGGAAAGTGACGTCGCGGAACTCTATGTCCCCGCGAATCGGCTCCCAGTTCTCCGGTTTGGGATGGAGGGAGTCGCCGTATTTCTCTATTACCTCGGGGCTGTCCTTCACCAGCGGCTCGGTGTCCAGCAGCCCGGTGACGCGCTCGATGCTGGCCTGGATGCTTATGAACTCGGCTATGTACTCCGCCACGAGCTGTACGGGCTCGAAAATGCCGACGGCATAGGTAGTGAAGGCGGAGAGGGTGCCCAGCTCTATGAGCCCGTCCAAAGAGAGCGAGCCGCCGCGCACGAGTATGGCCGCCACGGCCATGGTGGAGAGGAAGAGCACCAGAGGGACGTACACCGCGCGCACCCGCGTGGCCCTGACGCCGCTCTCGTACATCTCGCCGGTCAGGCGGCGGAAGCTCTCGCTGTTGTCGTGCTCTATCACGAGGGTCTTGGAGGTCTTGGCGCCGGTTATCCCCTCGTTGAATGCGCCCATTATCCGGCTGTTCAGCTTCCTCACGCGCCGGTTCCAGGCGAGGATCTTCCCCTGAAAATAGGCGGTGACCAGGGCTATGAGCGGGACGATGACCATGACCACGAGCGCGAGCCGCCAGTTGAGCAGCAGCATGGAGACGAGCGCGGAACAGAGATAGACCACGGCCCATATAACGTCCGGGAGAGCCCAGCCTATGATGCCCGCAATCTTCATCGTGTCGCTCATGACGCGGCTGAGTATGTAGCCCACGGGCGTCACGTTGTAGTAGGAGAAGCTGAGCGTCTGCAGGTGGGTGAACACCTCGCGGCGCATGTCGCGCCCCACCGTCATCTCTATGAACATGGAGTTGCGCCCCATGCCGAGCACCGAGAGCGTCTGCGTGAGTATGACGCAGAGATAGAAGGCCGCGAATATCCAGATGCCCGAGAGGCTGTCCGCCTCTATGAATTCATCCACGGCGTAACGCTGGAAGAGGGGGAAGAGCACATCCATGAAGGCGGTCAGGCAGTTGAAGCAGAGCATCAGCGCAAAGGCCTTTTTATACGGTGAGAGAAAGGGAAGCAGTCGCTTCCAGGTCCTCAGGCTGAATTTCTGGCTGTATTCCTGTTCGTCATATCCCATGGTTTTCGCCCTCCTCTCCTACGAGCAGCCTGTCGTCGCTGCTCATCTGTATGTCGTATATGTCGCGGTAGATGCCCGGGCGGGAGATGAGCTCCTCGTGCGTGCCGATGTCGGCCACCCGGCCGTCCGAGAGCACGAGTATGCGCTGGGCCTGCATCAGGGTGGTTATGCGGTGGGAGATGAGTATCACGGTGGAGGAGCCGAGGTTCTTTTCCAGCTCGGCGCGTATTTTGGCGTCGGTCTCCGCGTCCACGGCGGAGAGGGAGTCGTCGAACACCATCACCGGGGCGTCCTGCATCAGCATCCGGGCTATCGCCACGCGCTGTTTCTGGCCGCCGGAGAGCGTCACGCCCCGCTCGCCGACCATGGTGCCGTAGCCCTCCGCGAACTCCGTTATCGACTCGTCCACACAGGCTATGTGCGCCGCGCGGCGTATTTCGGACTCCGCTGCCCCGGGCCTTGCCGCGGAGATGTTTTCCGCTATCGTGCGCGAGAAGAGGAAGGGCTCCTGGAGCACGAGCCCGATGCTCCGGCGCAGATAGGAGCGGTCTATGTCGCGTATGTCCACGCCGCCTATGCTTATCTGTCCCTGACCCTCGCCCAGGTCGTACAGCCGGTCCAGCAGGTGGACCAGGGTGCTCTTTCCGCTGCCCGTCCCGCCGAGTATGGCAAAGGTGGAGCCCGCGGGCACGGTGAAGCTCACGTCGTGCAGCACTTCGCCGCCCTCGTAGCCGAAGCTGACGTGGCTGAACTCTATGTCGCCCGTCATGGGCGGTTCGAGTGCCAGGCCGCGCTCCCTCTCGGGCTCGGAGTTGAGTATGTAGCCCACGCGGTCTATGGACACGCCGGCCTTGCTCATCTCGGCCAGGACGCGGCCGAGGCTCCTTATGGGCCAGGCCAGGGAGGAGCTGTAGCTGACGAACACCAGAAAGCCGCCCAGGGTGAGGTCCCCGTTCACCGCCTCGACCGTGCCGGCGATTATGGTGACGAACACCTGGGAACTGGTGAGCAGGGTCCCGGAGGCCCAGAACAGGCTCAGCACATGCCCGAGCTTTATCCAGAGCTGGGAGTAGCCGTCGTTCTTGCCGTTGAACTTGTCTATCTCATATCTCTCCCGGCCGAACGCGCGCACGACGCGCACCCCGGTGAGGTTCTCCTGCACCATGGTGGTCAGCTCGCCCTCCGCCTCGTCCGCGGCCTTGAAACGCGAGGCGATGCGCCTGTAAAAGAGCCAGGAGCTCAGGCCAGTTACCGGCACGAACAGCACGACGAAGAGCGAGAGGCGGGCGTTCATCGAGAACATGATGGACAGATAGAGCGCCATCAGAAACAGCGTCCTCGCCACCTCGACAAGCTGGTTGCACACGAAGTTGCGTATGACCTCCACGTCGGAGGTGCATCGCTGTATCATCTCGCCGGTCTGGTGGGCCGTGTGCCACTCAAAGGGCAGGGACTGTATGTGCGCGAACAGCGCGTCGCGTATGCCCTTTACAAAGCCCTCGGAACCCTTGGCGAGCGAGACGCGCTGCCCGTAGCCGCAGACCGCTCTCAGAGCGGCGGAGACGGCCACTGCCGCCGCCGCAATCCACAGCGCGCGGTAGGGCGCCGCGCGCAGCTCCTCAAAGCCGAGAAGGCCGAGCAGCCAGGCCGGGAGATTGGCCTCCTCCGAGCCGAGTATCGAGTCCACCGTCAGGCGGATAATCTGCGGGGCGAGGGCGTTGAAGGCCATGCCGAGCATGGCGAAGAGCAGCCCGAGGACAAAATAGCCCCAGACCCCGCGCAGAAAGCGTCCTATCAGGGCGGCCTTGCCGCCTCTTGTGAGTTTAGTTTCAGTAGTCATTTTACACCCCAACACAAAAATGCACCGCCGGAAGGGCGGTGCATGCCAAGCTCAAGGCGCCAGATGCGCCGTTAAAGGCATACAGGACCCACCGCTCCCGTGAAATTGAAGTTGAAGCTCACTGCGTATGTCATCCTGTATACCTCCTCTCATCCCAAATCCGCGCTCACGCGCAAGAAGTAATATACCTCAGTTTTGTGCGCCTGTCAAGGACATTCGGGCAAAGATTTCATCAGGCCCTGAGCTGGCGCTTGCGGGCGAAATTCACCATGCCGTCGGGCATGTCGTTGAGCCCCAGCAGCATCTTGCCCGCGCCGTAGACCTGGCAGGATACGGGGTCGTCCACCACGATTGTGCGTATGCCGGTGTCCTCCTCGATGAGGCGGTCGAAGCCGTAGAGCAGGCTCCCGCCGCCGGACATTATTATGCCGTTCTGCGAGATGTCGCTGACCAGCTCGGGCGGCGTGCGCTCCAGAACCAGGTGGACGCTCTCGAGTATGGTCCGGGCGGGCTCCATCAGCACCTCGACCAGCTCGGAGGAGCTTATCTTTACCATCTTGGGCAGGCCGGTGACCAGGTCGCGGCCCTTGACCTCCTCGATGCCTATGTCCTGCTTCTGCACCAGGCAGCCTATGCTCATCTTGACCTCCTCGGCGGTCTTGGAGCCGATGAGCACGTTGTGCCGGCGGCGGATATAGCGCACTATGGCCTCGTCGAAATCGCCTCCGGCTACCCGGATGGACTCGCACTCGGCCACGCCGTCCAATGAGACGACGGCGGTCTCGGTCGTGCCGCCGCCCACGTCTATCACGAGGTGGCCGTCCGGCTTTGACACATCCACGCCCGCGCCGGTGGCGGTGGCCACCGCGCTCTCCACCAGATAGACCTTCCTGGCCCCGGCCTCGACGGCGGCGTCTATCAGCGCGCGCTCCTCCACGCCGCTGATGCTCCCCGGCACGGTGATAAGCACACGCGGCTTGAACAGGCTGAAGCTCGTCACACGGCCTATGAGCTCGCGCAGCATGGCGACGGTCATGTCGTAGTCGGAGATGACGCCCGAGGCTATGGGGTGGATGGGTACGATGCTCGCCGGGGTGCGGCCCAGCATCTTCTGCGCCTCGCGCCCCACCTTGAGCAGCTTGCCGGTGTACTTGTCAACCGCCACTATGGTCGGCTCGCGCACCTGCACTCCCTTGCCGCGGACATAGACGAGCACGTCCGTTGTCCCCATGTCGATTGCTATATCACGTTCAAAAATCAGCATAGAACAGCACCTTCCGAAATGTATCTTAGACGCGGACGCCGGAGTTTAGACAGGGACTAGTCCCGGCCGCGGGCCACGGCGGCGCAGACGACGCTCTCGGCGCCCGCTAGGCCGAGAATGCGCGCGCACTCGGACACCGTAGCGCCGGTCGTGATGATGTCGTCGATGAGCAGTATCCTGCGCCCGGCCACGAGCTCGGCATCCGCGCACTCGAAGGCCCCGGAGATGTTCGCCCTCCGCAGCTCGGCGCTGCCGGTGCCGGACTGCGGGGCCACGTTCACCACTTTCCGGAGGGTCTCCACCGCGACGTCGTCCAGCTCGAGGGCGGCCGAGAGGGCTATGAGCATGGCCTGGTCATAGCCGCGCTCACGCAGCCGCTCGCTGGAGAGCGGCACCCAGGAGATGAGGTCGTACCTCCCGCCGAGCCGCTCCCGGACGCAGTCGGCCACCAGGCGGCCGAACACCCCGGCGTAGGCCGTAACGCCCTTGAATTTATACCGCAGCAGCGCGTCGCGCACCGTCCCCTCATAGTAGAGCGGGGCGGCGCAGGCCTCGACGAAGTCCGCTCCCTCCACGCTGGACGGCGGGGTATAGGGCAGGGACTTCTCGCACTGGGCGCACATGCCGCTCTCGCCCCTCTTGAGCAGGCGGCGGCAGAACGCGCATCGCGGCGGGAACAGGATGTCTAAGAGGCCGCTCTTCAGCCCGGACATTCATCTCACCCCCATAATATTCCTCAGGAGCCGCGGCCCTCCGCCAGGCGGACGCGCAGAGCGCTGTAGCGCCTCGACTGCCTGTGGTTGTCAATCATCTTGTGGGCCGTGTCCTCGCGGCCCACGGCTATGAGCAGCTCGCGAGCGCGGGTGACGGCCGTATAGAGCACGCCGCGGGTCATCAGCTGCGGCGCGCCGCGGCCCAGGGCGAGCACCACGGCGCGGTATTCGCTGCCCTGGGACTTGTGTACGGTCATCGCCCAGGCGTGCTCCAGCTCGGGGAGCTTGTCGAAGCCGCACTCGGCCACCCGGCCGTCGAAGTCCACCTTCACCGTCTCGTTCTCCGCGTCCACGGCGAGGATGTAGCCTATGTCGCCGTTGTATATGCCGGTGCCGCTCTCGGCCGGCAGGGAATCGCCGCGCTCCCTGTGCCATATCATATCATAATTGTTGCGTATCTGCATCACCCTGTCGCCCTCGCGGAAGACCGTCTCCCCGGAGGCGCGCTCATTTTTGCCCTTGGCCGGGGGGTTCAGCGCGGCCTGGAGCCGCCTGTTGAGCTCCACGGAGCCGAGGGCGCCCTTCCGGGTGGGTGTCAGGACCTGGATGTCCTCCGCCGGAATGCCCATGCGCCGGGGCAGCCTCTCCGAGCAGAGCTCGGTTATGGTCTCGGCGGCGGCCTCGTCCCCGGCCCTGCGCAGGAAGAAGAAATCGCTGCTGTTTTCGCGGAAATTGGGGTGTTCGCCGGCTATTATCATGTGCGCGTTGCGCACTATATGGCTGCCCTCCACCTGCCGGAAGATGTCCCTGAGCCTTATCGCCGGGACCACCCCGGAGCGCAGTATGTCGGAAAACACATTGCCGGGCCCCACGCTGGGGAGCTGATCGGCGTCCCCCACCAGTATGAGCCGGCAGTCCTCGGGCAGGGCCGCCAGCAGCGCCCTCATAAGCGTTATGTCAACCATAGAGCACTCGTCGAGCACCACCGCGCCGCAGTCCAGGGGGTCGTCCTCGTCGTGGGCGAACACGACCTGTTCCCCCTCGGGGGAGAAACCGGCGCCCAGCAGCCGGTGTATGGTGGAGGCCTCGCGGAGCGTGAGCTCGCTCATGCGCTTGGCCGCGCGCCCCGTGGGGGCGGTGAGCAGGGTCTTTATACCCAGGGAGTCAAAGACGGAGAGGATGGCCCGCACGGAGGTCGTCTTGCCCGTGCCGGGGCCGCCGGTGAGGGCCATGACGCGGCTCCTCGCCGCGAGCGCGATGGTCTCGCGCTGTGTGGGGGCGTAGGTGAGCCCGGAGGCCGCCTCGAGCCCGGAGATAAGGGGCTCCACGTCCACGGAGGCCGGGGCGGGCCCGGAGGCGAGGGCCAGCAGCCGCCCGGCCACGTACTCCTCCGCCTCGCAGAGCTCCGAGAGGTAGCAGGCGTCCCGCCCGGCTATATCGCAGCGCCTTATCAGCCCGTCGGATTCCAGCGCCTCAAGCGCACGGGCCACGTCCTCCTCCGGGACCGAGATGAACTGCGCCGTGGCGGGGACGAGCTTGTCCGCCGGGATGAAGCAGTGGCCGTTGGCGGCGTTGTGCCTCAGCTCGAACACCGCGGCGGCCCTGACCCGATTGGGGTCGTCCCCCTCGCAGCCCATGCCCAGCGCGAGGGTGTCCGCCTCCGCAAAACTGCCGCCTATGTGCGGGGCGGCCAGAATGTAGGGATTTTGCCCCAGCACGTCCATGGAATTCTCGCCGTAGTACTTGTAGAGCCTGACGGCGAGCAGCGGCCGGAGCTCGTGCGAGCAGAGGAACTCCATCAGCCTCCTCAGCCCGGACTGGCGGCGGAAGGAGGCGCCTATCTGCTCCGCCTTCCGCGCGCTTATGCCGCGTATCAGCGTCAGCTTCTCCGGCTCGCGCTCTATCACGTCCAGCGTGCGGTCCCCGAATTTTTCAACTATCAGCGCGGCCGTGGCGGGGCCGACGCCCTGCACGGCATGCCCGGCCAGATACTCGTATATGGCCTCCGCGCTGCGGGGCAGGCTGCGTTCGGCGTATTCGGCCCTGAACTGCCTGCCGTGGCTGGGGTGGCTGGCCCACTCCCCGAAGGCGCGCAGGTCCTCGCCCGGGTACGCGGCCGGGAGTGTGCCGACCACGGTCACAAGCCCCCCGTCCAGAGTGTCAAGCCGGAGTACGGTGTAGCCGTTTTCCTCGTTAGTGTAGATTACAGAGGATATCCTGCCGCTTATTTCTATGTATTCCGCTTCTTCCGCCATTCTTCCTCCACGCCATCGGCCAGTACGACGTTGTCATAGCGGCGCGAGAGCAGCCTGGCCGTCTCGCGCGCCTCGCCGTCCATCCCGGAGTCCACGATAACGATATCGCAGCGCAGTCCCCCGCGCTCGAGCAGTTCCCTCAGGGAGCGCACTCCCTCTTCGAGGGAGGACGACCCTGCCCCGGCGCTGAGGCGCAGCTCCAGGCGGAGCCCATCGCCGAGGCGCACGGGGGTGTAAAGGCAGCGGCGCGCCGCGAATATGAGCAGCGCGACAGCGGCCGCCGCCAGCACAGATAAAAACCATTCCGTAAGCATACCGACACCGCCCTTCCCGGTATTTTATGCCCCGGGCGGGTCCGCTGCCACTCAGAAAAATATCGAGGTAAAGCCGTAGGTGAGCCCCGTCACCAGGAAGCCCGCAATCAGCACGCCGATGAATATGGACGGCAGCGCGCTGCGCATGCGCATGTCCATGACGGCGGCGATGAGAGCGCCGGTCCAGGCCCCCGTCCCCGGCAGGGGTATGCCGACAAAGACGGCGAGGCCGAAAAACTGGTAACGGTGCACCTGCTCCCACTTCCCCTCGGCCTTGGACTCGAGCTTCTTGACCAGGCGGCCCAGGCGCTCGCTTTTGGCGGTCATCCATTTGAATATCGGGCGTATAAAGAGGATGATGAAGGGGACGGGCACCATGTTGCCTATCATGCTCACGACCATGGCCTCGAAATGGGTCAATCCCAGGCCAACTCCGATGGGAATCGCCCCGCGCAGCTCAATCACGGGGACCATGGAGACGATGAAGGTGACCAGGTACTTTCCGAATTCTGTCTCTTTCAGGGCGTCGATAAATTCCATATCACTGCAATACCTTCCGAAGATATTCGCCCGTGGCGCTCTTCTCGCACTGCGCGCAGCCCTCCGGGGTGCCCGCATACACCACCGTGCCGCCGCCGTCGCCGCCCTCCGGGCCGAGGTCTATGATGTGGTCCGCGACCTTTATGACGTCGAGGTTGTGCTCTATGACGACCACTGTGTTGCCGGCGTCCACGAGGCGGCTGAGTATGTCTATCAGCCTCTGCACGTCCGCGGTGTGCAGGCCGGTCGTGGGCTCGTCGAGGACGTAAACCGTCTGTCCGGTGCCGCGCCGCGCGAGCTCCGTGGCCAGCTTGACGCGCTGGGCCTCGCCGCCGGAGAGGGTGGTGGAGGACTGGCCCAGCTTTATATAGCCGAGGCCCACGTCCAGCATGGTCTGAATCTTGTCGCGAATCTTGGGTATGTTCTGGAAGAAGGCCAGGGCCTCCTCCACGGTCATATCCAGCACCTCCGCGATATTCTTGCCCTTGTAGCGGACCTCGAGGGTCTCGCGGTTGTACCGCTTGCCCTTGCAGACCTCGCAGGGGACATAGACGTCGGGGAGGAAGTGCATCTCTATCTTTATCAGCCCGTCGCCGGAGCAGGCCTCGCAGCGCCCGCCCTTGACGTTGAAGGAGAAGCGCCCCGGCCCGTAGCCGTGCAGTTTGGCGTCCTGCGTTGTGGCGAAGAGCTCGCGGATGTCGTTGAACACGCCCGTGTAGGTGGCGGGGTTGGAGCGGGGCGTGCGGCCTATGGGGGACTGGTCGATGTTTATGACCTTGTCCACATACTCCAGCCCGTCCACGCCCAGGCACCTGCCGGGGCGGACATGGGCCCTGTTTTTGACCGAGGCAAGGGTCTTGTAGAGCACCTCGTTTATCAGGCTGGACTTGCCGCTGCCGGAGACGCCGGTGACGCAGGTGAGAACGCCGAGCGGTATTTCGACGTCTATACCCCTTAAATTGTTCTCGCTGGCGCCGCGTATCAGCAAACTTTTTCCGCTGTCGGTGCGCCGCCTGGCGGGGACGGGGATCTGCCTGGCGCCGGAGAGGTACTGCCCCGTGATGCTCCTCGGCTCCGCGCAGATGTCCTCCACGGTGCCCTGAGCTATCACCTCGCCGCCGTGGACGCCGGCGCCCGGGCCTATGTCCACTATCCAGTCCGCGGCGCGCATGGTGTCCTCGTCGTGCTCCACGACAATGAGCGTGTTGCCCAGGTCGCGCAGCTCCTTGAGCGTGTTTATCAGCTTGCCGTTGTCGCGCTGGTGCAGCCCGATGCTCGGCTCGTCCAGGATGTACAGCACGCCCATGAGCGAGGAGCCTATCTGGGTGGCGAGCCTTATGCGCTGGCTCTCACCGCCGGAGAGCGTGGCGGCCGCCCGGGAGAGGGTAAGGTACTGCAGGCCGACGCTGGCCAGGAAGTTGAGCCGGGAGCGTATCTCCTTCAGGATTCTCTCCGCCACCACCATGTCGCGAGCGGAGAGGCGCGCGGGCAGGGCGTCCACGAACTCGAGCTCCCGCGTCACGGGCATGGAGCAAAAGTCCATTATGCTGAGGCCGCCGACGGTTACCGCGAGCGCCTCCTTCTTCAGGCGTTTGCCGCCGCAGTCGGGGCAGGGGTACTCGCCCATGTACTGCTCGTACTCCTCGCGCATGGACTGGCTCTGGGTCTCCCTGTAGCGCCGCTCAAGGCTGTTCACCAGCCCTTCAAACGGCTGGCGGAGCGTGCCCATGCCGCGGGCGGTCTCATACTGGAGCTCCAGCGGCTCCCCGCCGGTGCCGTACATCAGCACGTCCATCACCTCGCGGGGGAGCTCCCCCACCGGGGTGGTGAGCTTGAAGTGGTATTTCTTCGCCAGTGCGTCATAGTACATCTTGGCTATGCTGTCGCTCTTTACGTTCCCCCAGCCGGGGGCCTGTATGCCGCCGTTGAGTATGGACAGGGAGGGGTTGGCGATGATCATTGACGGGTCGGCCCTGAGCTGGGTGCCGAGCCCGGCACAGGTGGGGCAGGCCCCGTAGGGGCTGTTGAAGGAGAACATGCGCGGCGCGAGCTCATCTATGGATATCCCGCAGTCCTCGCAGGCGTAGTTCTGTGAAAAGAGCTGCTCCCGCCCGCCGGACGGGTCGTTCACCAGCACGAGCCCGCCGGAGAGGCCCGCGGCCGTCTCCGCCGAGTCGGTCAGGCGCCGGACGCTGTCCGGGCGGACCACGAGGCGGTCCACGACTATCTCTATGCTGTGCTTCTTGTTCTTTTCGAGCTTTATGTCCTCGGAGAGGTCGTAGACCTCCCCGTCCACCCTGACGCGGACGAAACCGGATTTCCTCGCGTCGTCAAACACCTTGGCGTGCTCGCCCTTGCGCGAGCGCACCACGGGGGCTAGAATCTGTATGCGCGTACCCTCAGGCCAGGAGAGGACCTGGTCGACTATCTGGTCTATGGTCTGCTGGCGTATCTCCTTGCCGCACTTGGGGCAGTGGGGGACGCCCACACGCGCCCAGAGCAGCCTCAGATAGTCGTAAATCTCCGTGACCGTGCCCACGGTGGAGCGGGGGTTCCGGCTGGTGGTCTTCTGGTCTATGCTGATGGCGGGGGAGAGGCCCTCGATGTAGTCCACATCCGGCTTGTCCATCTGCCCGAGGAACATCCTCGCGTAGCTGGAGAGGCTCTCGACATAGCGCCGCTGCCCCTCCGCGTATATCGTGTCGAAGGCCAGGCTGGACTTCCCGCTGCCCGAGAGCCCGGTGAACACGACGAGCTTGTCGCGCGGTATCTCGAGGTCTATGTTCTTGAGGTTGTTCTCCCTGGCGCCCTTAACAAAAATGCTGTCTCTCATAAACTGCCTCGGCTATAGCTGAAATCGTTTTATTATACCCCACGTGGCTCCAGGTTTCAACCAGAAAAATCAAGGCCGCGGCAAAGCCGCGGCCCGTATATGTTCCGGTTATTCGGCCAGCCTCTCGTGCCCGCGCGATTTCAGAAAACGCCCGGAGTAGAACATGAGGAATGCCGGGATGATGAAGATGAGCGCGCCGACGGTGTCTATGAAGGCGTGCTGCTTGACGAGCACCGTGGAGGCCATGCACAGCACGCAGAGCACGGTGATGACGGCGCGATGCCAGGGCTTGAAGATACGGCTGTCGAAACAGCAGAGTATGTCGCCCACGCAGCCGAGCACATGCATGCTGGGAAATACGTTGGTCGGCGTGTCCGCCGCCCATATCAGGGAGAGTATCCAGGTCCAGAGGTCGGTCACCGGCACGTTCTGCGGGCGGAGATGCTGCCCATTGGGGATGAGGACATCGAGCAGCAGCGTGGCCGAGAGCACGGTCATGTTGTAGTACATCCACCGCTTGAACGCGGGTCCGTCCCTGATGAGCGTGGGTATGCCGACGAGGGCGAACAGGGGATACCAGAGCACATAGAACAGCGCAAACTGCGGGACAAAGGGTATGTAGGCGTCAATGGCCATGTCGGTGACCCAGTATCCGGATGTGGGCGTGTTGGCCTCGATAATGAAAAAGACGACGATATAGACCGGAAAGTAAAGTACGAGCCAGCAGTGCTTGTGCGTCCTTATGAACTCGAGTGCGCGGTGAGCGAGCCTTCGCAAGGCTGATTCCTCCCTAGTTAACTCATATTGCGGCAGCGGGTATTATAGCACAGAGCTCCCCGCGGCGCAATGTACTATTCGCCGCCGGTTGTCGTGCCCCGCCCGGGCCTCCTGTCGAAATTGGCGAGGGCGTGTTCGATGTTGCCGTCCGCGAGGCGGAACAGGCGGTCCAGGTCACCGGAGATGCCCTCCTTCATGCCGGAGGACATCCAGGCGTCAAATACGCCGTAGAAGGCGTACTGATATGTCCTGACGACAAACAGAAGGTCCTCCTCGGCCACGTCCAGCCCCAGTTCGCCGACGAGCCGCCTGGCCCGCGTCTCCAGTATGGGCGAGACCCGGCGGCGCATATAGTCGATTATGTGGTGCCAGCCGCGCGAGCGGTAAAGGTGCAGAGCCACGGACCTCGACTCCGTAAACGTCACGAAGATTTGGAGCAAAAGCCTGTGCCAGTCGGAGGCCTTCGCGCTCTCGCTGGCGGCGAGCTCATCCACCTCGCGGTCGATCACCCACTCGGCGAGCTCGTATACGTCGTGGAAGTGGTAGTAAAAGGTCTGCCTGTTCAGCCCGCACAGCCCGGTTATGTCCGAGACGGTGATCCTGTCGAGGTTTTTCTTCTCAAGGAGAGTGTACAGCGCCTTGCCCAGCTCAGCTTTGGTGTTGTTTGACATCTCTCATTCCCTTTCCGGTGTAAATATGTTATGATACAAAAAAATCTACAGCTTATCAATTAAGGGGGGATTAAAAATGCCCATCCGCGGCCGGTTTGCCCCAAGCCCCAGCGGGAGGCTGCACATAGGCAACATGCTCTCCTCTCTCCTGGCCTGGCTGGATGTCCGCTCGCTCGGCGGGGAGATGCTCTTCCGCCTGGAGGACCTCGATCCCGAGCGGAGCTGGGAGGAATACGCCGAGCTTATGGCCGGGGATCTGCGCTGGCTGGGGCTGGACTGGGACTGCGGCTGGCCGATGGACGCCGGCTGCCGCCAAGGGCGGCGCACGGGGGAATATCAGGCGGCCTTTGAGCGGCTGGAGGGGATGGGGCTGGTGTACGACTGCTGGTGCTCCCGCTCGGAGCGCCTGGCGGCCTCGGCCCCGCATCCGGGGGAGGAGCGGCCGTCGGGCTGCCGCTGCCGCTCTCTCGGCGAGGGGGAGAGGGAGGCTCTGCGCCGGAGAGGCCGCCGCGCGGCGGCGAAAGTCGCCGTGCCGGACAGGGAGATAGCGGTGCATGACGGCCACTACGGCGAATACCGCGAAAACCTGGCGCGCTCCTGCGGCGACTTCATAATCCGCCGCTCGGACGGCGTATTCGCCTATCAGCTCGCCGTCTCGGTGGACGACGCCGCCATGGGCGTCACCCGCGTGGTCAGGGCCCGGGACCTGCTGAGCTCCGCCCCGCGCCAGAAGTGGCTGATAGAGACGCTGGGCGGCGCCGCGCCGGAGTATTGCCACGCCCCGCTGCTCATCTCGCCCACGGGCCGGAAGCTCTCAAAGCGGGAGGGGGACCTGAACATGGCCGCCCTGCGCGAACGCTATACGCCAGAGGGCCTGTGCGGTGTCCTGGCCTTCCTCTGCGGGCTGACGGACAGGCCCGAGAGCGTCCCGGCAAGGGAGCTCGTGCCCCATTTTTCCTGGGGAAAGGTGAGGCGGGAGGATATCATTCTCCCCGATTGGGTTTGAATTTCCGCCTGGCCTTCTCGGCGGCGTGCTGCCCGCCGCGCCGGACGGAGATGAAGCTGTCGCGCAGCTTGTCCTCGGCCATAGTGATGGCCTTCAGCGCCGGCCAGGCGAGCAGGGCGAACACGCCGAGTATCAGCCCGCCGGCAAAATCTATTTCGGAGAGCGTGAACAGGTCCGGCAGGAAGGCGACGCAGAAGGCGAAGGCCGCGACGAGGAAGATGACCAGCGCGCGGCGCAGCCGGTTATATGGCATGCATGTGCGGTGTACCACCAGCAGGCCAACTACGGCGAGTATGATGGTGCATATCGTGCCCATCATGTTCTCCGCTATGTCGAACACCGTGCAGAAGAGGATGACCCCCACGATGAGGAACAGGTCGGTCAACCCGCCGGGGAGCGCCCTGTATATCACATTGGGCAGGAAGCGCCCGCGTATCCGCGTCGTATTCGGCTCCATGGCCAGCACAAAGCCCGGCATGCCTATCGTCAGCGCGGATATGAGGCTCATCTGCGAGCTGGTGACGGGGTAGGGCAGGGAGAAGATGAGCGTTATTATGGCCAGCGAGAAGGAGAAGATGTTCTTCACCAGGAACAGCGTGGCCGAACGCTCAATATTGTTTATGACGCGCCGCCCCTCGGCCACCACGGAGGGCATGGAGGCGAAGTTCGAGTCCAGCAGCACTATGTGCGAGACCTGGCTGGCGGCGTCGCTGCCGGAGGCCATCGCCACCGAGCAGTCGGCCTCCTTCAGCGCGAGCACGTCGTTCACGCCGTCGCCGGTCATGGCCACGGTGTGGCCCCGGGCCTTCAGGGCGCGGACAAATTTCCGCTTCTGGTCCGGGGTGACGCGGCCGAACACGGTGTACTTCTCCACCGCGGCGGCTATGTCCTCGTCCGTGCGGAGTTCGCGCGCGTCCACATAGTCCCCGGCCCCGGCTATCCCGGCGCGCTTTGCCACCTCGGAGACGGCCATGGCGTTGTCCCCGGAGATGACCTTTATGGCCACGCCCTGGCTGGCGAAATATTTGAAGGTGTCCGGCGCCTCTTCCCTTATTTTGTTTGAGAGGAGTATCAGCGCCAGCGGCATAATCAGGTCGGTGGAGGGCCGCTCGTCGTCCAGAGAGCCGTCGTAGAGGGCGAGCAGCAGCACGCGGCAGCCCTTGGCCGAATAGCCGTCTATCTGCGCGCGGTAGCGGCCTATGGCGCCGCCGAGCAGGATATCCGGCGCACCGAGCAGGTAGGTCTCGTCCTCGTGAAAGCTGACTCCGCCGTATTTTTTTGCGCTGGAGAAGGGCAGGGCCTTCACGGCCTGCTGCTTCACCTCGCCGGTGAAGTAGCGGCGCAGCGCGGCCATCGTGTCGTTGTCGGCGCTCATGGCCGCCACGTAGTCGGACATTATCAGCCTTATGTCGTCCTCCACATACCTGTCGGGGCAGAGGGGTACGACGTCCTCCACGGTCATCTTGTTCTCCGTGACGGTGCCGGTCTTGTCCACACAGAGGACGTCCACGCGCGCGAGGGTCTCGATGCAGCCCATGTCGTGTACAAGCGTCTTTTTCTGCGCCAGGCGCACCACGCCGGTCACCAGGGCCATGCTGGTCAGCAGGTAGAGCCCCTCGGGTATCATGCCGATGAGCGAGGCCACCGTGGCCACGACGCCGTCCTGCACGCTCCTGCCCAGCCAGGCTATCTCTTTGACCGCCATGAGTATGCCCAGCGGTATGACGGCCACGCCGATAATCTGCACGAGGCGGGTGAGCGAGCGCATCATCTCGCTCTGTTGGGGCGGGCGGCTGGCCTTGGCCTCCAGCGTCAGCCGGTTGGCGTAGCTGTCCGCGCCCACACGGGTGAGCCGCGCGCGGCAGACGCCGGAGACGACAAAGCTGCCGGAGAGCAGTTCCGCTCCCGGCGTTTTCTTTATCTCGTCGGCCTCGCCGGTTATCAGCGCCTCGTTCGCGGCGCACTCGCCCTCAATCACCACGGCGTCCGCGAAAATCTGGCTCCCGGCCGAAAAGACCACCACGTCGTCCCTGACCATCTCGGCCGTGGGTATCTGCCGCTCGCGCCCGTCGCGGACGACGGTCCCCTTCGGCGCGGTGAGCAGCGTGAGCTTGTCGAGCGTCTTTTTGCTGCGCAGTTCCTGCACGATGCCGATGAAGATGTTCGCTATGACGACGCCGAGGAACATTATCTCCCTGAACGCGCCGACGGCGATGACGCAGGCGGCGAGGAGGAAGAAGAGCATGTTGAAGTAGGTAAAGACGTTCGACTTTATTATCTGCCCCACGGTCTTGCCCGGCGGCTCGATGGGGGCGTTGCCCCAGCCGGCGTCCATGCGCTCCTTCGCCTGCGCCGTGCTGAGCCCTTCGGAGGGCCGCGCCTCGAAAACTGCGATTTCCCGCCTGAGCGGCGTTTCCGGTTCAATTTTCCGTTTTTTCAGCTTCATAAGCGACATTTTAGCACACAATGTGCGAAAGTACAGTAAAATATTTGTTAATAAGGGAGTGCTGGCAGGATTTTTAACAGAAAAATGTGGATAACTTCTTGCATATCGCTGGGGTTTATGGTATCATGACCTTTACATAATACCCGGTTGTTACATACTATGAATACCAGTGGAAACAATAGGAGGTAGGAAATGAAACTGAGGATAAGAAAGCTCCTGGCCGCGGCCCTGGCGCTCTGCCTGGTAGTGGCAATGGTCCCGGGAGCGGCTCTTGCAGCTGGTGCGGTGGCGACCGTGCCTGCCGGGGCGAATAATCCGGCAGATGAGTTTGAAACGCTTGAAGCGGCAATAACTGCCGCAGGTGACCGCAGCGATGCGGCCAACAGGGTCGTCACGCTCAGCTCGGATTACACTCTGAGCAGCAGCTGCACGTTGCCCTATGCTGTGTCGCTTATAATTGCCAGCGGCGCCACATTGACCATAAACCCGGGAGTGACGTTCACTATGCAGGGGCCGCTTACCCTCAACGGCTCCATAGAGGTCGCGGCCGGAAATCAGCCCTCAGCTGGAGGCGAGGTCTCCTTCAGCCGTACTTTCACCGGCAGCGGCAGCATTGATGTGGGCGCGGACGGCAAAGTCACGCTGGCCAGCGGCCAGACGATAAGCGGCAGCCTCATCACCGCCGGCACCGTGAGCGCCAGTGGCCTCACCGTCAGCGGACGTGCCACTGTCAGCTCCGGCGGCAGCTTGAATGTTACCGGTGCACTGAACGTGACCGGCAGCGTCACCAACTCCGGCACCGTAAGCGCGAGTAGCGACATAACCGTTAACCGCAGCGGTTCCTTCACCCACAACGCCGGCAGCGGCAGCATAACGGGCGCACTGGATGTATACGGCAATCTGGAGGTCAGCGGTACATATAACCAGACCTCGACGATAACGGTAGAGTCCGGCGGCACGATGCGTGCGAGCGGCAACTACACTGTCAGCTCAAACCTCAACGTGAACGGCATGCTCAACATAACCGGCGGCGAGTTCGACGCTACCAGCAATTTTAGCGTCAGAAACGGCGCCGAGGTCAATGTCAGCGGCGGCGCCGAGCTCAATATCCAGAGCGTACCCACAAACGGCACGATAAGCGTCGATGGCTCCACGCTGAATGTCAACAACGTTGAGATGATAGGCCCCGACAGCCTCAGCGGCGACGCCGAGGTCGCAACCGTGAGCGGCAAAACTGTCATCACTGTCAGCAGTGGCACCGTCTCCGGCAGCCGCGACGCCGGTAACGCCTACACTGTCGGCAATAATGAGAGGCTCGTGGTCGGCGGCAGCCTGACGGTCGCCTATCCAATGTCCGTAGCCAGTGGCGGTGAGCTGGTCGTGAATGACAGGCTCACCATAAACGCCAATAACAGCCTCACCGTCAACAGCGGGGCGAGCCTCAGCGGCAGCGGCCGCATAGACGCCAACGGCCCGCTCTATGTGCTCAACAACAGCTCCGCAGGGAACCTGAATATATACATCGGCCAGAACGGCGGCGTCTACGCCAACAACAACACCATTGACGCCAACGTCAAGAACGGTACCAGCAGCAGCAAGCCCGCCCCCGATAAAAACAATTACGCCTACTCCCAGGTCTACAGCCAGGGCGCCAGCTACGGGATAACCGTCCAGGTGGACGGCGGCCACGGCCAGGCCACGGCCGCGCAGAGCGGCGTCGAGGGCCAGCGCATAACCTTCCACGCCAACCCGGACGAGGGCTATGAGGTCGACCCCGACAAGACCTACTACGTCACCGGCACCGTGAGCGACGGCCTGGTCGCCGTCAGCGGAGACGAGTGCTCCTTCGAGATGCCCGCCGACGACGTGACCGTGCACGTGGGCTTCCGCAAGGCAGAGAACAGCTCCACCACCACGGAGGGCAACATCACCGTCACCACCAACCACAACGGCAACGGAACTGTGAACGCCAGCATCAATGGCCGCCGCGTAACCGTCACCGCCAGGGCCAACACCAACTACGTCATCAAGTCCGTGTCCATAGCCAACCAGGCCATGTCCGTCTCCGGCACCCCGCAGAACGGCACCTGGTACTATGATGTGCCCGGCACCGGCAACGCCACCGTCAGCGTTTACGTCACCTTCGAGGCCAGCGCCCGCACAGTCACCGTCACCAACTCCAGCTCCCGCGACGGCGACGTGTACCTGGGCACCAGCGGCTACACCACCACCGGCCAGTACAAGGAGGGCGACCGCGTCTACCTGCGCGTGGTGCCCGACAGCAGCAGCTTTGAGCTGCGCAAGCTGGTGATAAGGAACGCCAGCAACAACACCGAG
>CALWYN010000042.1 GCA_944385755.1 uncultured Oscillospiraceae bacterium
AGCCGCGGCTGCTTCACTTATGACTACGGCAACTTGCTGCCGGAGGGCGGCGGGGAGCCACTCATCGGATACGCGGAGGCCAGGGACGCCGGGGGGAACTTGCTCTGCGACAACAGCCGCGCGCGTCTGGTAGACACGTATAAGGGGTACTGAGAGGTAAAAACGGCGCCCCGCCCGGGAGGGCGGGGCGCCGTATTGGGTTTCAGGACACCAGGCGCTTCAGGATGGGGACGCGGCTGAGGGCGAGGGAGATGAGCAGCGCGAGCGCGTACACGGCGGCGCCCCGGAGGGGAACGGCCAGGAAGAGCGGCAGGGTCTGCGGCTCCCAGAGCCCCAGGTGCTGGGGGATGAGAATCAGCAGAGGGTGCAGCAGGTACACGCCGAGAGTGCAGCGGGCGGCGGCGGACAGCCGCGGGGAGCCCCTGAGCGGCAGCCGGAGGAAAAACAGGGTGAAGGCGGCTGCGGTGGCGGCCACATTGGGGCTGGTGTAGCTCAGCAGCAGCTCGTTCAGGCCGCCGCGGGAGAGGCAGAGCGTGCCGCCTATGGTGCAGGCGAGGCCCAGAAGACCCAGGGCATAGACGGCGGAGGCCGCCCGGGAGGACAGCCGGTAGCGGCGCAGATAGCCTCCCAGCAGATAGAAGAAGGCGAAGCCCAGGGCGTAGGCCACGTGAGTCTTGGAGACAATTATCATGAACGTGGGGAACATGGCCGAGGCGTCGAGCACCGTCACCACGCAGCCCAGGACAAAGGTGACGAGAAGGGCGTACTCATACTGCCGGCGGGTGGCGTGCCCGCAGAACACGCCGAAGATGGGCGTGAGGGCGTAGAGCGCGCCGGTGGCGTAGAGATACCAGAGGTGCACGGGCTCGGTGAGCAGATAGCGCAGCAGCTCCTTGGGGCCGGACCACTCCAGGTCGCCCACGGAGAGGTTGTAGATAAAATACAGGGCGGACCAGGAGAGCATCAGCGCGGCGAGGCGGGCACAGCGGCGGACCAGGCCGCGCGTGTCACGCTCCCGCGAGAGCATGAAATAGCCGCTGAGGATGACGAACACGGGAACTCCGAAACGGGAGAGGGCGTTAAAGGCCAGGCCCTGCGGCCAGGAGGTGCCGGAGGCGTGTATCATGACCACGAAAAAGGCGGCCGCCACGCGCGCGGCGTCCGCCGGCGCGCTGCGGGGGGCGTTTGACGGCGTGGCTGAGCGCATGGCGCACCTCCTGCTGCAGTGTGTGACTAATTTATACCACATCGGGCGGGCAGAATGCAAGGGCCGGGCAAAAATGCCCGGCCCGCTTTACTTTCCGCACTCCTTGTGCTAGAATAATAGGCCGTGAAACAGCAAAGGGGTAGACAGGATGCTTGAGAAATTGAAGCAGATTGGGGAGAGATACGCCGAGCTCGAGCGGAAGATGGCGGAGCCGGAGTATTACAGCGACGTGGACGCCTATGCCCGCCTGGCGAGGGAGCTCAAGGAGCTCGCACCGCTGGCGCAGGCGGTGCGGGAGTACGAGCGCTGCGAGCGGGACATGGAGGAGGCCAGGGGGCTGTTTTCCGACCCCGAGATGGGCGAGATGGCCCGCGAGGAGTTCGAGAGCGCCAAGCGGCGCCTGGAGGAGCTCGACGGGGAGATAAAGGTCCTGCTGCTGCCCCGGGACCCCAACGACGAGCGGAACGTCATCATAGAGATACGCTCCGGCGTGGGCGGGGAGGAGTCGGCCCTGTTCGCCTCCAGCCTGTACCGCATGTACAGCATGTACGCCGAGGCGAAGCGCTGGAGGACCGAGGTGGCCAACCTCAGCGACACGGAGCTGGGCGGCATCAAGGAGATAAGCTTCATCGTCGAGGGCCAGGGGGCCTATTCGCGGCTGAAGTACGAGTCCGGGGTGCACCGCGTGCAGCGCGTGCCGGAGACCGAGGCAGGAGGGCGCATACACACCAGCACGGCCACCGTGGCGGTGCTGCCGGAGGTGGACGAGGTGGAGGTGGAGATAAACCCCGCGGACTTGCAGATAGACACCTTCCGCTCCTCCGGTGCGGGCGGGCAGCACGTCAACAAGACGGAGAGCGCCATCAGGATAACCCACCTGCCCACGGGCATGGTGGTGGAGTGCCAGGACGAGCGCAGCCAGTACAAGAACAAGGACAGGGCGATGAAGATACTCGCCTCCCGGCTGGCCGAGCAGGCCAGGGAGAAGCAGAACGCCGAACTGGCCGCCGAGAGACGCAGCCAAGTGGGCACGGGCATGCGGAATGAGCGCATCAGGACATATAACTTCCCGCAGGGGCGCGTGACGGACCACAGGATCGGGCTGACGCTATATAAAATTGACCAGATAATGGACGGCGCGCTCGATGAGCTCATAGACGCGCTCACGGCCGCCGACCAGGCGGAGAGGCTGAGAGCGGAGGCGGAACAGGATTGACGACGCGCGTTTTCAAGGGCGATATCTCCGGGGCGGCTGAGCTGATAGTCTCCGGCGCGCTGGTGGCCGTCCCCACCGAGACGGTGTATGGCCTGGCCGGGAACGGGCTGGACGTGCGGGCCGTGGAGCGCATATATGAGGTCAAGGGGCGGCCGGAGGTCAAGCCCCTCTCCCTGATGGTGCCGGGGCCGGAGGCGATGGAGCTCTACTGCGAGGAGGTGCCGGAGCAGGCCCGCACCCTGGCGGAGAAATTCTGGCCGGGTCCGCTGACGGTGATACTCAAATCAAAGCCGGAAGTGCCGGAGATAGTCCGCGCCGGGGGAGAAACAGTGGGACTGAGGTGCCCCGACCACCCGGATACGCTGGGGCTGCTGAGGAGCTGCGGGGTGCCGCTTGCGGCGCCGTCGGCCAACCCCTCTGGCCTGCCGAGCCCGAAAACGGCGGCGGAGGTGCTGAACTATTTCGACGGCAGGATAGAGGCCGTGATAGACGGCGGGGCGTGCGGCCTGGGCAGGGAATCGACGATAATCGATCTCTCGCGCCGGCCCTTCAGAGTCCTCAGGCAGGGCGCCCTGCCCGAGGAGGAGATAGCCGGGGCCCTGGCGGAGAGGCTGACCGTGATAGGCCTCACCGGGGGCTCGGGAGCCGGCAAGACCACGGCGCTGGAGGTGCTCGCGCGCATGGGCGCGCTGTGCATAGACTGCGACGGGCTCTACCATGAGCTGACGCGCAGCAGCGCGCCGCTCAAAGCGGCCCTCACGGCCCGCTTCGGCGGGGTCTACCGGGGCGGGGAGCTGGACAGAAAGGCGCTGGGGCGCGTGGTTTTCAGCGACGCTGCGGCGCTGGCGGACCTCAACGCGATAACCCACCGGTTTGTCGGCGAGGCCGTTCGGGAACGCCTCAGGGCCTGGGCCATGTCCGGGGGAAAGCTGGCGGCCATAGACGCGGCCGCCCTCATCGAGGGCGGAGCCGATCGGCTGTGTACGCGGGTTTTCGGCGTCGTGGCGCCGCGCGGGGACAGACTCCGGAGGATAATGGACAGAGAGGGCATATCCGCCGAGTACGCCGGGCTGAGGATAGACGCGCAGCAGCCGGACAGTTTTTACTATGAGCACTGCGATGCCGTGCTGGTAAACGATAAATCAAAAGAGGACTTCGCCGCGCTGTGCGAGGCCGAATTCAGAAAGGTGATTTGAAGATGGAAGAAAAGCGCGACTACAGAAAAGAGCTCTTCTATGAGCAGAAGAACGGGTATGACTCCCTCTCCGCCGGGGAGGCGGGAAAGGTCCAGGACTACTGCGAGGGCTACAAGGCCTATCTGAACACCGCGCGCACGGAGCGCGAGGCCGTAAACGAGGCGATAGCCCTGGCCGAGCGCGAGGGCTTCGTGGAGTACAGGCAGGGCATGGCCCTGAACGCGGGGGACAGGGTCTGGTTCTCCAACCGCGGAAAGGCGCTCATGCTGGCCGTGATAGGCAAAAAGAGCGCCGCCGAGGGACTGGTCATTGCGGCAGCCCACGTGGACGCCCCCAGGCTCGACCTCAAGCAGATCCCGCTCTATGAGGACAACGAGCTGGCGTATTTCAAGACCCACTACTACGGCGGGATAAAGAAGTACCAGTGGACCGCCATACCGCTGGAGCTGCACGGCGTGGTCGTGAAAAAGGACGGCGAGGTGGTCGACGTGGTGATAGGGCGCGACAGGGAGGACCCGCAGCTCGTCGTCTCCGACCTGCTGCCGCACCTGGCCGCCGACCAGATGAAAAAGAGCCTCGCCGAGGCCATCCCGGGAGAGAACCTGAATATCCTCATAGGCTCCATGCCCTATGACGACGAGGGGGACAACCGGGTCAAGCTGGCCGTGATGAGCATACTCAACAGCCGCTACGGCATAACCGAGGAGGACTTCATTTCCGCGGAGCTCTATGCCGTCCCCGGCTTCGACGTGCGCGACATCGGGCTGGACAGGAGCATGATAGGCGGCTACGGCCACGACGACCGCGTCTGCGCCTACGCCGAGCTGCGCGCCATACTCGACATCTCCGAGCCCGAGCGCACCTGCATCTGCATACTCGCCGACAAGGAGGAGACCGGCTCCGACGGCGTCTCCGGCATGAAGAGCCAGGCCTTCGAGTGGTTCGTGGACGGGCTGTGCTCCGCCCAGGGCGTGAAGCTGGCGGACTGCTTCGCCAGGAGCATCTGCATCTCCGCCGACGTCACGGCGGCCTTTGACCCCTGCTGGCCCGAGGTCAGCGAGAAGCGCAACGCCGCCAAGCTCAACTACGGCGTGGGGCTCAACAAGTTTACCGGGGCCAGGGGCAAGTCCGGCACCAGCGACGCCCCGGCGGAGCTGGTGGCCTACATGCGCCGCATACTCGACGAGAACGGCGTGAAATGGCAGATGTGCGAGCTGGGCAAGGTGGACCAGGGCGGCGGCGGCACCGTGGCCATGTATATGGCCAACCGCAATATAGACACTATAGACGCCGGGGTGCCCGTGCTGAGCATGCACGCCCCATTCGAGATAGTCTCGAAATACGACTGCTACATGACCTACAGGACCATGCTGGCGGCCTACAGCGCGAAGTGAGGAGGGGCGCGCCTCTTGACGGAAAAAAACTCATGCTGTCCGGAAGCCTGTAATGGCCGGCGACAGCGTCCTGTGGGTCGAATTCGCCAGGGCGAAGCGTCTGAACACGGCTCATAAACTCCGCCACGGAGGAGCAGAGGCCCGAGCGGCTGCGGCTGTTCCGCGAGCTGTTCGGCGCGGTGGGGGAGCCATTCTGGATAGAACCGCCGTTCCGGACCGACTACGGCTGCAATACCTATATAATGCGTACTGAACAAAGCCCAAGCCTTGAAAGCCAAGGCTTTCAAGGCCCAATTGCTCGTTCAAGTGCAGGTTTTTGAGCGAAATTGCTCAAAAACCTGCACCATCCCTTGATGTGGTGTGCCACATCAAGGGATATACGCATTGAAACAATGACTGAATTTCATCTTTGATGAAATTGGGCGGCAACCGCCGCGCGAATAAGCCGCGTTGCGGTTTATTCATCAGACATTATATAGGCGCCAACTTCTACGCCAACTGCGACTGCATCATCATTGACGTGGCCCGGGTCACGATAGGCGCCAACGTGTTCTTCGGCCCGCGCGTCTGCCTCTACACTGCCGGGCACCCGATAGACGCGCAGGTGCGCAACACGCAGCCGGAATACGGCAGGTAAATCCGGATAGGCGACAGCGTCTGGATAGGCGGCAACACGGTGGTGAACCCCGGGGTGACGATAGGCAGCAACACCGTCATAGGCTCCGGCTCCGTGGTGACGCGGGACATTCCGGAAGGCGTTGTGGCGGCGGGGGCGCCCTGCCGCGTGCTGAGGCGGATAGACGAGTCCGACGCCGCCAGGTGGAGGGAGCAGGAGCGGCTCTACCACCTAAACAGGGGACTGTAAACACCACAATAAGGCGAAAAGCCGCGGCCATCCGGCCGCGGCTCGTTTTATTATGAGCGCATGTGGCACCCCGATACCGTCGTGAGCGCCGCCGGCTATTCGGGGGCCAGGGCGAGGGACACGGCGTACTCCAGCCCAGGGATGCGGGCGGCACAGGCCGCGATGAGCGCGGCGAGAGCGGCGAACTCGGCGCCGCGGGCGGTGACCGGGACATCCGGAATGCTGGGGGACGTGGCCAGGACCGCCGGGGCGGACGGCTCGGGCAGGGGCTCGCGTTCGGCGTCGTTGTAGTCGCAGAAGGCGCGGCATATCTCGCCAATTACTCTGCCGGCCCCGGCAACTCCGCGGGTGAACACCGCGAGCAGGAAGGGCTCCTCCGCGTACACTATGCCGACGGTAGCGACATAGAGAGTTCCCCCGTCGTAGGTGTCGTAGCCATATTTCTGCGCTATCTCATATTCGGTGACGCCCGACTTGAAATACTCCCCCGGCTGGGCGGCCTTGAGGTAGTCAATGGCCTCCGCAAAGGTGGTGTCCGCGCGGTCGTAGAGATACTGCAGCACTCCGAGCAGGATGCGGACGCTGAACTTGCTGGAGTACAGGTATTCGTCGCTGAGCGCGCGCTCGTCAATCCCGGCGTATGCCGCCACCTGTTTCTTGTAGTCGCTGAAATCGGGGAAGGCGCTGTCAAGCATGATTCTGGAGAGGTCGTTGTTCGAGTACTGCAGGCTGAGCTGGTGGCACTGGCTGAGCGGCGCGCCGCCGTACGTGGCGTCGGGCGATATCAGCCCGGCGGCCTCCTGCTCGTAATAGTACATGTTCAGGGCCAGCTTATAGACGCTGGCGGCCTGAAAGAGGGCGTCCTCATTGTACCATATCTGCCGCCAGTCGGTCGTGCGGCGGTAGCCGAAGGCTATCTTGCTCTCGTCCAGGCCGTGGGACTCCATTATCCCGGCGAGATCGGCCTCAAGCCGGGCGTCCGCGCTGTCCCCGGAAGCGTATACGGGCACAGCGGCGGCCAGAATGGCCGCCGCCAGAAAAATTGTGAGTATGCGGCGGCTCATGCCCCCACGTGGACCATGTCGGCGCATATCTCGTCCAGGCTGTGGGCGCCGCACATGGTCATGGTATCCTTGAGTTCCGCCGAGTACTGGGCGTACAGGGCGCGTACGCCGTCCGCCCCGCCGCCGTAGACCGCGGGGACGAAGGGGCGGCCTATGAGCACGGCGTCGGCGCCGAGCGCGAGGGCCTTGAAGATGTCAACACCGTTGCGCAGGCCGCCGTCGACGAATATGACGGTATTGCCGCCGACCGCGGAGACAATCTCGGGGAGGACGTCGGCCGTGGCGCGGGTCTGGCCCAGGACGCGGCCGCCGTGGTTGGAGACGACGATGCCGGCCGCGCCGGCCTCGACGGCCTTCTCCGCCGCGCGGGCGGTCATTACGCCCTTGATGATGAAGGGCATTTTGGCGTAGCCGATTATCTCGCGGAGCTCGTCAATGGTCTTGCTGCCCGCGTTGGGGTTCATGGCCTTGAGGAAGGGGAGGCCGGCGCCGTCGATGTCCATCGCGGCGGCAAAGATATTGAGAGAGTTGAGTATGTCGAGCTTCTCCTCGACGGCCTCGACGTTCCAGGGCTTTATGGTGGGGATGCCCATGCCGCTGAAACGGGACATGGTCTCGGCCGCGGCCTTCATGATATCGGGATTGACGCCGTCGCCGGTGAAGGCCGCGCCTCCGCACTCGATGGACGTGGGAATTATGATGTCGTTATACGTGAAGTCGGTGTGCAGCTTGCCGTAGTGTATGTCCACGGCGCCTATGGGCGCGATGAATATTGGCAGGGAGAACTCATGGCCGAAGAGCCGGAAAGAGGTGTCCGGCAGGTCGCTTGAGCAGATGGTGTCCATGTTTACAAACACGCGCTGCCACGCCTCGTAGTTGCGCGCCGCGCCGTTGCCGGGCCGCTTTGAACCCGGACCGGGCATCTTGTTGCCGCAGGAGAGGCCGTTACATACGGGGCAGGCCTTGCAGTAGGGGCCGACCGCCCCGCGGGCCTTTTCAAGTATCTCGTTGTAATCCATGACAAATACCCTCCGTTTATATAATGTGATTTGCTCTCTGGTATTGGGGCGTCCCGCCCCGGCGCAAAACCGCTGGCCCCAATGGCGGGGGCGCGGCGGGCCGCCGCCGGGTAAAGGCGGTCGTGGGTCCGCGATTACCTCTATGTACAGGGCTGAGAATACACGGGGAAAGGGGTGCGCTTACGGTCCCGGACGGACAGCCGGGCAACACCCTAAACATACCCCCAGTTCCGGCAAAAGTCAACAGAAAACGAGACCTGTGCCGTCGAAGCTCGGTATGGCCTCCTCGCCGGAGGCGTCGGCGTCCTGGTAATAGCCGTCCTCTATCCCGGCGTCGAGCAGGTGCTCATACAGCATCTGCGCCACGGCGGGGTCCACCGGGGCCGTGAGCTCGGGGAAACGCTCCGCGCCCGGCATGGGCGTGTATTGGCTCATCAGGGAGAAGAGCACCTCGCCCGGGGCAAACTCACCGGCCACCCAGTCTATGGCCCGCAGGCTGTTTTCCGTGTTGCCGGGCAGAATCAGATGCCGTATCAGGACGCCGGAGCGCAGCAGGCCGTCCTCCGACATGGAAAACGGGCCGGTCTGCCGGAACATCTCGCGTATGGCCTCCGCGGCCACGAGGGGATAGTCCGGGGCGGCGGAGTATTTCGCGGCCGGGGCACTGAGGGCGTATTTGAAGTCGGGCATGTAAATCTGGACGAGGCCCTCCAGCAGCCTGAGCGATTCGACGCTCTCATATCCCGAGCTGTTCCACACCACGGGTATGCCGAGTTCCAGCCCCGACAGGGCCTCCGCTATGGGGCGGACAAAATGTGTGCCGGTGACGAGGTTTATGTTGTGTACACCGGCGTCGCGCAGGCGGAGCATGACCTCGCGCAGCCTGTCCACGCTCAGCTCAACGCCGGTGCCCCCGCGAGAGATGGAGGCGTTCTGGCAATACACGCATCCCAGGTTGCAGCCGGTGAAGAATATGGCTCCGCTGCCCCGCTCGCCGCTGATGCAAGGTTCCTCTCCGAAGTGTGCGGCGGCCCGGGCGGCGCGCGGGAGATGAGCCGAACGGCAGGCTCCCAAAGCCCCGTTCTCTCTGTCGGCCCCGCAGGCGCGGGGACAGTCGCGGCATGCACTCAAAAGCCAAGCGCCTCCCTCGTGTGGGTATAGGGCTCTCGCGGCACGCTCATGGGCTTCATCCTCCCGCTGGCCATGCCCTTCGCCGCCAGCTTGAGCATCTTCCTGAGCGTGTACTTGCTCTCGCCGGCAAAACGCTCGGCCCTGTCGTAGCTGACGGTTTTGCACTCAAAGCCCAGGCGGGTTATCAGCCCGCGCAGGAAGAGGTCGTCGCCGTGGTAGAGCGCGAGGGCGTCGAGGGCCTCGGGGTCCATGAGCCGGAAATCCGCGTGGTCGTATATCAGGCTGGAGCCCAGCGCGCGCATCAGGCGGTAATAGGCCCTGGCCGTAGTGCGCTTGAGAAAGGTGTCGGTTTCGCGGCTCGCGCGGACACCGCACACGATGTGAGCCCCGCGCGCGTGTTCCTCGGCCATGGCGTCTATGGCGTCCACGTCGTCCTGCAGGTCGGCGTCTATTGAGACTGAGACGGCGCGCTCCGCCCTGGCGGCCATCAGCCCCTCGGTGAGGGCCGTCTGATGTCCGCGGTTGCGGTCGAGCGACAGCCCGGTAAAGATGGGGTACTCCGCGTGGGCCGCCTTTATCATCTCCCAGGTGCGGTCCGACGAGCCGTCGTCCACGAAGAGCACGCGGCTCTCGCTCGAGGCGAGGCCGCGCTCCTCAAGCGAGATGAGTTTTGAACCGAGGCGCTTCATCGTCTCCGGCAGGACGGCCTCTTCATTGTAGCAGGGTACGACAATAAAATACTTCTCCATGGGTCCGCTCCCCCTCACAGTTCTGGGGGTATTATACCGCCTTTGGGGCGCGGATTCAATACGGAGAGGTGTTTAAGTCAAGTTCAATAACTTTTTTTACAGAAAATTAAATAAAATCTATACTTTTACGGCATTATTGGTATTGTAAAATTCTGCGTAAGGTAGTAAAATGTCTCTGGCCGAATTATGGGTAACGACACAAACGGATGTAACGAGTTGGGAGGCGCCGCGAAATGGTGGACATAGTCCTGGTGGAACCGGAGATACCGAACAATACCGGGGCCATCGCCAGGACCTGCGCCTGCACCGGCGCCAGGCTGCATCTCATACGCCCGCTGGGCTTCGACATATCCGACAGCGCGGTGAAGAGGGCGGGACTGGACTACTGGTATCTCGTGGACATGCGGGTGTATGACAACCTCGACGAATACTTCAGACTCAACGGCGACGCCAATCTGTGGCTGACCACGACGAAGGCCCCGAGGAGCTATGCCGCGTGCGACTGGAGCGGGGACGTCACGCTCATGTTCGGCAAGGAGACCGCCGGGCTGCCGGAGTGGTTGCGGGAGAAATACCGCGACCGCTGCGTCAGGATACCGATGATATCCGAGGCGAGGAGCCTCAATCTGTCGAACGCTGCGGCTGTGCTGACCTATGAGGCGCTGCGGCAGCAGGGATTCAAAGGACTATTAAACTACGGAAATATGAAACAGGAGGATTAGCATGAACTACAACAAGAAAACCGTGCGAGACTTCGATGCGAAGGGCAAGAAGGTCCTTCTCCGCTGCGACTTCAATGTCCCCCAGAACAAGGAGACCGGGGAGATCACGAGCGACAAGCGCATTGTAGCCGCCCTCCCCACCATTAAGTATCTGCTCGAGAGCGGCGCGGCCGTGATCGCCTGCTCCCACCTGGGCAAGCCCAAGGGCGAGTGGAAGGAAAAGCTGAGCCTCAAGCCCGTGGCCGCCCGCCTGAGCGAGCTGCTGGGCATGGAAGTCATAATGGCCACCGATATCGTCGGCGAGGACGCCAAGGCCAAGGCCGCCGCCCTGCAGCCGGGCCAGCTGATGCTGCTTGAGAACCTCCGCTTCGACAAGCGCGAGGAGAAGAACGACCCCGAGTTCGCCAAGGAGCTGGCCAGCATGGCCGACGTGTATGTGTCCGACGCCTTCGGCACCGTGCACCGCGCCCACGCCTCCACCGCCGGCGTCGCGGCGTTCCTGCCCGCCTATGCCGGCATGCTCGTCGAGAAGGAGATCTCCGTCATGGGCAAGGCCCTGAGCGACCCCGCCCGCCCGTTCGTGGCCATCCTCGGCGGCGCCAAGGTCAGCGACAAGATTGGCGTGATAAACAACCTGCTCGAAAAGGCCGACACGATAATCGTCGGCGGCGGCATGGCCTACACCTTCAAGCTGGCCCAGGGCCACACCATCGGCAAGAGCCTGCTCGAGGCCGACCGCGTCGACTACGCGAAGGAGATGATGGACAAGGCCGCGGCCAAGGGCGTCAAGCTCCTGCTGCCCGTCGACCACGTCTGCGCCGCCGAGTTCTCCGCCGACGCCGAGCCCGTCGTCACCGGCGAGGACATCCCCGACGGCCTCATGGGTATGGATATAGGCCCCAAGACCGTGGAGATGTATAAGGACGCCGTCAAGGGCGCCGGCACCGTTGTCTGGAACGGCCCCATGGGTGTTTTCGAGTTTGCCAGCTTCAACAAGGGCACCTTTACCATGGCCGAGGCCGTTGCCAACTGCGGCGGCGTCACGATAATCGGCGGCGGCGACAGCGCGTCCGCCGTTGAGAAGAGCGGCTATGCCGACAAGATAACCCACATCAGCACCGGCGGCGGCGCTTCCCTTGAGTTCCTCGAGGGCCTGGAGCTGCCCGGAGTCGCCTGCCTTCTCGACAAGTAAAAAAGGAGAGCTTTCCGCATGAACAGGAAATACCGCAAAGTTATAATAGCCGGGAACTGGAAGATGAACAAGCTCGCCACCGACGCCAAGCCCTTTGTTGAGGAGCTGCGCGCCGCGATGCCCAAGGACAAGACCTGCGAGACGGTCCTCTGTGTACCCTTCCCGATAATCCCGGCCATGGCCCGCGCGATGCGCGACAGCCGCATAGCCTACGGGGCTCAGGATGTTTCCGAGCACGCCTCCGGGGCCTACACCGGCGAGGTCTCCGCGGCCATGCTCGCAAACCTGAAAGTCAAGTACTGCATAGTCGGCCACAGCGAGCGCCGTCAGTACCACGGCGAGACCGACACCGCCGTCAACGTCAAGGCCAAGGCCCTGCTGGAGGAGGGGATCACCCCCATCATCTGCGTGGGCGAGAGCCTGGAGCAGCGCGAGAAGGAGCTCACGCGCGACTTTGTGGCCTACCAGGTCAAGGCCGCGCTGGCGGGGATGGACGCCAAGACGGTCAAACGCTGTGTCATAGCCTACGAGCCCATCTGGGCCATAGGGACCGGCCGCACCGCCAGCGCCGAGCAGGCGCAGGAGGTCTGCCACGAGATACGCAGTGTGATACGCGAACTCTATGACGCCCGCATCGCCCGCGCCGTGAGCATACTCTACGGCGGCAGCATGAACGCCAAGAACTGCGCCGAGCTGCTCTCCCAGCCGGACATAGACGGCGGGCTGATAGGCGGCGCCTCCCTTAAGACGGAAGACTTCGCCAAGATTATCTGCGCCACCGAAGAGGAGTGAGCGGCATGGACAACGTCAAACCTGTCGCACTCATAATCCTCGACGGCTACGGCATCGGCGAGCCGAATGACGGCAACGCCATATACCTCGCAAATACGCCGGTGATGGATGAGCTGCTCGCCGGCTATCCCAACACTCAGCTTTCGGCCTCCGGCCTCGACGTGGGCCTGCCGGAGGGGCAGATGGGCAACAGCGAGGTCGGCCACACCAATATAGGCGCGGGCCGCGTGGTCTATCAGGACCTGCCCCGCATCACCAACGCCATAGCCGACGGCAGCTTCTTTGAAAACCCCGCCTACCTCAAGGCCATGGCCGACGCGAAGGCCTCCGGCGGCGCGCTGCACATCCTGGGCCTGCTCTCGGACGGCGGCGTGCACAGTCACATCAAACACATCTTTGCCATCCTCGACATGGCGAAGCGGCAGGGGCTCGAGCGCGTCTACGTCCACTGCTTCCTCGACGGGCGCGACGTGAACCCCACCAGCGGCGCCGGCTTTGTCGGGCAGCTGGCCGAAAAGTGTGCCTCACTGGGCAACGCGAAGATCGCGACTATCCAGGGCCGCTTCTGGGGCATGGACCGCGACAAACGTTGGGAGCGCGTGCAGAAGGGCTACGACGCCATAGTCCGCGGGAAGGGCGCGGCGGCCTCGGACCCCGTGCAGGCCGTAAAGGACAGCTACGCCGCCGACAAGACCGACGAATTCATGGAGCCCACCGTCATAGACGCCGCGGGCGCCATCAGGAGCGGCGACAGCGTTATATTCATGAACTTCCGCCCCGACAGGGCGCGCGAGATGACTTGGGCGCTCACCGGCAACCTGCCGGAGGGCCACACCCTTGACACCTACGAGCTGAAGCTCTCCTATGTCTGCACGGCGCAGTATGACGCCGCGCTGACGCTGCCGATTGCCTTCCCCCCCGAGCACCTCGAGGGGACGATAGGCGAATACGTCAGCTCCCTGGGCTACAGGCAGTTCCGCGTGGCCGAGACGGAGAAATACGCCCACGTCACCTTCTTCCTCAACGGCGGAGTGGAGCGGCAGTACGAGGGCGAGGAGCGCGTGCTGGTGCCCAGCCCGAAGGAGTTCCCCACCTATGACCTCATCCCGGAGATGAGCGCGGTTAAAGTCAAGGACGAGCTGGTGAAGCGCATGGACCAGGGCGGCTGCGCCATGTATGTCTGCAACTTCGCCAACTGCGACATGGTCGGGCACACGGGGGTCATACCGGCGGCCGTCAGGGCCGTGGAGACCGTCGACAAGTGCCTGGGCGAGGTCGTGGAGGCGGCGAAGCGCAACGGTATCACCCTGGTTGTCACCGCCGACCACGGCAACGCGGACAGGATGGTGGAACCGGACGGCAGCCCCAACACAGCCCACACCACCAACCCCGTGCCCTTTGTCATAGTGGGCGCTGGCGAGCTGAACCTGCGCTCCGGCGGGAGGCTGGTGGATATCGCGCCCACCATGCTGGAGCTGATGGGCCTGGGCAGGCCGGCGGAGATGACCGGCGTCTCCCTGATTGAGAAGTAATCCCCTTTAATAAATACAACATTAAGGAGAATCTGCATGAAAGAGTACTTTGAAATTGTTGATGTCACCGGGCGCGAGATTATGGACTCCCGCGGCAACCCCACCGTCGAGGTGGAGGTAACTCTCGACGACGGCACCGTCGGCCGCGCGGCCGTCCCCTCCGGGGCGTCCACCGGCGTCCACGAGGCCTGCGAGCTCCGTGACGGCGACAAGAGCCGCTACCTCGGCAAGGGCGTCACCCGCGCCGTGGAGAACGTCAACACCGAGATAGCCGAGGCCATGCTGGGCCTGAACGCGCTCGACCAGCCCTCCATCGACAAGATGCTGATAGAGCTCGACGGCACCCCCAATAAGAGCCGCCTGGGCGCCAACGCCATTCTCGGCGTCTCCCTGGCCTGCGCCAAGGCCGCGGCCACCGCTCTCAACATGCCGCTCTACAACTACATCGGCGGCGTAAACGCCAAGACCCTGCCCGTGCCGATGATGAACATCCTCAACGGCGGTGCCCACGCCACCAACAACGTCGACATCCAGGAGTTCATGATTATGCCTGTCGGCGCCCCCAGCTGGAAGGAAGCCCTGCGCATGTGCGCCGAGGTGTTCCACACCCTCAAGAGCGTC
>CALWYN010000043.1 GCA_944385755.1 uncultured Oscillospiraceae bacterium
TCGACATGAACATCGTCTCCATGGTGGAGCACAACCTAGGCGTGACCATCTTGCCGGAGCTCATACTGCAGGGCAGCGAACGCAACGTGGCCCTGCTGCCGCTCGACCCTCCCATGTCCCGCGCCCTGGTCATGGCCATGCGCCCGGAAGGCGGGACCTCGCCGGCCATGCGGCGCTTTATCGACTGCGCGCGGGAGGTGCTGGGCCTCTGAGCAGGGCGGCCAGCGTGAGCGGGATGAGAAGGGCGGCCACCATGACGAGGTTAAGCGCCGGGATTATCCTCTCGGAGTACTCGGCCAGCACAAAATCGGTCGGTGCGATTGCGGCAGCTGTGAGCCCGGCGGCTGCGGCGCAGAGCCAGGTGAGCCAGCGCCCGTGCGAGAGGGCGCCGGGACCTTCCGGGTGTTCGGGCAGCCCGGCTATCAGGCGCAGGGCCCCGGAGGCTGCCGTCAGCGCCAGGGAGCACATCACGAAGTCGGAGAACACCCAGAAGGCGGTTATCAGCGCCTCCAATCGCTCGGCTATGCCGGAGACGCTGATGTTCTTCACAAAGGTGAAAAACGGCAGGTCGAAGTGCGCCGTCAGCTCCGCGCCGAAGCTGCCCAGGGTCACGGCCACTATCAGCGAGCAGAGCAGGGCCATCAGCGCGCACCAGCGCGCGGAGGCCGCCCAGCGCCCGGGCCTCAGCGGGGCATCCGACTCGATAAATGCCGTGTTCACCAGCAGCAGGCCCAGTATGCCCATCGCCGGCGGCGCGCCGCGGAGCACGGGCAGCGCGTCCTCCGCCGTGACCGGCGCCAGGGCGCCCGCGTCCAGCTGGGCGAAGCCCATCGCCAGTATCAGCGCCAGGGCCAGCACCAGCAGGGCCTTGAATATCTCCGCCGAGCGCCCCAGGGCCCGCACCTTGCCCAGGGCGGCGGCGAGGCTCATGGCCGCGCCCACGGCGATGAACGGCCAGGGGGCAGTGCCGGGGTAGATGGCCACCGTGAAGCGCGACGAGGCGCTGCGCAGGGAAAAGGCGGCGTAGAACACCAGCCACAGGGAGTAGGCGGCCAGCAGCGCGCCGCCCAGCGGCCGCCCCAGCAGTTTGAGCGCCACCGCAGCCAGCCCCTCCCCCGGGGAGCGGCGGCGCATGACGGCGCAGACGCAGGCGGCTATCAGCAGCGCGCCCGGCAGGGCCGCCAGCGGGCAGAGCCAGGCCGCGTGGCCGGACACCGCCGCGCAGTAGCCCGGCAGCAGGCGGGTCGAGGGCGTGAGGGCAGCCACGAAGGCCACAGCCGAGAGCTGGCGGCGGGTTATGCCCTGTGTCTCCATGCTCAGCCCTCCCCCGCGCGGCTGGGCGGAGAGTCGAAGCCGTAAGAGCGCAGCACGCTCGCCCCGGCGGAGAGCTCTATCTCCAGCCCGGGGAAGAGCTCGTCCCATTGGGGCGAGATGTCGCGCCACCTCGCCGGAAAGCGCCGCTCAAGCTCCGCGCCCAGGCCCAGGAAGTCCGCGCCTGTCCCCTGGGAGACATCCAGCACCTCCCGCATCCAGCCCGCGGCCGTCCCGGCCAGCGCCTCCTCCAGGGCGGAGCGCTCCTGTTCGTCGTTGAGGTCGCGCTCAGAGCGCGCCTCTATCACCGAGGCCTGCACTTCCAGCGCCATCTCCAGCCCAGCGAGCTCCCCGCCGTCCCAGACAGGCTCCATGCGCGCGCCGCAGCTTATCAGCTTGAGCGTCATCCCGTCCACCTCCACGTACTTCTCCCCCGCGCCGCCCAGAAACGCCGCCGCGGCCAGGGCCGCGTCGCCCTCCACATAGCCGCACAGCTCGCCGTCCCTGAGCACGGCATAGCCGCGGCTGACGGCGGTGAGGTAGTCCCCGTCCGGCGCCCTGGCCGGGGCTATGGCGCAGACCAGGGCCGCCCCGCTGCGCGCGAGTGAGCGGGCTATGTCGGCGCAGGTGGGCAGATATCCGGCGGCGCGGCGCTCTATGAACCGCTCCAGGGAGGACATTATCTCCGTTATGCCCCCGTCCTCGCCGCCGCCGGCGGTGACCAGGGGCCCGGCCTCGGCCCCGCGCACCACAAAGAGCGGGGTGTCCAGCCTTATCTCGCTCGCCCGCTCGATATAGTCCAGGCAGCTTCCGGCGTCGCGGGCGGCCTCCTCCCCCAGCAGGATGTAGCCCGTGTTGGAGAAAAAGAGCTCCCCGCTCACGGAATAGCCCTGCAGGGCCTGCATGGCCCCGGATATACTCTCCCCCTCCGCGCCCATGCGCACGACCTCCCTGCCGGAGGCGTCCCGCCCGGTGGAGAAGGAGACGAACACGCCGCCCTCCCGCCCGTCAAGGCCCAGGGTCTGTATGACCTGCAGCTCCTCGATGTTTCTGTAGTTGCCCAGCAGGGCCCTGGAGCAGCCGGAGAGGCCCGATAGCGCCAGGGCCAGCAAAAATGCCGCCGCGCGCCTCATTTTTCGCCCCCGTTTCCCCGCCTGCGCCGGTTTTCCCCGGCTATCACCGGGCTGCGGAGGCGGTTGCACCTGTTGGGCCGGCGGAGCAGCGCCCTCAGCGCACCGCGGCCGTCGGCGTCGGTCAGCGGGCTCAGGTAGGGCGCGCCGAAGCTCTCCAGCGAGGCCAGATGCCATATGAGCAGCGCCAGGGCGGCCATCAGCCCGAACAGGCCCAGCGCGGCCGCGGCCAGGACAAAGAGGAAGCGCAGCAGCCTGATGGCCGAGGCCAAGTCGTGGCTGGGCATGGTGTAGCCGGATATGCCGGCCAGCGCCACTATTATCACCGCGATGGGGGAGACGATGCGCGCCTCCACCGCGCTCTGGCCCACGATGAGCGCGCCGATGATGGACGCCGTCTGCCCCACGGGGTCCGGCAGCCGCAATCCGGCCTCCTGCAGCAGCTCAAAGGAGAGCAGCATGGCCAGCACCTCCGCCGCCGAGGAGAGGGGGACGTACTGCTTGGCGGCGGTCATGCTCAGCAGCAGTTTGGTGGGCAGCATCTCCTGGTGGTACATGCTCACGGCCACAAAGGCCGCCGGCAGCAGCAGCGAGAGCCCCAGGGCCACCCAGCGCAGGAACAGCAGCATGGAGGCCACGGCGAAGTGCCCTGAGCTGTCCTCCGGCACGCGCATGAAGGCCGGCAGGCAGCCCGGGGCCAAAAAGCCCAGCGGCAGCCCGTCCACTATCACGCCCACCCGCCCGTTGAGCAGCTGCATGGCGAAGGCGTCGGCCCTCTCCGTGTGCAGCAGCTGGGGAAAGGGCGTGTTGGGGCTGTCGGAGATGTACTCCTCCAGGTCCCCGGCGGAGAGCAGGGCGTCCGTGTCTATGGCCTCCAGGCGGCGCAGCAGCTCCCTCACCGTGGAGTCCCTGGCTATGCCTTCGACGTACATCACGGCCACGGCCGTGCCGCTCTCGCGGCCCACCTGCACCTGGGAGAGCTTCAGCTGGGGGCTCTTCAGCTTGCGCCGGACCAGGGAGGTGTTTGTCCTCAGCGTCTCCACAAAGGCGTCCTTGGCCCCCTTTATGCTCTTCTCCACCGTGGGCTCGGAGACGGAGCGGCCGGTCTTGGTGCGCACCTCAAAGGTCAGCGCCTCCCCGGGGCCGTCGAACACCACGGCGCAGCAGCCGTTCACTATGTCCTCCGCCGCGGCCTGCAGCGTGGAGCGCCGCTGGACCGTGTAGGAGTACACCGCCCCGCGCTCTATGATGTCTATGAGCCGGGCGGCGGAGAGGAAGAACCCGGTCCGCCCGCGCTCTGTCACCGGGCGCAGTATGTCCTCCGTCACGGAGGTGCCGTCCACCACGCCGTCCAGCCAGCAGACGAAAATCTCCCGCCCGGGCAGCAGCCCCGGCAGCACGGCGCGCATCTGGAAGTCCCCGCAGCCGGCGAACACCCGCTTCAGGGCGCAGGAGCCCGGCCTCTTTGAGTTGTAGTTCTCAGCACACATGGTGGTATTATGCCCCGCGCCCGCGCGCGTATGCGCCGGCCGGGCACAGAGAGAGGAGAGGGCGCCGCCCTCTCCTCTTTCAGTGTCGGTATCTTGTCTCAGCCCAGGAAAGCTGCCAAATCGAAATCCGTGTAGAGCTCGGTGGGCACGGTCTCCGCCTCCTCCACCCAGCCGGAGATGAGGTCGTTGAAGTCGAGCTGCGCGGCCACATAGCCCAGGCCGTAGCCGTAGTCGAAGAGCACGTCGTCCACGCTCAGCGGCAGGCGCAGGATGATGTGGTAGCCGGAGGTGGACTCCACTATGCCGGAGACCTCATAGTCCCCCAGCGCGGCAGCCGCGTCCTCGAACTCGGCATACATGGTGCCGGGGACGTAGCAGTATCCCCCCGGATAGCTGGCCAGGCCGGGGTCCTCGCTGTTCTCGTTCATCAGCGTGTCGAACTCGGTCTCTATCTCCTCGCTGCCGGAGAGCGGCTCGAGCTGGGACAGCAGCTCCTCCGCCTGGGCGAGCTTCTCCGCCTTGGCCGCCTCGTCGAGGGCGTTGCCCTCCTCGTCCTGGGTGAGGATAAGTATGTGTTTCACCGTGGTATAGCCCTGCTCGTCTCCCCAGGAGAGGGCGGACTCCGCCGGATAGAGCTCGCCGTTGGCCCCGTAGACGTCAATCCACAGCCTCTGGTGCAGCATGCTCGTCTCGTTCATGAAGTCGAACATGCGCCTGGTGAGGCAGCTCTCGGACAGCAGCTCCTCGAACTCCTCGTCCGTGGTCCCCTCGCCGCAGTATGTCTCGATGTACAGCTCCACCTGCTCGTCCAGGTAGTCCCAGTCCTCATCCGTGAGGGACACCCCCAGCTCCTCCGCGCCCTTTAACAGCGCGTGGTACTGCTCCGCGTACTGGTCAACCACGGACATGATGTAGTCGCCGTAGGTCATGCCCTCCGCCAGCTCCGCGCCGTAGTCCACCTGCCCGTACATGGCCTCGAAGTCGGAGACATTGCTGTAAATCCAGTAGAAGTACTCGTCCCAGAGCACGTCGCTGCCGTCGACCGTGAGCACCACCTCGTCCATGTCGTGGCTGTGCCACAGCGCCTGCCAATCCCGGCCCGCAGGCTCCTCATCCCCGCTGCCGGGCGTGCTGGAGGGCGCCTCCGTGCTCTCCGGCGAGGGCTCCGGGCTCGCCGTGTTCTCCAGGCCCAGATCCACTTCCTCCCCCAGTCCGCCGCAGCCGGAGAGCGCAGATACGAACAGCGCCGCGCACAGGATAAGTGAGATAGCTTTTTTCATCTGTATTCCTCCCTTTCAGGAAATGCTCTTCTTTTCAGTGGCCGTCCAGGCGGCGACGAAGGCGTCCGCCTCGTCCAGCACCCTGGCCTTGGGCGGTAGCTTCAGCGTGAGGCGCGGCGTGTTCCCGGCCTCCACCCTCAGCCTGCCCCTGTACTCCGGCCGGGCATAGAGCTCTGAGACCCGCTCCATGTCGAAGTTCTCCAGCTCAAAGCGGAGGACGCCGGACTTTTGGGATATGTCCGTGATTCCCGCGCGGCCGGCCCCGCCGCGCAGCAGCGCCACGCGCACCAGCGTGGTGACCGAGCCCGGCGGCTCTCCGAAGCGGTCAATCAGCTCGTCGAGCACGTCGTCGGCGTCGGACTCCGTGCGGATGAGAGCTATGCGCCGGTAGAGGTCCATGCGCTGCTCCTCGGAGGGGATGTAGCTCTCCGGTATATTGGCCGTCACCGCCAGGTCGGCGGTGGTGGAGGCCCTCCTGGCCGGGGCCTCGCCCTTCTCCTCCAGCACGGCCTCCTCCAGCAGCTTGAGGTACATGTCGTAGCCCACGTCTATCAGGTGTCCGGACTGCTCGGCGCCCAGCAGGTTGCCCGCGCCGCGTATCTCCAGGTCGCGCATGGCTATCCTGAAGCCGGAGTTGAACTCCGCGAACTCGCGTATGGCCTCCAGCCGCTTCTCGGCTATCTCGCTGAGCACTTTGTCCTTCCTGAAGGTCAGATAGGCGAAGGCCCGCCTCGTGGAGCGGCCCACCCTCCCACGTATCTGGTGGAGCTGGGCGAGTCCGAGCCTGTCGGCGTCCTCCACTATAAGCGTGTTCACATTGGGCATGTCTATGCCGGTCTCTATTATGGTCGTGCAGACCAGTATCTGCACGCGGCCCTCCGCCATGTCCTCCATGACGCGGCTGAGCTGCTCCTCGTCCATCTTGCCGTGGGCGACGGCCACACTGGCCCCGTCCAGCATCTCGGAGAGCCTGAGGGCCGTGCGCTCTATGTTCTCGACGCGGTTGTGCAGGTAGTAGACCTGCCCGCCGCGGTTGAGCTCCTTGCGTATCGCGTCCTTTATCACGCCCCAGTCGTGCTCCATGACGAAGGTCTGCACGGGCAGGCGGTCCTGGGGCGGCTCCTCTATCGTGGACATGTCCCGTATGCCGGAGAGGGCCATATTCAGCGTCCTCGGTATCGGCGTGGCGGAGAGCGTCAGCACGTCCACCTGGCGGCTGAGCTCCTTTATATGCTCCTTGTGCGACACGCCGAACCTCTGCTCCTCGTCCACTATGAGCAGGCCCAGCCTTTTAAACTGCACATCCTTCTGCAGGAGCCTGTGCGTGCCTATCACCAGGCCGCAGCGCCCGCTCTTCAGGTTTTTGAGCGTCTCGCGCACCTGCGCCGGGGTCCTGAAGCGGCTGAGGACCTCTATCTGTACCGGATAGCCGAAGAACCTCTGCACGGCCGTCTGGTAGTGCTGCTGGGCCAGCACGGTGGTGGGCACGAGTATCGCCGCCTGGCAGCCGTCGAGTATGCACTTCATCACGGCCCTCAGGGCCACCTCGGTCTTGCCGTAGCCCACGTCCCCGCAGAGCAGGCGGTCCATGGGTATGGGCTTCTCCATGTCGCGCTTTATCTCCTCCACGCAGCGGAGCTGGTCGGGGGTCTCCTCGTAGCCGAACCGCTCTTCAAACTCGGTCTGCCAGGGGGAGTCCGGGGCGAAGGCGTGGCCCTCCTGCCGGACGCGCTCGGCATAGAGCTTAATCAGCCCCTGCGCCAGCTCCTTTGCCGCGGCCTTTGCCCTGGATTTGGTCCTCTGCCAGTCGGAGCCGCCCATCTTTGAGAGCCGCACCGGCCGGTCCTCCCCGGCGCCCACGTATTTGGACACCAGATCCAGCTGTGTGGCCGGGACATACAGGGTGTCCGTCCCGGCGTAGCATATCTTCATGTAGTCCTTCTCGGCCCCGTCCACGGGCATCCTGACTATGCCGGCAAAGCGGCCTATGCCGTGGTTCTCGTGCACGACCAGGTCCCCCACGGAGAGGTCGGCGCAGGAGCCTATTTTCTCCCCCGCAGAGGCCTTTTTACGGCGCCTGGCGCGGCGGTACACCCCTCCGGCTATCTGGGTATCCGTCAGCACCGCCAGGCGGAGAGAGGGATACTCAAGGCCCGAGGAGAGCCCTCCCGGGACCACGACGCACTCCCCCGCCGCGGGCAGCTCCTCAAAGGACCCGGCCGTGCGGGCGGCGATGCCCCTCTCCCGCAGGAAGCCGGCCAGTATGCCCGCCCTGCGGGAGTCCCCCGCCAGGACAAGCGTCCCGAACATGCCGGACACGTAGTGCTGCACGTCCTCGGCCGCCTGTTCCGCGCTGCCGCCGTAGGACGGGAGCTGTTTCGCCGTTATGCCCGTTATGCTTCCGGGCTCCACCGGATACCTGCCGGCCGTGAAGGAGTCCGACATGTAGAGTGCCATCGAGGCGAGGCGGCGGAAGGCCCTGTCCGGGGCGAGGCAGAAATCCTCCCACTTCGCGTGGAGCCTCCCCGCCTTGACGAGGGTGTTTACGTCCTCGGACATGTCCTTCGCATAGTTCCTTGCCCTCTCGGCAAAGCGCGCCGGCTGGTCCAGGAGTATCACGGCATTTTCAGGTATGTAGTCCAGCGCGGAGAACATTCCGCCGTATATGAGAGGGGCGTAGCGGTCGGCAGCCCTCAGCTCGGCGCCGGAGCGCAGCAGTTCGGCGTCCTCCCTGAGCGTCGCGGCGAGGGCGGAGGCCGCCTCTGTCCCACGCCTCGCCGTCTGTGCGGCGCGCCTGTCCAGTTCGGCCGCCAGGGCCGCGGCTCCGCCGCGCATCAGGCTGGGTAGGGTCTCGGCCGCCGGCAATATGGTGGCTGAGCTCACCCGCTCCGTCCGCCTCTGGCTGTCTATGTCGAAATAGGTCATGGAATCTATCTCGTCGTCCCAGAGCTCCACCCTCACCGGCTCCCTGGCGGAGGGGGAGAAAAAGTCCAGTATGCCTCCCCGCCTGGAGAACTGGCCCGGCCCGTCCACCTGCGTACTCCGGCTGTAGCCGCAGCGCAGCAGCGCGTCCTCGGCGTCCTCCATGGCGAGAGGGCCGGGCTCGCTTATCTCAAACGCGCTCCTCTCCAGCACCTCCGGCGGCATGGCCCTCTGCAGCAGCCCGGCCGCAGTTATCAGAGTTACGCCGGCCCCGCGGCTCAGCGCCCTGAGCGCGCCTATCCTCTTCTGTTCGGCCTGCCTGGACACGGCGTCCGCCGAATAGAAGGTGAAGTCCCTGCTCGTCAGGTACACGGGTTCCTCGCCGGTCAGCGCGGCTATGTCGGCCCCCATGGCGTCCGCCGCGGCCTCGTCGGGACACAGCACCACCAGCGGCCGCCCCGACCTCCCGGCCAGGGCCGCCGCCAGATGCGCTCTGCAGACCGAGGGCAATCCGGTTATGAGCGCGGGAAAGCCGCCCCCGTCCCCGGGAAGGGGGATGGAGGCCGCCTCCGGAATGTCAAAAAAAGATTTAAGGAAAACATCGTTTTTCATCCCCAGGAGTATATCACCTTTCTTCCCCAAATTCAACAGGTCCCGGCCCCGCGCCGGCCGCCGCGCTATTAAACCGCGTTGCGGTTTATTCAGCAGACATTATTATAAAATATAGTGTCGCTCTTGATTCGACAGGCCGATTCTGGTATAATGTATTGGTTACAGCTTTGCTCAGGTTCTGTCTGAAAAATGTCCGAATGCCAGGATTTCAAACGGGGCCAGTTTTGACCGGGGAGGCGTATAAATGGACTCTGTGGCTGAGATATGGAAGAGTATTCTTGAAATCATATCCAAAGACATAACCCCAACCGCCTATAACACCTGGTTTGCGGACTGCGAGCCGGTAGAGCTCGACGACTGCAAGCTGGTGCTGCATACGACCACCGATTTCAAGCGCGGGATAATTCAGACCCGCTTCGGCGGCATGATAAAGGCCGCCCTTGCGGAGCTGTTCTCCTGCGACTTTGAGATACAGATTCTGGCCGGGGACGAGCTCGAGGAATATCTGTCCCACAAAAAGGGCTCTGAGCACCTGCCCGAGATGGACGGCTATACGTTCGACCGCTTTGTCGTCGGGCCTTCCAACAAGTTCGCACACGCCGCGGCCGTGGCCGTGGCCGAAAATCCCGGCAAAACCTACAATCCCCTGTTTATCTACGGCAACTCAGGCCTGGGCAAGACCCATCTGCTGCTCGCCATAGGCGAGGAGATACACACCCGCTACCCGGAAAAGAAGATAGCCTATGTCAAGGGTGACGAGTTCACAAACCAGATGATACAGTCCGTCCAGTCCGGCACGGCGGAGGAATTCCGGCACAAATACCGCAACGTCGACCTGCTGCTGGTGGACGACATACAGTTCATCGCCGGCAAGCAGGCCATCCAGGAGGAATTTTTCCACACCTTCAACAACATCTATGAGGCGGGGCACCAGATAGTCATAACCTCCGACCGACCGCCCCTTGAGATGTCTCTGCTCGACGACCGCCTGCGCACCCGTTTTGAGGGAGGACTGATGGCGGACGTCCAGCCACCGGACATAGAGACGCGCATGGCCATAATACGCAACAAGGCCGCCCAGCTGGGCATGCTCCTCCCAGACGACGTCGTCGAATACATCGGGGAGAACATAACGGCGAATATAAGACAGATAGAGGGAGTAGTCAAGCGCCTCACGGCGTACAAGGAGATATTAAACGACACCATAACGATAAACTCCGTGAAGCGCGCGATAAAGGACGTCATAAGGATAGGTGAGTACATACCCACCCCCGAAATAATAATAGAGGAAACGGCCAGATACTATTCCCTCACCGCCGAGGATTTGAGAGGACAGCGCCGCTCCAAAAAGATAGCCATGGCCCGGCAGATATCCATGTACCTGATGCGCAGCCTCACAAACCTCTCCCTGCTGGACATAGGCGGGCAATACGAGGGGCGCAACCACTCCACAGTGCTGAATTCCGTCAGGAAGGTCGAGGAACTGATAAAAAACGACCAGGAGGTGGCCAGCACCGTGAGGGACATCTCCTCGAACATCAACTCCCGTTCATAGACAAACTGTTCACATGTTGAAAAAAACACTGTCGATATCATGTTGAAAGCTGTTCACAGTTTTTTAAACCCATTTAAGCTGTTGAAAAGCCGTTTTTCATGAACACGCTTTTAAACAGCGGAAAAGCGCGCGGCGCAAGGAAAAATTGAGGTTTTGAACATTTTTTTCGCCTACTATTACTACTACTGAAAAATATCCTATCCTTTCTATCCTGAGGAGGAACGCAAAATGAAGTTTTCCTGCGAAAAACATCTCATACAGGCGGCCGCATCCACGGCGGCGAGGGCTGCCTCGGCCAAGAGCCCCATCCCGGCCCTGGAAGGACTGCTCATACATGCCGGCTCAGGCGTGAGGCTCACCGGCTACGATCTCAAAAAGGGCATATACACCACGATAGAGGCCGACGTGGAGAGGCCGGGTTCGGCCGTGCTGAACGCGAAGCTGTTCACGGAGATGCTCAGGCGCCTCCCGGACGGGGTCGTCACCGTGGAGGTGGACGGCCAGAACGCGGTCAAAGTCAGATGCGGGCGCAGCGAGTATAATTTTATAGCGATAGACGCCGAGGAGTACCCGGAACTGCCGGAGACCGACGAGGCGGAGGCCGTCTCCCTGCCCCAAAATACGTTGAGGGATATGATAGACGAGACAATATTCGCCGTCTCCACAAACGAGAGCCGCCCGGTATACATGGGCAGCCTGTTCGAGATAGAGGGCGGCAGGCTGACCATAGTCTCGGTTGACGGCTACCGCCTGGCTCTCAGAAGGGAGAATCTGGAGGGCAGCGGCCGGGACGGACTGAGGTTCATAATACCGGGCACCGCGCTGCAGGACATAGGCAGGATATGCTCGGATTCGGACGAGCAGGTGCTGATAAACGTGGGGGCCAAGCACGTCTCCTTCACCATAGGCGACACGGTCGTTATCTCCAGGCGCCTTGAGGGCGATTTCCTGAACTATAAGAAGGCCGTGCCGGAGAATTTCAAAAACCGCCTCAAGATAAGCCGCGAGGAATTCCTATCAGTGGTGGACCGCGTGTCCCTGGTGGTGGACGAAAAGGTAAAGAACCCCCTCCGTCTGGTCTTTGGGGACGGGAATATAGACTTTGTCTGCGTGACGCCCGTGGGCCGGGCGGAGGACGTCTGCTCCTGCGAGGGAAACGGGGGCGACACGGAGATAGGCTTCAACGACCGCTATCTGCGCGACGCCCTGAAGGCCGCCCCGGCGGACGAGCTCACGGTGTGCATAAATACCGGCTCATCGCCCTGCGTATTCCTCCCGGCCGACGGAAGCGACGGATTTATATACATGGTTCTTCCGGTCAGGCTCAGGTCGGGCGAATGAACGGAATATGAAAAAGGATAAAATAACCATTGAAACCGAATATATAAAGCTCGACTCCCTGCTAAAACTCTCGGGGCTGTGCGAGACGGGCGGAGAGGCCAAGCTTGTGATAAACGAGGGTCTCGTCTCCGTAAACGGGGAGGTCTGCCTGATGCGCGGGAAAAAAATCCGCCCCGGCGACAGCGTGCTGTTTGACGGAGTCCGGCTGGAGGTAGGCGGAACATGAAGGTCCGCCGCATAGCCCTCTCCGGCTTCCGAAATTACGACTGGGAGAGCTTCGATTTCTCTCCGGACACCAACGTGATTCGTGGAGAGAACGGGCAGGGCAAGACAAATTTGCTGGAGGCCGTCTATATGCTCTCCTGCGGGAGGAGCTTCCGCACCAGGATGGACAGGGACCTTGTCGGTTTTGGCTTCTCTTCTGCCGACATTCTGGCCGACGTGGAGCCGCACGGCCGCGAGCACACGCTAAAGATCGTGCTGACTCCCGGACAGAGGAAGCAGATAAGCGTGAATTCCGTGAAAAAGAGCTCTTCGGAGCTCGCCGGGACTCTCACGAGCGTCCTCTTCTGCCCCGACGATCTCGACCTGGTCAAAGAGGGCGCGGCAGTCCGCAGGAGGCTCATGGATACGGCGATCGGCCAGCTCAGGCCCAATTATGCCAAACTCGTCTCGGAGTATTCAAGGCTCTATGACCAGAAGAGCTCGATATTGAAGGAGTGGAGGGAAAAGCCCTCGCTTCTCGACACTCTAGACGACTTTTCGGCCAGAATGTGCGCCGTTTCCGCCAAGCTCGTGCGCTACAGGGCGGCGTTTGTCTCCCGCCTGGCGAAGGCCGCGGCGCCGATACACAGGGATTTTTCAGGCGGGGCGGACGAACTTGAGCTCAGTTATCAGACGGTCTCCACGGTGAGGGACCCATTCGGGCCAGAGAGGGAGATATTCTACGACATCTGCGAGCATCAGGAGAGGCACAGGAGGGCGGAGATAGACTCCGGACAGTGCCTGACAGGCGCGCACAAGGACGATATCGTGATATCCATAAACGGACGAAGCGCCCGCACCTTTGGCTCCCAGGGGCAGAAGCGCACGGCCGCGCTGTCCATAAAGCTCGCGGAGAGGGAGATACACCTGCAGGAGACAGGGGAATATCCGGTGCTGCTGCTGGACGACGTGCTCAGTGAGCTGGACGCCAGGCGTCAGGACTATGTACTGAACAGGATAGGCGACGGGCAGACCCTGATAACCTGCTGCGAGGACGACGGCATAGCCTCGCGCACGGGCGGGAAGGTGCTGACTGTCTCCGGGGGGAAGCTTATATGACGGCATATCTGCACATAGGCGGGCAGCACGTCCTCAGGCGCTCGGCCGTGGCCGGCATATTCGACATGGACAACACCACCTCTTCGAGGATAACAAGGGAACTCCTCGCCGCCGCCGAGAAGAACGGCGAGGTTATAAACGCGGCGGAGGACCTGCCGAGGTCCTTCATACTCTGCGAGGAAGACGGAGAGAGGAGGGTATACCTCTCCCAGCTCTCCCCCGCCGCGCTCTCAAGACGCTGAATAGTAAAGGATGTTTACCGCATGTCCGATATCAATGAAAAAATAACACAGGAATACGACGCGAGCAAAATACAGGTGCTCGAGGGGCTTGAGGCGGTCAGGCTCAGGCCCGGCATGTATATAGGTTCCACCTCCAGCTCCGGCCTGCACCACCTGGTGTATGAGATTGTGGACAACGCCATCGACGAGTCCCTGGCCGGCTACTGCAGCCATATCGAGGTCACGATAGAGCCCGGCGACGTGATATGCGTGTCGGACAACGGCCGCGGCATACCGGTGGACATACAGGGCCAGACCGGCAAGCCCGCGCTCGAGGTCGTCTATACCGTGCTGCACGCCGGCGGCAAGTTCGGCGGAGGCGGCTACAAGGTCTCCGGCGGCCTGCACGGTGTGGGCGCGAGCGTGGTCAACGCCCTCTCCGACTGGCTTGAGGTCTCCGTCCACAAGAACGGGAACATATACCAGATGAAGTTCTCGCGCGGGGAGACCACCCAGCCCATGACAATAGTCGGCGAGACCGATCACACAGGCACCGTGGTGCGCTTCCATCCGGACCCCGAGATGTTCGAGGAGACGGTTTTTGACTACGACATCCTGCACACCAGGATGAGGGAGCAGGCGTTTTTGAACGCCGGGCTGAAGATTACCACCGAGGACAGGCGCGAGGGCCAGGAGCAGAGGGATGTGATGCTCTACGAGGGCGGCATCCGCGAGTTCGTCAAGTACATCAACCGCAACAAGAACGAGCTGCACCCCGAGGTAATATACATGTCCGGTGAGCGCGAGGACTCGGAGTGCGAGATAGCCATGCAGTACAACGATGGCTACAGCGAGATCCTGGTCTCATTCGCCAACAATATACACACGCCCGAGGGCGGCATGCACGAGACCGGCTTCAAGGCGGCACTCACCCGCGTGCTGAACGCCTACGGGAAAAAGACCAATATCCTCAAAGAGGGCGAGAGCGTCTCCGGCGAGGACTGCCGCGAGGGGCTCACCGCGGTCATATCCGTCAAGCTGACAAATCCCCAGTTCGAGGGCCAGACCAAGGCCAAGCTGGGCAACAGCGAGATGCGCACGCTGGTGGACAGCGTGGTGAGCGACAAGCTGGAGCAGTTCCTGGAGGAGAACCCCTCCGTGGGCCGCACTATACTCGAAAAGGCGCAGACCGCGTCCAGGGCCCGCGAGGCAGCGAGAAAGGCCAGGGAGAACATCCGCCGCAAGAACGCGCTGGAGGGCTCCACGCTCCCGGGCAAGCTGCGCGACTGCAACGAGCGCGACCCGGCCCTCACCGAGCTCTACATTGTCGAGGGCGACAGCGCGGGCGGCAGCGCCACAAACGGGCGCGACAGCCGCTTCCAGGCAATTCTGCCGCTCTGGGGCAAGATGCTCAACGTCGAGAAGGTCAGAGAGGAGAAGGTCTACGGCAACGACAAGCTGAATCCGGTCATAACCGCCCTGGGCGCCGGACTGGGCGAGGACTTCGATCTGGCAAAGTTGCGCTATCACAAGATAATCATAATGGCGGATGCCGACGTGGACGGCAGCCATATACGCACGCTGCTGCTCACCTTCTTCTTCCGCTATATGCGGCCTCTGATAGAGCACGGCTATGTGTATGCGGCCGTGCCGCCGCTCTACAAGCTCACCCGGGGAAAGCAGACGCGCGTGGCCTACAGCGACCCGGAGCGCGACCGCGTGAGCGCGGAGATGCGCGGGGACAACCCCAACGCGAAGGTGGATATAAGCCGCTTCAAGGGCCTCGGCGAGATGGACGCCCACGAGCTCTGGGACACCACCATGAACCCGGAGACACGCACGCTCAAGCGCATAGAGCTGGACGACGCGGTGAAGGCCGACGAGATTTTCACCATACTCATGGGCGAAAAGGTGGAGCCCAGGAAGGAGTTCATAGAGCAGAACGCTAAATACGTCGTCAATCTGGACGTCTGATGGGCGGGAACAGGAAGAGTGTGCGGCTGAGAGATTTTAGTTATTCTGAAGCGAGGACATATTTTTTGACAATTTGCTGTGAAAACATGAGTCATTACCTCGGCCGTAAGAAAACAGAGGGCGTTGAAAAAATAGTTGTAGGGGACGGCGTCCCCGACGTCCCACTGCCTGAAGGGCAGAAAAACGCCAGAGAGATATTTGACATTACAAAATACGGGATTGTCGTTGAAAAGAAAATTGAGGAATTGTCTCGTCAGAGTACGACAATCAGGATTGATAATTTTGTCATTATGCCGAATCACGTTCATTTTTTGTTGTCCGTGATCCCGGAAGAAGGGACGTCGGGGACGCCGTCCCCTACAAATCAATTTTCAAACGTTTCAAGGCAAAACGAGGCCATTCCCAAATTTGTCTCGTATTTTAAGCGCAGTACGAATAGTTTATGCGGAAAAAATATTTGGCAGCGGTCATATCATGATCATATAGTGCAAAATTACGAGGATTATGAAAATCACTACGAGTATATAAACAATAATCCCGCGCGTTGGATGGAGGATGAATACTACCTACAAGACGCGGAAAATCAAAGGTGGTAACCAGATGGCAAAGGATTATAAGCCAGAGGATATAATGTTCCCGAACCAGAAGATTGTATCTTCTGAGATAGTAAACGAGATGAAGTCGAGCTTCATCGACTACGCGATGAGCGTCATTGTGGCCCGCGCGCTGCCAGACGTGCGCGACGGGCTCAAGCCCGTCCACAGGCGCATACTCTACGCCATGTACGAGGACGGGCTTACCTCGGACAAGCCATTCAAAAAATCCGCGACCTGCGTCGGCGACGTGCTGGGCCGCTACCATCCTCACGGCGATGGCTCGGTGTACGACGCGCTGGTGCGCCTGGCGCAGGACTTCTCCATGCGCTACCCGCTTGTGGAGGGCCACGGCAACTTCGGCAGCGTGGACGGCGATCCCCCGGCGGCCTACCGGTACACCGAGGCCCGCATGTCGCGCATCTCGGATGAGATGCTCCGCGACCTGGAGAAGGACACCGTGGACTGGGACCCCAACTTCGACGAGTCCCGAAAGGAGCCGCGCGTCCTCCCCGCCCGCTTCCCCAACCTGCTGGTCAACGGCTCGAGCGGCATCGCCGTCGGCATGGCGACGAACATACCTCCCCACAACCTCACGGAGGTCATAAACGCCTGCGTGTGCGTGCTGGACAACCCGGAGGCCACGCTCTCCGACCTAATGCAGCACATCTCCGGCCCGGATTTCCCCACCAGGGGCATCATAATGGGCCGCAGCGGCATAAGGGCCGCCTACGCGACGGGCCGCGGCAAGGTGATACTCCGCGCGCGCACGGAGTTTGAGGAGTACGGCCACGACAGGCTGAGGATAATCGTGACCGAGCTGCCCTATCAGGTCAACAAGCGCCAGCTCATAGAGAACATGGCCGACCAGGTGCGCGAGAAGCGTCTGGAGGGCATATCCGGGCTGCGAGACGAGAGCGACCGCAACGGCATGCGCATAGTCATAGAGCTCAAGCGCGACGCCAACCCGCAGGTGGTATTGAACCGCCTCTTTGCCCAGACCCAGCTGCAGACCAGCTTTTCCATCAACATGCTCGCGCTCGTGAACAACCAGCGCGCGCCGAAGATACTCAATCTGCGCCATATCATCGACGAGTATCTGACGTTCCAGGAGGAGCTGATAGTCCGCCGCACGAAATACGACCTCAAAAAGGCCAGGGAGCGTGCCCACCTGCTGGAGGGCCTGCTGATAGCGCAGGACAACATAGACGAGGTCATCAGGATAATCCGCGAGAGCTATGACGACGCGAAGGAAAACCTGATGAGGCGCTTCAGTCTCGACGACGTGCAGGCCCAGGCGATACTGGACATGCGCCTCAAGGCCCTGCAGGGACTCGACCGCGAGAAGCTGGAGAACGAATACAGGGAGCTCGAGGAGCGCATAGCCTATTACGAGGGCCTGCTCGCCGACCCGGAGAAGGTCAAGGGCGTGCTTAAAGACGAGCTCACCGCGCTGCGGGACAAGTACGGCGACGAGCGCAAGACAGAGATCCAGGAGGTCGAGGACGAGATAGACGTCGAGGACCTCATAGAGGAGGAGGAGTGCGTCTATACCATGACGCACGGCGGCTATATCAAGCGTCTGCCCGCGAGCGAATACAGGGCCCAGGGCCGCGGCGGAAAGGGCATACGGGCCATGGCCACCCGCGAGGAGGACTATGTGGAGACCGTGTTCACCGCCTCCACGCACGACAACATCCTGTTCTTCACCGATTACGGCCGCTGCTACCGTAAGAAGGGCTACCAGATACCCGAGGCGGGACGCGGCGCGCGCGGCACGAACATTGTCAACATCATACCTACGGATCCCGGCGAGCATGTGAACGCCATGCTGCACGTGCGCGACATGGAGGAGGACCTCTATATCGTCATGGTGACGAAAAACGGCACGGTGAAGCGCATGAGGCTCGACGCCATAAAAAATATCCGCAAGAGCGGCATCCGCGCGCTGAATATAGACGAGGGCGACAGCCTCATAGCCGTCAGACTGACCGACGGGAGTCAGAACATACTCATTGCCACTCACGGCGGCTATGCCATCTGTTTTGACGAGAACGACGTGCGGCCCATGGGCCGCGAGGCCACGGGCGTCCGCGGCATAAAGCTGCGCGAGGGCGACTGGGCCGTCGGCGCGGGCAGGGCCGGGGCCGGCTCCGCCCTGCTCTCGGTCACGGAAAACGGCTACGGCAAGCGCACGGCCATAGACGAGTATCTCCGGGGCGGCGAGGACGCCGGGCCGCAGAGGCGCGGCGGCATGGGGCTGAAAAACTACAACTGCACGGAAAAGACCGGCTTTGTGGCCGACATAAAAGTGGTATCCGAGGACGATGACGTGCTGATAGTGGCCGACGACGGCACGATAATACGGACGAGCGTTTCCAATATAAGCCTGCTGGGCCGCGCCACACAGGGCGTGAGGGTGATGCGCCCGAACCCGGGGGCCAAGGTCATATCCGTCGCGCGCACGGAGCGCGAGGAGGGCGCGGAGCAGCCGGAGGAAGAATGAAACAGGTGACAATCTACACCGACGGGGCCTGCAGCGGAAACCCGGGCCCCGGCGGCTGGGCCGCCATACTCAGATATGGGGAACACGAGCGCGAGCTCTCCGGCGGCGAGGAGGAGACCACGAACAACAAAATGGAGCTCTCCGCCGTCATAGCCGCCCTCTCGGCCCTGCGGGAGCCCTGCCGCGTGGAGCTTCATACGGATTCCCAGTATATAGAGCGGGCCATAAATGACGGCTGGCTGGCCGGCTGGAAGAAAAAAGGCTGGAAGCGCAAAGGCGGAGAGCTGAAGAACGTGCCGCTCTGGCAGGAGCTGGACAGGCTGCTCGGCGTACACGACGTGGCGTTCCACTGGGTAAAGGGACACGCGGACAACGAGTTCAACAACCGCTGCGACGCGCTCGCCGTGGAGCAGCGGGACAGATATTCCCGCCGGGGGGTTGAACGAAAAAGTGAAAAAAAACAATGAGATAAACTATAACTGGCCGAATTTCAGAATCTTCATGTCCTTTTTCAGGCCGCACATGGGGCTGTTTCTGCTGGACATGACCTGCGCGCTGACCGCCTCAGTCATTGACCTGGTGTTCCCCTATGTCTCGCGCCTGTCCATGACCGAGCTGCTCCCGGACAGGCTGTTTGAGACATTTTTCACCGTCATGGGGATAATGCTGGCCGCCTATGCCCTGAAAGGAGTCTGCTATTATTTTATCACCGTGCTCGGGCACCGCATGGGGGTGTACATCGAGGCAGATATGCGCCAGGCCGTGTTCAATCACATGCAGAGGCTGTCTTTTTCCTTCTTTGACAGAAACCGCACGGGCGCGCTCATGAGCCGTATCACGACGGACCTCTTTGAAATAACGGAGCTCTCGCACCACGGGCCGGAGGATGTCATCATCAGCGGGCTGACCATCATAGGCTCGATGATAATCATGTTCACAATCCAGTGGAAGCTGGCGCTGGTGCTGGCTGTCGTGCTCCCGATTCTGATTGCCTTCACCCTCTCCAGGCGCGTGAACATGAAAAAGGCCAATATAGAGGTGAAAAGGCAGACGGCGGAGATAAACGCCGCGATAGAGTCCGGTATCTCCGGAATAAGGACCGCCAAGGCCTTCGCGAACGAGAGCGAGGAGAACGAGAAGTTCGTCAACGCGAACAACCACTACAAGACCGCGCGCTCGCGCTACTACAAGGCCATGGGCGGGTTCATGAGCGGCATGGAGTTCACGACCAGCATCATGCAGGTGCTGGTGATAACGGCCGGCGGCATATTCATTATGCGCGGCGAGCTCGACTACATAGATTTGATGACATTCTCGCTCTATGTCTCCACTTTCGTGACCCCGATACGCAAGCTGGCGCAGTTTTCGGAGATATACATGCAGGGCACGGCCGGCTTTTCCCGCTTCCTGGAGCTCATGCGCACCAGGCCGGACATAGAGGACGCCCCGGACGCCGAGGAGCTCAGGGACGTGAAAGGCGAGATAGAATACCGCCATGTCAGCTTTGAGTACAATAAGGAATCCGGGCCCGTGCTGTCCGACGTGTCCCTGACCATCGCCCCCGGGGAGAAACTGGCCGTGGTGGGGCCGTCCGGCGGCGGCAAGACGACGCTCTGCCAGCTGCTGCCGCGCTTCTACGACGTCACCTCCGGCGCCGTGCTCATAGACGGGCACGACGTGCGCAGCGTGACGCAGGACTCCCTGCGCCGCAACATCGGCATGATACAGCAGGACGTGTTCATCTTCGCCGCCACGATAAGGGAGAACATACGCTACGGCCGCCCGGACGCCACGGACGCCGAGGTGGTGGCCGCTGCCGTGCGCGCGGAGATACACCAGGAGATTATGCAGATGCCGGAGGGCTACGACACCTATGTGGGCGAGCGCGGCGTCATGCTCTCCGGCGGGCAGAAGCAGAGGTTGTCGATAGCGCGCGTGTTTTTGAAAAACCCGCCCGTGCTCATACTCGACGAGGCCACCAGCGCGCTGGACACCGTCACGGAGCAGCGCATCCAGGCCTCTCTCGACGAGCTGGCCGAGGGCAGGACCAGCATAATAATAGCGCACCGCCTCTCGACCATACACAACGCGGACCGCATCGCGGTCATTGAGAAGGAAAAGATAATAGAGCTCGGCACCCACGAGGAGCTCATGGAAAAAGACGGGGTCTACGCGGAGCTGTACCGCGCGCAGGCCTTTACGGAGGATTAATTCACCATGGATTTTATATTGGAGCGCGGCGGGCATAAGGACCTGCAGCGCGTGTACCCGATGATGGAGTTCGATTTCGAGAGCTGGGAGAGACCCACACAGCTGGAGTTCCAGGCCGCGCTGCTCAAGGGGGCGGAACTGCTGCTGCTCAGGGACGGCGAGGGCCGCGAGTGCGGATACGCCATGATGCTGAAGAGCCGCGGGGCTGGCTATGTCCTACTGGGCTGGCTGGGCGTGTATCCTCATGTGCGCGGCCACGGCGTGGGCGGGCAGTTCCTCTCCCTGATGGCCGACTATTACGCCTCCTATAAGGGGATATTGCTTGAAGTCACGAAATATCCGGAGCTTGAAAAGGCCCGCAAGCTCCACAATTTCTATCTGCGCAACGGATATACGGACGTCGGCTGCGAGTATCTGCTATACGGCGAGGGCGCCGCGCTCATGTACAGGCGCCTACTCGGTCCCGAGGATATCTCGGCGGATATACGCGGCATAGTCAGAGACATGTACCTCCCCCTGTATAACGAGAGGGAACAGGAGAAATATATTCAGATAAAATGACAGGCTCCGCCCCGCGGGATATCCCGCGGGGCGGAGATCTTGGGGCCCTTCCCTGCCCGTTTCACAGATGAGCGGTGAAGATACAGTCTCCGCCGGTCCCGCTGAAAAATGAAAAAGGGGCCGGAGGCTTGAAATAAGCGCAGCTCTATTTTAAGATAACGATATGGGAATTGACAAAAAGCAACCCCTGGTTGCGGAATCTTCAACAACAGTTGATGGTGTGTAACCGCGGATTGGGCTATAGTGTTTCCGGGGAGGTAAAGCGAATGCTGTCTGAAAGGATATATGAATTCAGACGAAAGAGCGGGCTTTCTCAGGAGCAGCTTGCGGAGAAGATAGGCGTTTCCAGGCAGTCCATCTCCAAGTGGGAGAGCGGAACATCGACACCCGAGTTGGAGAAGCTGCTGGCGCTGAGCGAGTGTTTCAACATCACTCTGGATGAGCTTGTCAGGGAGGAGGCCGGCAATCAGGGCCCGGATGAACCGCCGCAAAAAGCCGAGGGGGCGAGGGGCTCAAAGGCCATGGAGATGAAGGTGGGTATCGGCCTCTGCCTGGCCGGGGCCGTCTGCCTGATCCTGTCCGGAATCATGATGGTTATAAGTCCGGGCGCGGCAGAGCGTTTCAATGCCGCTTCAATGATTACGCTGAACGGCTCCGGCGTGATGCTGATACTTTGCGTCCTCTCGATGGTCATAGGGCTGATACTGATATTGCGGAAAAAATAACCGGAGGTGAAGCGTATGAGAAGGCTGGGCAGCCTGTTTATCGTTCTCGCGGTCCTTCTGTCCGACATTATGTGCGCGGTGGTTGCATATAACTACTGCGACATGCTCTGGGGCGTGCAGTATGCCGTGTACAGCGCGCCGGTCAGCACGGCGTTTCTATATCTCATTCCCTACGGAATCGGAATAGTATTCTGTCTCATTCTGGCACGGTTCTTTTACCAGAAGGGGAAAAGCAAGGAATAAAAGCGCGTTCAGCAGACAGGGCATGCCTCCGCACCGGGCATGCCCTGTCTGCTGTATCCGCCTTGAATTATTATTTCTCCCCGGGAGCTTCCCACGCTTCCTGCGTGTAGGTCTCATCCACCATATCACTGATACCTGCCAACAGCATGATAATACCCTGTACTTTGCGCGGCTGGATGATGTAAACGCCTTTCTGCTGCTCGTCTTCCACCACCACATCGGCGGCCAGCAGCGGCTTCATGTGGTGATATACCTGCCCTGTCGAACCGAAGCCGCACTTCTCCACCAGCTTTGCCACCGTCCTGGGACCGCGGAGTATCTCCAACAGTATTGCCAGGCGGTTTGCGTTCCCGATGCAGGCCAGCACCTTGCCAGCCACGCCGCTCTCTATCAGATCCAGCAATTCATCGGCCGGAACGGCGTTTCGTATCCAGTTGGACTGCCTCCCGCCGGAATTGTATACCCCGAGGTAGGTCACAAGCCCGCTCACGCCCTTTTCCCCGGTCTTATGGCACAATTCCTCCATCATCTCGCTGAGGCGGCCGTCCGGATGCATTCCGTGCATCACATGCACCCTCTCCAGTTTCTCGGTTGACGGCTTGTTGGGCAGCAATGTCATCACCATGTTCCTCAAGTCCTCAAGCTGCGAAGAGGTCATGCTCTGAAGGCTTTCCATCTGCTCTCTGATGGCGTCAATTTCTTTGCCGTAATCCCGTTCCATAGTTTTTAATCTCATCTCCCCGCAAAATGTTTTTATATCCGGAATTCCGTAATTACATAATTACATAATAAACTAAACGCCGGCAGGTGTCAATATGTTTTTTATAGTTCCCAATTCCGCAGAAATGCGCCGTGTGTTCTTCTTCCCCTGTTTTTGTCCTTGGGAGCGGCAAGCGGACGGCAGGCCCCTTAATCATATAAGAGGATGGCAGGTGGGGAGAAATCCTTTGGGTCCGTAGCAGGGAACCGCTCAGTCCGGTGTTGACAAGCCGGGCTGTTTTTTATAAAATTAATAGATGCAAATCGGGCGGCGGAAGGGCCGCCGCTCCTGGGGAGGTTAATTTATGGCCAAGGAAAAGAAGGTCCGCGAGATAACGGATATGGAACAGGACTTTGCCCAGTGGTTCACGGATGTGTGTACCAAGGCGGAGCTCGTCGATTACTCCGGCGTGAAGGGCCTGTTCATATTGCGGCCTTACGGCTATGCCATTTGGGAGAATATCCAGGCTTTTCTCGACCGGCGGTTCAAAGAGACGGGGCATGTGAACGTCTCGATGCCGCTGCTCATTCCGGAGAGCCTGCTGCAGAAGGAAAAGGACCACGTGGAGGGCTTCGCCCCCGAGTGCGCCTGGGTGACCATGGGCGGCAGCGAGGAGCTGCCCGAGCGGCTGGCCATCCGGCCCACCAGCGAGACGCTCTTCTGCGAGCACTGGAGCCACGTCGTGCACTCCTGGCGTGACCTGCCCTGCCTGTACAACCAGTGGTGCAGCGTACTGCGCTGGGAAAAGACCACGCGCCCCTTCCTGCGCGGGCGCGAGTTCCTCTGGCAGGAGGGGCACACGATACACGCCACGGCCGAGGAGGCGCTGGAGGAGACGCGGCAGATGCTGGAGATATACGCGGAACTCTGCGAGACCCAGCTCGCCATGCCCGTCATACGCGGCGACAAGACCGAAAAGGAGAAGTTTGCCGGCGCCGAGAACACCTACACGATAGAGTGCATGATGCACGACCACAAGGCGCTGCAGGCTGGCACGAGCCACTATTTCGGCGACGGCTTCGCCAGGGCCTTCGACATAACCTTCTCGGACAGGGAAAACAAGCTCCGCAACCCCTTTGAGACCAGCTGGGGCCTCTCCACCCGCACCATAGGCGGGCTGATAATGACCCACGGCGACAACAACGGACTGGTGCTGCCGCCCAACATAGCGCCGATACAGGTGATAGTCCTGCCCATAGCGGCCCACAAGCCCGGCGTCTCCGAGGCCGCCGGGGCTGTGGTGGAGCGGCTGAAGGCCGCCGGTGTGCGCGTGAAAGGCGACTTTTCCGACAACTCCCCCGGCTGGAAGTTCGCCGAGTGGGAGATGAAGGGCGTGCCTCTGCGCCTTGAGCTGGGGCCGCGCGACATCGAGTCCGGACAGTGTGTGGCGGCCCGCCGTGACAACGGCGAGAAGGTCGCGCTGCCGCTTGAAAATCTCGAGGAGAGCGTGCCGGAACTGCTGCACGCGGTGCAGAAGGGCCTGTTCGACAGGGCGAAGCGCAACCTGGACGAACATACCTACACCGCGTCCACGGTCGAGGAGGTCAGGGATGTCGTCGAGAACCGCGGAGGCGGCTTTGTAAAAACCATGTGGTGCGGCGACGAGGCCTGCGAGCTGAAGATGAAGGAGCTCGCGGGCGTGTCCAGCCGCTGCATGCCCTTTGAGCAGGAGCATCTGGGCGACACCTGCCCGGTCTGCGGCCGTGCGGCCAGAAAGATGATAATCTGGGGCGTGGCGTACTGATAGTTCCGTAATGAGAAAAAGAGGAGGGGATTTCCCCTCCTCTTTGGGTTATCTGATTCACACCTCGGCGATGACCTCTACCTCGCAGAGAACGTTCTTCGGCAGGGTCTTTACTGCCACGCAGCTCCGGGCGGGCTTGCCGGTGAAGTAACGGCCATATACCTCGTTGAACGCTGCGAAATCGGCCATATCGGCCAGGAAGCAGGTGGTCTTGACAACCTTTTCAAACGAGGTGCCTGCCCCCTCCAGCACGGCGGCCAGGTTGCTCATGACTTGCTCCGCCTGCTCCGTGACGGTGGAGCCGACAACGGCGCCCGTGGCCGGGTCAAGCGCCACCTGGCCGGAAGTGAAGAGAAATCCGCCGGATATCATAGCCTGGGAATAGGGGCCTATCGCCGCCGGAGCGCGGTCGGTGTGTATGACTCTCATGTGAAGTCATCCTCCTTATTGAAAGTATATTATAATTCTAGCATATTTTTTTCAAAAAGGGAATATAAATAAAAAATCCGGCACATTTTACGGCTCCGGACAAGCTAAAAGCGGCCCCTGGGGCCGCTTTTATTTTTACTCCTCGACCTCGCTCAACCTGCCGGCGAACTCGCTGTCAAGAGCGTTCTGCTTTTCGGCGCGGGTCTTGTAAGTCCGGACGTTGTTTGTGGCGTTCAGCACGGGGGTGATGGTGCCGGCTCCGGCCACGCAGCCGCCGGGGCAGGCCATGCCCTCGAGCAGATAGCCGTTGCGCTTGCCGGCCTTGGCCATGGTCAGCATCTTGCGGCACTCGCGCAGGCCGTCGCCGTATTCTATGTCGACATGGCGGCTCGGGTCTATGCGCGCTATGGCCTCGGCCACCGCGGCGGCCACGCCGCCCACCACGGCAAAGCCGCGGCCCGCGCCGGTGCCCTTGTCAAAGTCCCTGTCGCACTCGTCCGGTTCCAGGGAGGCGAAGTTTATCTCCTTGGCGTCGAACATGCCCTGGAGCTCCTCGAAGGTCAGCACGAAGTCCACGTCCGAGCGCACGCTGCGGCGGGAGGCCTCTAGCTTCTTGGCCGCGCAGGGCCCGACGAACACAATCCTGGCGTTCGGGTGATCCTTCTTCATCAGGCGAGCGGTGAGCACCATGGGCGTGAGGGCCATGGAGATATTGTCCTTGAACTCAGGGAAGAGCTTCTTGGCCATGACGCTCCAGGCGGGGCAGCAGCTGGTGCCCATGAAGTCCAGCTTCTCGGGCACGTTGTCGAGAAAGTCGTGCGCCTCCTCGACGGTGCAGAGGTCGGCGCCTATGGCGACTTCTACAGTGTCGGCAAAGCCCAGCATGCGCATGGCCTTGCGGAGCTTGGGGGCGGTGGCGTCCTTCCCGAACTGGCCGACAAAGGCCGGCGCCACACAGGCGATGACCTCGTCCCCGGCCCTTATGGCCTGTATGAGCTGGAAAATCTGGCTCTTGTCGGCTATTGCGGCGAAGGGGCAGTTCACCAGGCACATGCCGCAGCTGACGCACTTGTCATAGTCTATCTTGGCGCGGCCCTTTTCGTCGGAGCCGATGGCGTCCATGCCGCAGGCCTTGGCGCAGGGCCGCTCGAGGCGGCTTATGGCGTTGTAGGGACACTGGTTGAGGCAGCGGCCGCATTTAATGCACTTATCCGGGTCTATGTGGCTCTTGCCGTCCCGGCCGACGCTTATCGCGCCCTTGGGGCACACGTTCATGCAGGGCCTGGACAGGCAGCCCTGGCAGTTGGAGGAGATACGGATTTCCTTCGGCGGGCAGGCGTTGCAGGGGAAGGGGATGATATTTATCAGCGGCGGCTCATAGTACTTCTCGGGCAGGGCGGCCTGCTCGATCCCGTCGCTGGCCAGGCTCATCTCCGCGGCGGTGCGGAGAGGCAGCCCACAGGCCAGACGGAGCCTCTCAGTGACGATGGCTCTCTCCAGAAATACGTCGTGCCTGTAGTGCGCGTCCTCGCCGGGAATAATTTTATAGGGCAGCTCGTCGATGCGGGAATAATCCCCGCCCTCGTAGGCGAGGCGGGCAACCTCCGTAAATACGTTGCGGCGCAGATCGTCAACTGCGCTGTGAACACCCCTCATGTCAGGGCCTCCTTCGTTCCGTGTTTCCGGCGGAGCCGGCAAGAGCATTATACAGCCTCCGGGCGGTTTTGGGAAGTCCTGAGTGTAAATATCGTGAAAATAATCGTGGAAGGCCCCCTTGAAATTCCGTATTTTTGCCAATTTGTCGTGATACCCATATTACACGACAGGAATTTACAGTATGCGGGCGTTAGTGGGCCGGCCAAGGATATCCGGGTCCATTAGCGATTGCATAAACGGGCCCCAGAGATGGGGTACTATTCAAAGGAGGAGTTTCCA
>CALWYN010000044.1 GCA_944385755.1 uncultured Oscillospiraceae bacterium
CTCTGTTCAGTTTTCAGGGTGCAACGCGAATCCACACCCTGAGCATTTCGCGCACCATTAGCTCAGCTGGTAGAGCACCTGACTCTTAATCAGGGTGTCCAGGGTTCGAGTCCCTGATGGTGTACCAGGCCCGTTGGTCAAGTGGTTAAGACGGGGGCCTCTCACGCCCCAAACAGGAGTTCGACTCTCCTACGGGTCACCACCCGGAATCCCGCCCAGGCGGGGTTCCGGGACCCCAAGTGAATAGTTGGTGCTTTTAACGGTGAGGGTCCACCCGTTCCCATTCCGAACACGGAAGTTAAGCTCACCTGTGCCGAAGATACTTGTCTGGAGACGGACCGGGAAAATAGGTCAGTGCCAACACCGGGGGCCTTTTGGCCCCCGAGTTCTATGCCTCCTTAGCTCAACAGGTAGAGCATGCGGCTGTTAACCGCAGGGTCGTAGGTTCGAATCCTACAGGGGGCGCCAGAGGCCGCCGCAGCGCGGCGGCCTGTTTTGGGCCTTTAGCTCAGTTGGTTAGAGCAACCGGCTCATAACCGGTCGGTCCGGGGTTCGAGTCCCTGAAGGCCCACCAGAGAGAGGAGCAAGCATCGCTTGCTCCTCTCTTATTTTTTGCTGTGCAAAGCATAGCAAAACTTTGAGATGCGCCATTTCCTCGCCCCTTGGGGGCAATCGGATGCGCTGATGATTTTGCCTCTCGTCGTGGTGCCCAGGGCGCTTGAAGTTTCATATCCGGTTTTTGTCGCCCCAGTCGCACATCATGTCGAGAATGGGGATAAGGCTCCGTCCGCGCTCAGTGAGGCTGTATTCCACTTTGGGCGGGATCTGCGGATACTCCTCGCGGTGGACCAGTCCGTCCCCCTCCAGCTCTTTCAGAGTCAGGCTGAGTGTCTTATAGGATATCCCGCCTATGTACTTTTTCATCTCATTGAAGCGCACGGTTCCGAATTCCATGAGGGTGTAGAGTATGGTCATCTTGTATTTGCCGTTTATCAGCGACAGGGTATAGCTGAAGCCCGTAGTACTGAGGCACTCGTCCGATATGCAGCGGTTGGACATTTTACGCTCTCCTTTTAGTAAGTATATAACAACAATGTGCGTACTTGATTTTCGATTTATTCTTGCTATGATTATAATATCACTGGCGGGTAAAGTCAATCCCGCCATTCAGGAGGTCAATATGAGCAAGATAGTTGTCATCACCGGCAGCCCGAGAAAGGGCGGCAACAGCTTCGCCATGACGGAGGCTTTTATCAAGGCGGCCGAGGAACAGGGCCACAGTGTGACGCGCTTTGACGCTGCCTTTATGACGCTGGGCGGCTGCCACGCATGTCAGACCTGCTACAGCACGGGAAAGGCCTGCACTTTCGACGACGATTTCAACGCCGTGGCGCCGGTCGTCCTCGAGGCGGATGTCGTAGTTTTCTCCACTCCCGTCTACTGGTATTCGATCCCGGCGCAGATAAAGTGCGTTATCGACAAGCTCTATTCCCTGGTCGTGGGCGGCAAGGACATAGCCGGCAAGAAGTGCGCCATAATCGCCTGCTGCGAGGAGGAGGACATGACGGTACTCGACGGTGTCCGCGTGCCGATAGAGCGCAGCGCCGCGCTCATGAAGTGGAAGATGGCCGGCGAGGTCCTTATCCCCGGCGTGCTGGAAGTTGGGGACATAGACAGGACGGACGGCTGCAGACAGGCCGCCGAGCTGGCGGCAAAGCTGTGAGGGGGAGCAAAATGGCCAAGAAGATTGTCATACTGAATGGCAGCCCTCGCAAAAACGGCAACACCTCCGCGCTGGTCAGGGCATTCGCCGATGGAGCCCGTGAGGCGGGGGCCGATGTGCGGGAGTTCTTCCTCGACGGGATGGACATCGGCGGCTGCAAGGGCTGCTTCGGCGGTGGCCGGGAGGGCGGCTGCCCCTGCGTGCAGAAAGACGGCATGGCCGAGATATATCCGGCCTACAGGGAGGCCGATGTGGTGGTGCTGGCGTCCCCGCTCTATTACTGGAACATCAGCGGCCAGCTGAAAACGGCCTTCGACCGGCTCTTCGCGGTGGCCGAGTGCGACAGCGATTACCGCAACCCCATAAAGGAGAGCGCACTGCTTATGGCCGCCGAGGGGAACGGATTCGAGGAGAGCGTCTACTGGTATGACAGGCTGATGGTCCACCTCGGCTGGAAGAGCCACGGGAAGGTGCTCTGCGGAGGGGTAATGGGCCTGGGCGACATAGAGGGCAGGAAAGAGATTGAGGAGGCCAGACAACTGGGGGCCAGGGCCGCAGTATAGTGCGGCGATGGACAATGAAAAAACAGCGGCGTTTTAACGCCGCTGTTTTTACTGTGCAAAGGTATGAGATAATTAAAAGGCACCGCGTGCCTCCACAGGCTCGGCCGCCGGAAATGGCGCGCGAAAACTCTATGCGCGGCCGCGCTTGCCTGTGACCGCGGTCAGCAGCCGCGCGCGGAGCCCGGCGTCCAGGTGAAGCGCCGGTCCTGCTCAAAGGGCACGCGGGCCGGATTCCCCTCCGCGCGGTAGATGAGGCCATGCGCGAGGTCGTAGACAACCGACCAGACCGTGTCCTGTCCGGCTGCGCGGTCGTACTGGCACATGAAGCCGTATTTGCCGGAGAGGAGCTCCATGGAAAAGGCGCTGCCGCGCTCCCGGGAGGCGCGCAGGGCACGCTCCATGGCCGCATAGCGTTCCCCGGAGCGCCAGTTATCCGCCCCGGCGGCGTTCAGCCGGCGCATGGAGGGCGAATGGAAGGCGTTGACGGCGCAGACGCAGCCGTGTTCGGGCCGGATGACCTCGCAGCCCGAGGGGGAACACTCTATGACGGCGATATCTCCGGAGCGGTCGGCGACGGTGAAGGTCTGTGCGCTGGCTCTGGGAATGCGGCGTACGGCGGAAATGACCTCGGCCGTGCTCCGGCAGTTTTCCAGGAAGTATCTCAGCAGCAGCCCGGCATTCAGGCCGGGGGCCGCCTCGGCGGAGGGGACGGAGGTCAGCCCCACGGCGAGGCCGTGGCTGTTGACCCCGTCCTCCAGCTCGATAAAGGCCGTGGTGTTGCCGGTGAAGGCCGCGGATGAGCCGGAGAGGCAATAGACGGCGTTCAGGTTATACTCCTCCATATGGGGGAGAAAGTCGCTGTTTCGGCCGAGCAGGGGGCCGCCGGGCCCGTTCACGGCAAAACAGGAGCAGCGCACCGGCGCCGGAGAGGTGTACATGCTGAAGAGTATGGTCTGTATGGCGTCCTCCGGGCAGCCCTGTCCGTCGGCCAGCCCGCGCATCTCCTCTAGGATGGCCGGAAAGTGCGCGCGGCAGACGCCGAGGCAGGCGCCGGCGAGGCGGCGGCGCTCCTCCGTGAGCGGGAAGGGGGCAAGGCGGGGTATGAAAATCCCGCGCTCCAGCAGCCCGGCGCCATATTGGTATCCGGCGCCGTAGTGCGTGCAGTTAAATGTGGCGTGTTGCATTGTCAGGCTCCTTATTCTGAAATAAAGAGCCGCCGGCGGCCATGTGATGAGAGTAAAACAATAAAAAATTATTGTCAAGGGCCAATTTCGCTGAAAAAGCTGCTTTTCGGCCCCGGTCCGCGCCGCTTTCTGGGGATGTCATGTGCCGGAGATGAGAGGACGGTACGGGGTGTGTAAAGTTAAGGTAAGAATGCGGAGCGCGGCTTGCAAAGGCGGGAGGGCAGTGATATCATGGGGCGGACGGCAGGCTGCATGCGCGGACGCGCGCCGCGGACACAGGCAAGCGCGGCCGCGCATAGAGTTTTGGCGCACCATTTACGCCTGCCGTGCCTGTGGCGGAGAAACGGCTCATTTCAAGCTGCCGCCATGCTTTCGCATATCAAAAATATCTGACAGAGGTATTAATATGAGAGGAGAAGTCTTGGGACCTGCGGGCGGGGGCCGCCCGGGTTGGGAGATTCCATGCTGACCGCGGCGGCTCTGGGCGGACTGCTCTCTCCGCCGATGAGAGTGCTGGTACTTGAGAGCGTGGATTCCACAAACACCGTGCTCGGGCGCATGGCCGGAGAGGGGGCGCCTGAGGGCACGGCCGTGCTCGCCCTTGAGCAGACGGCCGGAAGAGGACAGAGAGGCAGGACATTTTTCTCCCCTGCGGGCAGCGGGGTGTATATGAGCCTGCTGCTCAGGCCGCGGATACAGGCAGCTGACGCCCTGGCCGTGACGCCGGCGGCGGCTGTCGCGGCATCCAGGGCCATTGAGGCCACAACCGGCCGCAGGGCGGGAATAAAGTGGGTGAACGACGTCCTGCTGGACGGCAAAAAGGTCTGCGGAATACTCACGGAGGCGCAGAGCACCCCGGCCGGCGCGCTGGACCACGTCATATGTGGGCTGGGGATAAATATCTGTGAGCCGGAGGGCGGCTTCCCTCCGGAGATAAGCGGCAGCGCGGGAGCCCTGTTTGAGACGTATCCGGGGGATGAGAGGGTGGCGGAGCTGGCTGCAGATGTGCTCAACGGGCTCTGGGAGCTCGCCTCCCTGCTGCCTGCGAGGGATTTCCTTAATGAGTACCGGGAACGCTCGGTCCTCACCGGCGGAAAGGTCTCCGTAAGCGGCAGGGGAGAGGGCGAGGTGCTGGGCATAGACGGCGGGTTCAGGCTGCTTGTCCGCTTCCCCGACGGAGACGTGGAGGCGCTGGAGTCGCCCTCCGCGCTGATACAGACGGACACATAAAAAACCGCGGCGGCAGGTCAGTCCTGCCGCCGCGGTTTGCCTAGGCACTACGCGCCCAGCAGTATGCGGTCGTTGGAGAGCTCTGTGCCCGCCGCGGCGGAGAACCGCTCGAGCAGGTCCTCGACGGTGAGGCGTTTTTTCTCCTCACCCGAGATGTCCAGGACGATCTCGCCCTCGCTCATCATTATCAGGCGGTTGCCGTGCGCGATGGCGTCGCGCATGTTGTGCGTCACCATGAGCGTGGTGAGGTGATTTTCGCTGACTATGCTGTCAGAGAGCTCGAGCACTTTTTCGGCGGTCTTGGGGTCCAGAGCGGCGGTGTGTTCGTCCAGGAGCAGGAGCTTGGGCTGGACGAGCGCGGCCATCAGCAGCGTCAGCGCCTGGCGCTGGCCGCCGGAGAGCAGCCCGGCGCGGGTGCTCAGGCGGTTTTCGAGCCCCAGGCCCAGGCTGGCAAGGAGGGCCCTGTAGTCCTCGCGCTCAATTTTGCTTATGCCCCACCTGAGGCCGCGGTGCTTGCCGCGGCGGGCGGCCAGGGCGAGGTTCTCCTCTATGCCCATGGAGCCGGCGGTGCCCACCATGGGGTCCTGGAACACGCGGCCGATGAAAGAGGCGCGCTTGTGTTCGGGGAGGCCGGTGATATTCTTTCCGTCTATGAGTATGGCGCCGGTGTCTATGGGGAAGGTGCCCGCTATGGCGTTGAGCATTGTGCTCTTTCCGGCGCCGTTGCCGCCTATGACCGTGACAAAATCGCCGTCATTCAGCGTCAGACTGAGGTCGTGGAGCGCCGTCTTGGCATTGACGGTGCCGGGGTGGAAAGTCTTGCTGACATGTCTGAGTTCAAGCATTGTTTTTTTCCTCCTTTGCCTGATTCACGCGGCTTTTGCTTCGGACGGATAGCTGGCCCTTCCAATACGGTATGGCCAGGAAAATGGCGACTATGAGCGCCGTGAAGAGCTTCAGATCGTTCGTGTCGAGGCCGAGGCGGAGCACTATCTGTATGACGACATAGTATATGATGGAGCCTATTACGCAGGCCAGGAGCTTCAGCGCGAAATTCCTGAAGAGCTTGCTGAATATGACCTCTCCTATTATGACGGCCGCGAGGCCTATGACGATGGCGCCGCGGCCCATGTCTATCGTGGACGAGCCCTGGTACTGGGCCAGCAGCGCGCCGGAGAGGGCCACGAGGCCGTTTGATATCATCAGGCCGAGCACGGTATTCCTGCCTGTATTTATGCCCTGGGCCCTGGCCATGTTCCTGTTGGCGCCGGTGGCGCGTATCGCGCAGCCTATCTCGGTGCCGAAAAACCAGTAGAGCAGGCCGATGAGCAGCGCGATGGCCAGAAGCAGCAGCGGGATGGGGTTATTAAGGCTCAGCTCGCGGATGTAGCGCGAGGACACGGCCAGGTCGAAATTGTCCACCCTGATGGCGAGCGTGGCCTGCGTGCCGGCCGAGGTGCCCCAGCCCATTATGCGCAGGTTTATGGAGTAGAGCGCGAGCTGGGTGAGTATGCCGGCGAGTATGGCCGGAATGCCGCACCTGGTGTGAAACAGGCCGGTGACGAGCCCGGCGAGCATGCCGGCGAGTACGGCGCAGAGCATGGCCAGGTATACGTTCATCCCGCCCAGCGTGAGCAGCACGCAAGTGGCGCCGCCTGTGGCGAGGGAGCCGTCCACCGTCAGGTCGGCGACGTCCAGGACCCTGTAGGTGATGTAGACGCCGATTGCCATTATACCCCAGATGAGGCCCTGACCCACGGCACCGGGCAGAGCATTCAAGAGCGATTGCAGGAATTCCATAAGCTAAAGTTCCTCCGCATCTCGCGCCCTGCGGAGAAGGGATCTGACCCTCCTCCGCCAAGACGCCTTTACTTTTATTTTTGCTATACAAAAGTATAGCAAAACTTTGGGTGTGCCATTTCCCCGCCCCTTCGGGGCAAGCGGAAATGCTGCCCAAAAACTTCATGCGCCGCTGATTTTGCCTCTCATCGTGGCGCCCAAGGCGCATGAAGTTTCTTGCCCGGACTCAGGAGAGGGGCTCATAGTCCTCGGGGACCGTTATGCCCAGGGCTTCGCAGTTGGCGGCGTTGTACATCTTGGTGACGGTCTCGTCGTAACGGATGGCCATCTCGGAGACGTCGGCCTCACCGGTGAGTATCTGCACGGCCATCTCGCCGGTTATCTGGCCGAGCTCGTAGTAGTCGATGGAGAGGGTGGCCACGCCGCAGCCGGCGCATATACCGCTCTCGCCGCACACCACGGGAACTCCGGCGGCCAGAACCACGTTCGCTATGCTCTCGGTGTTGTTGGCGGCGGTGTTGTCCGTGGGTATGTATATCACATCGCTGTTGTCGCAGGCCGTCTGGGTGACAGAGGCCAGGTCGTTCACGTCGGTGAAGGCGTACTGGGTGCAGGCGTAGCCGAGCTCCTCGAGCGCGGCCTGGACGACCTCAATCTGGTAGATGCTATTGGGCTCGGCGGAGCAGTAGATGAGCCCCACGGTCTCGGAGTCGGGGAAGAGCTCCTGGACCATTGCCGCCTGCTGGTCGAGCGGGGCGAGGTCGCTGGTGCCGGATATGTTGTTGCCGAGGACCTCTATCATGGTGTCGTCCAGCCCGAGGGCGATTGCGTAGTTGGTGACGGCAGTGCCCAGGATGGGGATGTCGGCGGTGGCGGAGGCGGCGGCCTGCAGCGAGCCGGTGGCGTTTGCGAGAATGAGGTCCACGCCGTCGGAGACAAAGCCGTCTACTATGGTGATGCAGTTATTCTGCTCGCCGCCGGCGTTGCCCTCCTCGAATTTGACCGCGTCGCCGAGGGCCTCGGTCAGGGCGTCCTTGAAGCCCTGGGTGGCGGCGTCGAGCGCGGTGTGCGGGGCGAGCTGGCAGATGCCGACGACATAGGTCTCGGCCGGTTCGGAGGATTCAGGGGAGGTGCTCTCCCCGACGGCCTCGCTGGGCTCGGCGGGGGCTTCGCTCTCCTCGGAGGTGGCGGCCTCGCCGCAGGCGGCGAGGGACAACAGCATGATTGCCGCCAGCGCGGCGCAGAGCAGCTTTTTCTTCATCTTTTTCGTCTCCTTTTCACATTTTGCGGCAGAAAAAAGCAGCCCCGCCTGTAAAGACGGGGCTGCCGGAACTGCCTTCTCAGCTCTTATTCAGCAAACCTCTTGTCCTGCCAGGCTCTTATTCTTCCCCAAGCCATAAAAGTAAAAGTAAAAATAGGCATAGGAATAAAAGCCCGCAAAATAATAGCGAGCCTGGCTGTCGAAACGGACGGCGGAAGAATTCAGCGCGCTGTTCAGCTTATTCATCTTCCGTCCTCCTTTCGGGCCGGGGCCCACGGTTGCTTGTGTAAATACGATACCGCTTTAAATGTCAAAAGTCAATGCCGAATTTGTCAAAAATATTGGGGCGTTCGCGCGGCCAATTTTGTGAGATGCCACAAAATTGGCCGCTCATTGGGAATCAGCCTATGGGTTCGTAGCCCTCCGGGGGAGTGATGCCCAGAAGCTCGCAGTTGGCGGCGTTGTAGAGGCCACTGACCACCGGGGAGTACTCCACCGGCATTACGGAGATATCCGCTTCGCCGGTGAGTATCTGCGCGGCCATCCGGGCGGTGGCCGCTCCTAGCTCATAGTAGTCCGCGGCTATCGTGGCCACGCCGCAGCCGGAACAGATACCGGAGTCCCCGCCGACTATCGGCACACCGGCGGCCAGGGCGACGTTGGCGATGCTCTCCGTGTTGGTGGCCGCGGTGTTGTCCGTGGGGATATATATCACGTCGCTGCTGTCGCAGGCCGTCTGGGTGACGGAGGCGAGGTCGTTGGCGTCGTTGAAGGCGTAGGCGGTGCAGGAGTAGCCCATCTCCTCCAGATAGCCGCGGACAGTCTCAATCTGATATACGCTGTTGGGCTCGCTGGAGCAGTAGAGGAGGCCGACGTTTTCGGCGTCCGGGAAGAGGGAGCGGAGCATATCCGCCTGCTGGTCGAGCGGGGCGAGGTCGCTGGTGCCGGAGATGTTGCCGCCCACGGTGCCGTTCCAGTCTTCAATGCCCAGGGCCGTGGCGTAGTCGGTTACGGAGGTGCCGAGGACGGGGATATCCGCCGTGGCGGAGGCGGCGGCCTGCAACGGCCAGGTGGCGTTCGCGAGAATGAGGTCCACGCCGTCGGAGACGAAGCCGTCTATGATTATCGTGCAGTTGGACTGCTCCCCGCCGGCGTTCTGCTCTATGTACTCCACGTTCCCCTCGCCGAGCAGCCCGTCGAGGGTGTCCTTAAATCCCTCGGTGGCCGTGTCGAGGGACTCATGCCTCATCTGCTGGCAGATGCCCACCAGGTATTGGGCCTCGCCGGGGGAGGAGCTGTCGGCCGCGGCCTGGCCGCAGGCGGAGAGAGACGCGAGCAGGAGGGCCGACAGCGCGGCGCAGAGCAGTTTCTTCTTCATCTTTTTCAGTCTCCTTTTTCTTCTGTTTCCGGACACAAAAAAACAGCCCCGCCTGAAAAGACGGGGCTGTAACACAGACCGGATCACATCATGCCGGGCAAACCTCTTGTCTCGTCAGGCGATATTCAGGCTTGAAGGTAAAGCCAAAAAAGCCCGCAAAAAAGAAGCGGACCTGACGGGTAAAGAGGGAGGAATTCATGATGTTGGCACCGGAGATGACGCGCATGTTTTCCATCCTCACTTTCCGTCCGGCCGCGCCGGCTCGATTGATGTATATACGTTAACTCCCGAACAGGGTCGAAGTCAAGATGTCAAATGTACAGAGCGTGGGGCGTAAAATTCGAAAAAAATAATCATACTGCACAAATTTATGGGACGATGACCTCCTTGACTATGAAATCTCTCCCGCTTATCACATCGGCGTTGCGCCTGCCGCAGCGCGGACAGTAGCCCTTGTTCTTCACTATCGGGAATGCCCTCTTGCAGTCGCGGCAGACCCCCAGCCCCTCGACGAGCTCTATCTTCAGCTTTGTGTTTTCATATGGCGTGTCCCTGACCACGAGGGCATAGATGTCCTCGACATATTTGGGCACGACGGTGGAGAGGTCGCCTATTTCGAGGACGATGGTGTCTATTGTATCGAGTCCGTTTTCCCTGGCGAATGCGTCCACGGTGGCAATCACCTGCCTCACTACGCCTATCTCGTGCATGGTCCGACCTCCATGAGCTTTTTCCCAATGATATCACCGATGGCGCGGCTTTGCAAGGCAGACGGTCAGTCGACAAAAGTGGTCAAATCTGAATCAGGTAGCAATTTACACAGTTAGCGGCCCCAATAATCTCATAAGCTGTTAATTGAATAACTAACACTGAGGGGGTATAATGTATGTAACTGGACTTCTGAGGTATGTGTTGAAAATTATTTTTAAGTCGAGAGGGGTGCAGAAATGGCGTTCAGGATGAACATATTGAAGCTTGCGACCAAGATAAGCCTGGAGTGCGGCACATATATGGGCGTTACGCCCTCCGATCCCGAGTACATGATACTCGACCCGGTGGTGACGGACGAGATGGCCGAGGTGGGCATGCACATAAAGGTGCGCGAACCGAGGGCCATAGAGGTCATCGCCAGGAAGTGCGGGCGCAGCGTGGAGGACACGCAGAGAGTGGTGGATCAGCTGGCGAAGGCCGGCATAGCCCGCTGCGTTTACGAGGGAGAGAAGGAGACGTACTACTACCCCATATGGGTTCCGGGCATCATGGAGGGCATGCTGTCGAACCGGGAGCAGTGCGAGCGGTATCCGGTAATTGCGGAGTGCTTTGAGCGGTACACGCGCTACAGGACGCCAATTCTTGTCTCCAACTTCCCGGTGGGCATGGGCCCGATGAGGGTGATGCCGGTGGGCAGCGCCATAGCCGCCGACTCGCGCGCCGCAACCTATGACGAGGTGGAGACAATAATCAAAAACGCCTGGGCAATCTCGGTGGGGCCATGTTCCTGCCGCAGAACCCGCCGCCTGATGGGCGAGGGCTGCGGACACCTTGAAGAGGACATGTGCATGTACATAAATGACAACGCCAAATTCTTCAGCTCCATGGGTACACACCGCATGGTGAGCAAGGAGGAGGCGATGGAGATACTCAAGAGGGCGGAGGACAACGGCCTGGTGCACGAGATAAACGAGGCGGAGGGCTATGACGGACCCACGGCAATCTGCAACTGCTGCGGCTGCTCGTGCCTGGCGCTCAGGCTCGGCGAGTATTTCAACGCTCCGGATTTGCTGCGCACAAACTATGTGGCCCGCGTGGACAGGGAAAAATGCGTGGCCTGCGGCCTCTGCGTGGAAAACTGCCAGATGGGCGCGCTCAAGCTGGGCCAGAAGCTGTGCGCCGACTACGACGCCCAGAAGCCCGTCCACGAAAACCCGTTCGACATGGTCTGGACCAGCAAAAAGTACAACCCGGACTACCGCACAAACCGCAAACAGGTGGTGGACACGGGTACGGCGCCGTGCAAGATGAGCTGCCCGGCGCACATACCGGTACAGGGCTATATCAAGCTGGCCTCTCAGGGCAGGTATCTGGAGGCGCTCGAGCTGATAAAGCGGGAGAATCCCTTCCCGGCGGTCTGCGGGCGCATCTGCAACCGCCAGTGCGAGGACGTCTGCACGCGCGGCGACCTGGATTCGCCGATAGCCATAGACGACATAAAAAAATTCATAGCCGACAGGGAGCTCAACGAGGAGACCCGCTTCGTGCCGGACATGCTGAACCAGACGGGCAGACCGTACCCCAATAAGATGGCCGTTATAGGCGGCGGCCCCTCCGGACTCTCCTGCGCCTACTATCTGGCCGTGAAGGGATACCCTGTGACGGTGTTTGAGAAGGCGGACAGGGTGGGGGGAATGCTCACCCGCATTATTCCCTCGTTCAGGCTGGAGAAGGATGTGGTCGAGGCCGAGATAGACGTGCTCAGGCAGCTGGGGGTCGAATTCCGTACCAACTGCGAGGTCGGCAGGGACGTGACGATACCGGAGCTGCGCGCGCAGGGCTACGAGGCCTTCTACCTCGCCGCGGGCGCCTGGAGGAGCGCGCCGCTGGGGGTGCCCGGAGAGGAACTGAGCGGAGTCTGGGGCGGAATCGAGTTCCTGGAGAGGGTGAACGGCGGAGAAAAACCCGAAGTCGGGAAGAGCGTGGCAGTCATAGGCGGCGGAAACACGGCGATGGACGTGGCGCGCGCCGCCCTGCGCCTGGGGGCGGAGAATGTATACGTGGTCTACCGGCGCACGAGGGATCAGATGCCCGCCTCGGCCGGGGAAGTGGAAGAGGCTGAGGCAGAGGGCGTGCAGTTCAGGTTCCTAGCCTCTCCGGCTGAGATAATGGGAGAGGGACATGTGAGCGGACTCAGGCTGCAGCTCATGGAGCTCTCGGAGAAGAGCGATGCCTCCGGCCGGCGCTCCAGCGTGCCCAAGAGCGGGGAGTTTGAGACGCTTGAGGTGGACTGCGTCATCTCCGCCGCCGGACAGCGCGTTGAGCTCGGAACGATGCTGGAGGGCACGGCCGTCCGATTCAACAAAAACGGCACGGTTGTGGTTGATCCGGTGACGCTGCAGACTGACGAGGGCGATATCTTCGCCGGAGGCGACGTGGTCACGGGGCCGCGCTTTGCCATAGACGCCATTGCCGCCGGCAAGGAGGCGAGCATATCCATGCACCGCGCGGTGCACGAGGGCCAGAGCCTGGTCCTGGGCAGGGCGGTGAAGGAATATCTGTCCCTCGACAAGGATCAGGTGGTGGTCCCCCTGGCCAAGGCCCGCCCGGCCGCCAGGCAACAGGCCGCGGCGGCCTCTCCCGAGGAGGCAAAAAAGACTTTCCGCGACCTGCGCGGCACATTTACGGAAGAGCAGCTCAAGAGGGAGACGGAACGCTGTCTCGGCTGCGGGGCTGTGGTCCTTGACGAGTACCTTTGCGTGGGCTGCGGCATCTGCACGACCAAATGCAAGTTCGACGCCATAAAGCTCGAGCGTGTCCGCGACGTCGAAGGGCTGGACTACGACAAACTAATTCCGTCCATGGCGCCTCATGTAGTCAAGCGGATGGGCAATATTGCCATCAAGAGCCTGACAAGGCCGTTCAGCAGGTAAAGGGACCGTAAAATACGGAAAAAATACGGTAAAAATGGGGCCGCCGGCCTGAAAAACCGGCCGGCCCCGTGTTTTTTCCTGAGAGGAAAATTGATAAATCCTTGATTTTTGAGGGCTAAACTCGTAGAATAAAGACAGAGATTTTTTCGGAAGTGTGGAGCCGTGAAAAAGGATAAGCTGAAAGAATATTTTTCCATTCCCAATATCCTGAGCTATTTCCGCCTGGTTCTCATCCCGGTGTACCTCTATGTGTACTTCCATGCGCATGACGCCGCGGGATATTTCAAGGCGGCGGTCGTCATTGCAATTTCCGGGCTCACCGATATGCTCGACGGCTTCATAGCCAGGCACTTCAATCAGATAACGGAATGGGGGAAGCTGATAGATCCGGTGGCGGATAAGCTGACCCTGGCGGCGATAGCCCTCAGCCTCGCTTTCCGCTTCCCGCTGATGTGCGTCGTATTCGCGATGTATGTCGTCAAGGAGGGCTACATGCTCATCATGGGCGCGGTGATGCTCAAGCGCGGCTACAGGATGGACGGTGCGCAGTGGTACGGCAAGGTCTGCACCGCCGTGACGTACGGCGTCGTGTGCGCGCTGCTGGTGATACCCAACATGCCGCGCCGGGTGTCCAACGGGCTTATCTGTCTGTGCATGGCCGTGACCCTGATGGCCTTCATAGGCTATGTGAGCTTCTACAAGAGAGTACGCCGCTCAAAGCGCGGCTGAGATAAACCGTGAACGCGCCGCCGCGGGCGGCGCGTTTTTGCGCCCGCCGCCGGCGCGCGGGAGGCGGAGTATGGCGAAAAACCGTAAAAGGAATCCCGGCGGCCGGGCATAAAAGTTGAAAAAGGGGCGCGGCCCGCGGTATAATGGGCAAAAAACGTGCGGTGATGCTATGGACGGGACACTTCAGCTGCTGAAAAATGAGGTCAGGGCGCTCGGGCCCGGCGAGGGGCGCTGCGAGACAGGAGTGGAGGGCGTGAGCGCCTGGAGATTCACGGAATCGAGGGCGCAGATGCCCTCCGGCAGTGAGCCCTGCCTCTACCTCGTACTGGACGGGTGCCTGAGGCTCCACACGCCCTCCGGCATCCTGGATTATCCGGAGGGGCAGTATTCGATTTCAAAGATAGACACGCCCACTTCGGGGCAGGTTCTGACTTTTTCCGAGCGCGGCGATTTCCTGGCGCTCTCCGTGCGGTTCACGGCAAATGACGTCATAGCAGCGGCTCTTGGCCTGGACAATGAGCTTATTGAACGGATCACCGCAGGCGCCCTGGAGGAAAATGAGCTGTCCGCGGCGGATGCGGAGGTTCTGGGGTCGGTTTACAGGCTCTTGACGGAGCCGAGGGGCCGCCTTGGCTCGGAGTTCCTCAGGGCAAACATAATGCGCGAGGTGATTTACTACCTGCTCTGCGGACCCTGCGGCAGGCAGCTGCTGCGCAGCTGCGCGAACACCGCGGGGACGGACGGCATCTATGGTGCCAACAGCTGGATAAAGGAAAACTTCAGAAGCCAGTTTTCGGTGGAGGAGCTGGCGGAACAGAGCAACATGAGCGTTTCACAGTTTCACCAGAAATTCAAGAGCGCCGTGGGCATGGGCCCCCTGCAGTGCCAGAAGAGACTGCGCCTCACGGAGGCCCGGCGCCTGATGCTGGATGAGGGGCGGAATGTCACGGAGGCCTCCGCGGAGGTGGGCTATGAGAGCCTATCACAGTTCATACGGGACTACCGCAGGACGTTTGGGGCCGCTCCCAAGGAGGATTTGCTGGCCATAAGGCACAGGCTGAAGAAATGAGCAAATTTTGTGGAGAAACGGGCAAGCCGGGCGGCGGGAAGGTCCGCTATACTGGGTTCAGGCCGCGGCGTGCGCGGCCAATCCATTGACCGGAGGCTTTCAAGATGATTCTGACAGATGAACTCTGCGACAGGCTGTGCGCCGCGGCGCACGAGAAGAGCGCGGAACTTGGGGTGGAGATAAGCTTTGCCGTGTGCGATGCGAGCGGCCTGCCGAGAGTATACCGCAGGTTTGGGGAGGCGCTGGTGCTCAGCATAACGCTAGTTCCGGGAAAGGCATATACCGCGGCGGTGACTCAGTACAGGACGAAAGATGTCGCGGCCGCCGCGGCCGAGGGGGCGCCCCTCATGGCCATACAGGCCAACGACCCCAGGATTACCCTGGTGGCGGGGGGATACCCGCTCTTCCGGGACGGCAAAATCGCCGGCGGCATAGGCGTGGGCGGCGGCACGGAGGAACAGGACTGCGAGATAGCGGAGTATGTGCTGTCCGTGTTCGAGCGGCTCTCGCGCTGAGAAGGCGGCATTGGGAGAAACACAAAGGACGCCGGAGGGAAATGGCTTCCCTCCGGCGTCTTTTTATGGGTATGTGAGGCTCATCTGAGCTTTCCGCCGCAGTAGGGGCAGAACTTGGCCGAGCCCGATATGCTGGCCCCGCACTCCGGGCAGCGCGTGATTTCGGGGCGCTTGTAGCCGCCGTAGTCGTATTCGCTCTCGTCCGGCTCAAATTCCTCCCCCAGGCCGTAATCGTGGCTGTCATCCCGGCCGTAATTATAGTTTCCGCGGTCATAGCCGCCCTCCGCGCCGCGGCGGCGCGGCTCGTCCCGGTCAAAGTCGCTCGCGTGGTCATAGCGGCGCTCGCGGCCGTAGTAGTCGTCGCGGAAATCGTCGCGCCATCCGCTGCTGCCGCCGGGGCCCAGGTAGCGGCTGGAGCCGAAACCGAGAATCAGCATGAATATGCTGTTCAGGAATATGAGCCCGCAGGCAAAGCCGCCCCCGTGCCCGAAGGATTTTGAGAGCTTCACAAGAGTGATGATGCCGACTACCACATTCGCCACGGGCACCAGCATGAGCAGAAACAGCCAGCCGTTGCCCCAGGTTATCTTGTAGAGCACATACTGGGCGTAAAACGGGACGATGGCCGCCCAGCCGGGCTCCCCGGCCTTCGCATATACGCGCCATGTGGCAATAACCGTGACCACGGTAAAAGCCAGAGCCATATAGATGACCGTGGTCCCGATACCGGATAGGAGATACCAGAAATAGTATTCGTAATACCAGCTGTCCATAGAATTATCCCTCCCTGCAGACATAATACAGGAAGGGATAGTTCTTTGCAAGATAAAATATCAGTCGTCCTCGAGCATCCTGAGTCCGGCCACGGCCGTTATCGGGAGCGAAAAGCACACCGCCCCCGCGTGGGTGCCGGGGCCCGCCTGGGAGGCTATCGTGCGCATTATCGCGGACTTTTCGGAGGAGCGCGCCACAATGAGTATGAGCTCCTTCTCATCCGCCAGCGAGACACCGAAAAATTTCTCCGCCCGCTGCGCCCCGGTGCCCTTGGCGTGCATGACGGTGCCGCCGGAGGCCCCCGCGGAGCGCGCGGCGTCCATGACGGTGTCCGTGCTGCCCTCGTTGGCTATGACGGTTATCAGCTCGTGTTCAAAATTCATGGGAGGCACGCTGCCGTCCGGCAGGCTGTCGTTCCCGGTTAAAAATGCCAATGTACGCCCTCCTCCTACGCTTTTCAGCGGCACGGCCAGCATTATGCCGTTGCCTGGAATGTCGATGAACATCCGCCTCTTGGCGGCTTTGAGCACCTTGCCCGTCAGCTCATCGCCGGCAAAGGTGCAGATTACGGCCTTCTCCGTGGCCTCGAGGCCGTAGAGATCCAGCTGCTCGTTGGTGGCGGTGCCGTAAGCGAGCATCGTCAGAACAAGCTGCAATCCGAGATCGTTGTAGAGCGAAATCATGTCCTCGGCCCTGTCGCGGTCGAGTATTGTCATAACGAAATTCAGTATCATGACGCGGCCTCCCACAGCTCTATGATGTCCTCGTCGCCATAGAGCTCGGCGGCTCCGCTCTCGGCCGCGCCGCGCGTCTTGAGGACGTATACGACGCCCATGACCTGCACGGTTATCAGCGGGGTCATGGCCACTAGGGCCACAAGCCCGAAGGCGTCGGTCAGCACATTGGTCCCGGCGGCCTCCGCGGCGCCCATGGCGAAGGGCAGCATGAAGGTGGCGGTCATGGGGCCGGAGGCCACGCCGCCGGAGTCGAAGGCTATGGCGGTGAATATGGGCGGCACGAAGAAGCTGAGAGCGAGGGCGATGATATATCCGGGCACCAGGAACCACAATATGGATATCCCGGTGAGCACACGGACCATGGCCAGCCCGTTGGCGGCGGCAATGGCTATCGAGAGGCTCAGGCCCATGGCCTTTGCGGATATGGACCCCGCGCTGATGTCCTCGACCTGCTTGTTGAGGACGTGCACGGCCGGCTCCGCGGAGATTATGTACCAGCCCATGAGCATGGCTATGGGTATCAGCAGGTATTTTGTCCAGCCGCCGGCGAGCTCCCCGCCCAGGACCACGCCGAGGGAGGAAAAGCCCACGTTTACTCCGGTGAGGAAGAGCACCAGCCCGACGTAGGTGTACACCAGGCCGATGATTATCTTCATGAAGGGCAGCTTCCTCAGCTTCAGGGAGACCACCTGAAAAATCAGGAAAATGACCACAATAGGCCCGAGGGCGAGCGCCACTTCAGCCATATAGTGGGGAATGGCCCCCAGATAGCCGTGGCCCAACGCCACGGTGTCGAGGTAGCTGGAGACGTCGGCCGCGGCTATGGTTCCGCTGTCCGCCTCGTAGATAAAGCTGAGTATGAGAACGGCGAGTATGGGCCCGATTGAGCAGAGCGCGACCAGCCCGAAGCTGTCGGCCTCGGCGTTTTTGTCGCTGCGTATGGACGCGACGCCGACGCCGAGCGCCATTATGAACGGCACAGTCATGGGGCCAGTGGTCACCCCGCCGGAGTCAAAGGCCACGCTGAGGTAATCCGGGTCCACGAAGGCCGCCAGCACAAAGACTACCGCGTAGAAGGCAATCAGAAGATATCTGAGCTGAATGCCCAGCAGAATTCGCAGCATGGAGATGACGAGAAAAATTCCCACTCCGGCGGAGACCGTCGCTATCAGCACGGTGCTGTTTATGTGCGGGACGTTGTCCGCCAGAACGGTCAGGTCCGGCTCCGCCACCGTAATGGCGACGCCGAGTACAAAGCTTATCAGAAGTACTACCCAGAGCTTTCTGGATTTGGTTATCTTGGCTCCCATATAGTTGCCTATGGGCGTCATCGAGGTGTCCGCGCCGAGGCTGAACAGCCCCATGCCCACGATGAGCATGACGGACCCAATCACGAAAGCCAGCATCAGATCGGTGGACACCGGGATGAAGAGAAGGCACATCGCCGCGACAATGAGCACAATCGGCATGACCGAGGAGATGGACTCCCTCATCTTTTCACGAAAAATTGTTTTGTAGGCCAATAGCTTTCCCCCTTCAATCAGTTAAAAACTCATTACAAGCTCTCTTTTAATTTATTTTACTAAAAAATGACGGATAAGTCAATTAAATAAGTGTAAATGCTTTATAAACGCCATCCGGCACGGGGGATGTACCGCATACACGCGGAAAGACCGCCCGAGCGTGTCGGACGGTCTTCCACTATGGGAAAAAGAGAAAAGTTACGGCGAAGCGCCGCGCGGGACACACGAACGCTATCGCAACTCAAATATACTGGATTCGAGGCGGAATGTCAAGACTTGTGAGCTAATTTGTGCAAGGGTATGTACAAACAGGGGCCGGGTCTGATAAAATATACAGCGAGGAGTGGATGCTGTGTATGGTACGCCTCATAGTCAGCGATATTGACGGCACACTGATAAGAGAGACAGAGGGGAGAATAGAGCCCAGGCTGTTCGCCCTGATAGAGAGGCTGAGGGACAGAGGCATACTGTTCGCGCCGGCCAGCGGGCGGCAGTACAGGAGCGTCCGACGCCTGTTCTCGCCTGTGGCGGAGAAGCTATACTACATATGCGAGAACGGGGCCGTGGTGTTTGGGCCCGGCTCTCCCGGGCCCGTGCTCTCCAAGGTGGTCATGGACCACGCCGAGGCCATGGCGCTGGCCAACAGGATCTTGGCCACGCCGGACTGCGAGCTCTTTATGTCCGGCACGGACACCAGCTATCTCTGCCCCAAGGGGGAGGAGATAGTGACGCTCATGCGGGACAAGGTAAAAAACAATGTCGTGCTGCTCTCCCGGCCAGAAGACGTTCCGGAGGCCGTGGTAAAGGTCTCGGCCTACCGGCCCGGGGCGGCGGAGGAGCTTATCCCCCTGCTCACGCCGCACTACGGCGAGGTGTTCAACGCCGCCATAGCCGGGGACGGCTGGCTGGACTTCACACTGGCGGACAAGGGCCTCGGCGTCCGGCGGCTGTGTGCCGCGCTCGGCATAGAGCCGGCCAATGTCATGGCCTTCGGGAACAACTACAACGACCTGCCCATGCTGCGCACAGTCGGGCACCCATATATTATGTCAACCGCAAACCCCAGGCTTCTTCCGCTGGTGGAAAACAAGTGCGCTAGCGTGGCGGACGTGCTGGAGACACTGGGCTGAGCTCCCACGGCGGGGAACAGGCGCCGCCGGCCGCGCGGGAGCCTGGGGCCCGGTATGCCGGAACAGGCAGGGCGTGGGAACGCCCGGACGGAAAACTGCCGGAAAAAGTGCGGGCCGGGAAATCAAATGATGCCCGCCGCCGGCCGCGGCAAACGCCGGAGGGGTTGGCTGGCCGCGGTGTAAGCGGGTATAATGGAACAACGGCCCCGGCGGGGGCTTGTGCTGCGGCCCCGGATGAATCGCCCTGTAATGGACACGCTCCGGGGCGGGAGAAGGAGAGTTGCGGTTATGGACATCTGGAAGTGGAGAAAACTCGGGAGAATATTGCTGTTTTCGGGCTTTGCACTGCTCGTGACGGGAGGGGTGCTGCGCCTGCGCTGGTTCGTGTGGATCGGGTCAATCGCGATGTTTGTGGGCATGGTCGTGGACCTGGTGTTCCTCAAATGCCCGAAGTGCGGCCGCAGGCTGCCGGTATTCCGCTATGTGAAAGAGTGCCCGGAGTGCGGCCAGGACCTGAAGGACTTCTACTGATGCCATCGTAAAAAACCGCATAAATTCCCGGCATCGGGCGCGCCAAGCTGTGCAATTGTCTGAAAATTCGCACGTTATATGAAAAGCTGTTGTTTTCGGCGCGTAAAGACGGTAGAATTACAGTATCCTGATTCGAGAGGGGGCGCTCCGCTTGATTCGGCTTCGATTTGATTTGCGCGGGGCTAAGTGCGCCCAAACGCCTCCCATAAGCGTCTCGGGATATGACAGGTGAATACTATAACTGCAAGGTCACGGCTCTCGCCGTGGCCTTGACATCTTTTTCAAGAGGAGAGAGAGCATGACAAAGAAAGTGGCTGTCATAATGGGCAGCGACAGCGACCTCGGCGTTGTGGACGAGGCCATAGACACGCTCCGCGAGCTCGGCATCCCCGTGGAGGCGCGCATACTCAGCGCGCACCGAACCCCGGAGGAGGCCAGAAAGCTGGCCCGCACGGCGCGCGAGGCGGGCTTCGGCGCGATAATAGCCGCGGCCGGCAAGGCCGCCCATCTGGCCGGCGCCCTGGCGGCCGAGACCACTCTGCCGGTGATAGGCATACCGATAAAGTCCTCTACGCTGGACGGACTCGACGCCCTGCTCAGCACGGTGCAGATGCCCTCCGGCATACCCGTGGCCACTGTCGCCATAAACGGGGCGAAGAACGCCGCGCTGCTCGCGGCGCAGATAATCGCGGTGGAGGACCGCGCGCTGGCGGCCAGGCTGGATGAAAAGCGCCGCGACATGGCGCGCGAGGTGCTCGAAAAGGACAGGGGCCTCCGGGAGAGGCTCGCGAGGGAACAGAAAGAGGAGGACGGCGAGTGATGGAAAAACGTGAACTGCTCTACGAGGGCAAGGCCAAGAAGGTCTACGCCACCGACGACGACGGGCTCTGCATAGTCTCTTACAAGGACGACGCCACGGCCTTCAACGGCGCCAAGCGCGGGACGATAATGGGCAAGGGCGTGATAAACAACCGCCTCACAAACCGCCTGATGCGCCTGCTGGAGGAGAACGACATCCCCACACACTATGTTTCAGAGCTCAGCGAGAGGGACACGCTGGTGAAAAAGGTCAGCATAGTCCCGCTGGAGGTAATCATACGCAATATCTCCGCCGGCAGTTTTGCCAAACGCTACGGTGTCGAGGAGGGTATAGTGTTCGACCGTCCCACGATTGAGTTTTCATATAAAAACGACGAGCTGGGAGACCCGCTAATAAACAGCTATCACGCCCTCGCCCTCAAGCTGGCGACGCAGGAGGAGATAGACACCATAAAGGCCTATTCCTTCAAGGTAAACGAAGTGCTCAAGGCCTTTCTGCTGCGGCACGGCATAGAGCTGGTGGACTTCAAGCTCGAGTTCGGCCGCCTCCCCGACGGCACGATAGTGCTCGCCGACGAGATCAGCCCGGACACCTGCCGCTTCTGGGACGTGGACACGCATGAAAAGCTGGACAAGGACCGTTTCCGCCGCGATATGGGCGGAGTAGAGGACGCATATCAGGAGGTCATGCGCCGTCTTGTGGAAGACTGAGCGGCGAACTTGAAAATGAGAGAGGATATCTTTGACAAGCTGCACGAGGAGTGCGGCGTATTCGGCATCTTTGAGCCCGAGAGCTGCGACGTGGCCTCCACGGTCTACCGCGCGCTCTACGCCCTGCAGCACCGCGGCCAGGAGAGCTGCGGCATAGCCGTGAACGACGACGGGGTCATAACCGGGTACAAGGATACGGGGCTGGTGAGCGACGTGTTCACCGAGGGCGTGCTGCGCTCCCTGCCGGGCGGCCGTATGGCCATAGGCCACTGCCGCTACGCCACCACGGGCGCGCAGCACCGCGACAACGCCCAGCCGCTGGTGATACGCCACATCAAGGGCGGTATGGCCCTGGCCCACAACGGCAACCTGACGAACGCCGCCGAGCTCCGCACGGAATTTGAGCTCAACGGCGCCATCTTCCACACCACCGCGGACACCGAGGCCATAGCCTACGCGATAACCCGCGAGAGGCTGAGGGCCCCCTCAATACAGCAGGCGGTCAGCAGGGCCATGGACGTGCTGAAGGGGGCGTACTCGCTGGTGATAATGAGCCCGCGCAAGCTGATAGCCGTGCGCGACCCCTTCGGCTTCCG
>CALWYN010000045.1 GCA_944385755.1 uncultured Oscillospiraceae bacterium
CGACTGCGGCACCGGCGTCGCCTTCTCCCGCGACCCCGCCACCGGCGAGAACAAGCTCTACGGCGAGTTCCTGATGAACGCCCAGGGCGAGGACGTCGTGGCCGGCATCCGCACCCCGCAGACCATAGACCAGCTGCATGAGACGAACCCGGCCGCCTACGACCAGTTCGCCACCGTGGCCAAGAACCTCGAAAAGCACTACAAGGACATGCAGGACATGGAGTTCACGATAGAGCAGGGCAAGCTCTACATGCTCCAGACCCGCAACGGCAAGCGCACCGCGCAGGCCGCCTTCAAGGTCGCCGTCGACATGGTCAACGAGGGCCTCTGCACCAAGGAAGAGGCCATTGCCAAGATAGACCCGAACTCCATCAACGCCCTTCTTCATCCGCGCTTTGACGAGGCCGCCCTGAAGGCCGCCACCCCCGTGGCCGCCGGCCTGCCCGCCAGCCCCGGCGCCGGCTGCGGCGCGGTGTATTTCACCGCCGAGGAAGTCAAGGAGCACGCCAAGAACGGCCCCACCCTGCTCGTCCGCAACTTCACCAGCCCCGAGGACATCGAGGGCATGGCCGTCGCCAAGGGCATACTCACCGCCACCGGCGGACGTACCAGCCACGCGGCTGTCGTCGCCCGCGGCATGGGCGCCTGCTGCGTTGCCGGCTGCGGCGCGCTGCACATCAATGAGGAGGAGAAGTACCTCACCGTCAACGGCGTCCGCGTCAACGAGGGCGAGGTCATGAGCATCGACGGCAACACCGGCAACGTCTACGTCGGCGCCATTCCCACCGTTGACGCCACCATAAGCGGCGACTTCGCCGTGGTCATGGGCTGGGCGGACAGCATCCGCAAGCTTAAGGTCCGCACCAACGCCGACACCCCGCGCGACGCCGCCAACGCCGTCCGCCTGGGCGCCGAGGGCATCGGCCTGACCCGCACCGAGCACATGTTCTTCGACGCCGACCGTATCCCGGCAATGCGCGAGATGATTCTCTCCACCGACGTCGAGCACCGCACCGCCGCTCTCGCCAAGCTGCTGCCCATGCAGCGCGGCGACTTCGAGGGCATCTTTAAGGCCATGGAGGGCCGTCCTGTCACCATCCGCCTGCTGGATCCCCCGCTGCACGAGTTCCTGCCCACCGCCGAGGAGGACAGCCCGTCCGTCCCCGACGACATGGGCCTCACCTTCGAGTACGTCAAGGGCACCATTGAGAGCCTGCACGAGAACAACCCCATGATGGGCTTCCGCGGCTGCCGCCTGCCCGTCAAGTACCCCGAGATTGCCGAGATGCAGACCCGCGCTATCATTGAGGCCGCCATCAACGTCAAGGCCGAGTGCGGCTACGACATCGTGCCCGAGATCATGATCCCGCTGACCTGCGAGTACAAGGAGCTCAAGTACGTCTCCTCGATTGTCAAGGCCACCGCCGAGAAGGTCAAGGAGGAGCGGGGCAGCGACCTCAAGTACCTCGTCGGCACAATGATAGAGATTCCGCGCGCCGCCCTGACCGCCGATCAGATTGCCCAGGAGGCTGAGTTCTTCTCCTTCGGCACCAACGACCTGACCCAGATGACCTTCGGCTTCAGCCGCGACGACGCCGGCAGCTTCCTGCCCAGCTACTACGAGAAGCAGATTTTCGACAACGACCCGTTCGAGCGCCTCGACCAGGTCGGCGTCGGCAAGCTGGTTGACATGGCCTGCAAGCTCGGCCGCGCCACCCGCCCCGACATCCACCTCGGGATATGCGGCGAGCACGGCGGCGAGCCCAGCAGCGTCGACTTCTGCCACCGCACCGGCCTTGACTACGTCTCCTGCAGCCCCTTCCGCGTGCCCATCGCCCGCATGGCTGCCGCCCAGGCGCAGATCAAGAACCCCCGCGCCTGAATCGTATTCGCCGGATAAATGTCACGCCCCCGGACGCAGAGCGTCCGGGGGTGTTTTCCATGTGCGGAGCTGGTCCCGCACGGGGTTCGATTTAGCGTATTCCCGCATCAGTTGGCTAATATGGTGAACGCAACGCGCTCTTTCCGTCCTAAAACTATGCATTTCTTACAACAAGTGTGTTGACAATTTCCGCACTTAAATCTATAATTTTGTTTGTTGCGCGCGAAGCATGTTCGGAAAGAGGTGGCATAGCTTGAATAAACTTGTTGACGGCGCCGGCAAAGTTGCGATGGTTGTGCTGGGTACCGCGCTCAGTGCGTTTTCAATGGGCGTGTTTGTGCTGCCCTACAACATGCTCGTGCCCGGCGTAACGGGCATCGGGCGGCTGGCCGAGATCTATTTTTCCGCCGACGTCACTCTGGTGGTCGGCGCCTGCAATCTGGCTTTACTGATACTTGGGCTCGCCGTGCTCGGCTGGAAATTCGCGGCCACAATTGTCGTCGGTTCCGTATTTTTCCCGCTGTTTCTGGGCGTATTTCAGTCCATGGATGTGTTTCACAATCTGGTGGACGAACCCCTGTACGCCGCGCTCTGCGCGGGTGCAATCGAGGGAGTGGGCCTCGGGCTCATAATCCGCGCGGGCGGTTCGAGCGGCGGCAGCGACGTGGTGCCGATTATACTCAACCGCAAGTTCAAAATTCCCATCGCTCCGGTACTGTACGGTGTCGACCTGGTTATCATAGCCTGTCAGCTCCCGACCTCGAACCTCGAAGCCCTGGTGCTCAGCGCCATCTACGCCGCGCTGTACACCGTTGTCATGGACAGGGTTATCCTGCTGGGCAAAGACAACGTTCAGGTCACAATTATCTCCGACAGTGCCGATACCATCACCCGGCGCATACTTGAGCTGGACCACGGCGTCACTCTGCTCTGCGGCCGCACGGGCCTGCTGAAGAAATCCTGTGAGGTCATCATCTGCGTCGTCTCAATACGCAGCATGAACTCGGTGAAGCGCGCCGCGCTTGCCATAGACCCCAACGCCTTCGTCACGGTCTGCTCCGTCCGCGATGTCTCCGGACGCGGCTTTACGCTGAAAGACGAACGCCTGCCGCTGGACTGGGACATGTATCCGGGAGAGCCAAACAAGGGGGCGGATTGAGCGCATCCCGCCGCTCCCGCCGCGTTTAATTCACGCCCTGCGTCTCCGCTTCGCCGCAGAGTTGATTCACAGGGCCCAACCAGGAGACGGCACAGTAAATACTGTGCCGTCTCCTGATTTTTGTGCTTTGGGCCGCCGTCTTTCATCCATTCTTAGGGTTTGACAGCTGCGTTTTAACAAATGAGCTGAGTCTTTTGTAATAGCTCGTAGCCGTGTATATCGGTGCCAGAGGCGCGTTGCCGGTAACTCTGTCCTTCACGGCGAGGACAGTCACGGGGCCGTCGAAATGCTTTATGAAGAGGCTGTCGTGGCCGACGCACAGCCCCAGGATTATTCCCAGCTGGCAGCCCGACTCCATCAGGAGGCGGGCCTGGCCTATGGGGTTGCAGGAGGCCTCGTATTCCGCGCCGCCCCTGACCATTGAGGCCGGCGGTATCCCGAGCTCCTGTTTGGGGACGGAGCAGTTCTTGCAGCACACGGAGCTGACCAGGAAGCCGTTCTCCCGGAGTATGCCGGCAAAGACGGCCGCCTCATATGACAGCCCGGCGCAAAACGCCAGACCCAGCCGCCCGTACCCGCAGCCGGTGGCGTAGGCCATTATCTCCTCACAGCGCGTCCATCTGCAGTAGCCGCCGGCCTCTACACTGGCTGCCGTCCGCAGGGCGTCCCTGTCCTGCCCGTCATACAGCCCTATGGCCTCCTCCCTGCTCAGCTGCCTGCCCGGGCAATATGGTGGGAAGCTCTCTCTGTCTCCGTTTCTGCACGGCTTGGCCTCACAGAGGTCGCACAAGTACACTCTCCCGCCCATAATTTAAAGTCCCATTTGGGACACCAGCAGGGTCCTGTTTGTGTGCGTAAACCGCTCTATGCCGTTCTCGGTGACCACGAACTCGTCTTCGATGTTGAAGGAGTGGTGTATGGAGCCGTAAAACGGCGTCTCCAGGCAAAATACCATTCCCGGGGCCATCGTCACCGTGCTGTCCGGGGCTATGAAGGGATAGTCCTCCGTCAGGCCCGAGCCTGTGGCGTGTCCGAAGTGCCCGCGCACATAGGTGTCATATCCCCTGCCCCGGATGACGGCCAGAATCTCATTGAACAGCTCGCTGAGCTTCACACCCGGTCCGGCAATTTCAAATCCGCGGTCAAAACCCGCCAGGAGCGCGTCGAATATGGCCCTCTTATCATCCGCCACAGCCTCTCCCACGGCGTAGGTCCTGGCCAGGTCCGACAGATAGCCATATATCTGCACCCCGCCGTCCAGCCGGACGACATCGCCGGCCTTCAGTCTATACTCCCGCGGCACATAGGTGGCCCAGTAATTGGGCCCCACGGTGTGGACGTTGTTGACCTTGCACAGCTCATGTCCGCCCGTTATCTCGTACGCCAGGGAGGTGAACTTACCCATGAGGTCACACTCGCTCATGCCCTCGCGGGTGAATTTCATAACACCCTCCATGACTTTCTGTGCCACCTCGGCCGAGTAGCGGCAGAGATCGATCTCCCACTGGCACTTGATAATCTTGCAGGCGGTCAGCAGCGAAGAGCAGTCCATGAGATGTTCCGCCCCCAGTGCGTCCTGGAGATAGCAGTATTTGTCGTAGGGTATGTCCCCGCGCTCAACCCCGACCGTACCGGTAAGGCCGAGTTCCCCCAGCAAGTCTACGGCCAGTTTAAAGGTCTTGAGCGGGTCCGGCTGCGTCTCCTTTCTGGTCTCGGCGCCGTCATCAAAGTCCTCGACGTATATCCACACCGGGAACGTCCTTATATTCACGCTGCCGCGCGTCTGCTCCATCGCCCCACCATGTTCAAACTGGCTGATTATTAGCTCGACCGGCCCGTGGGCGGGGACCACGGCCACGCAGTTGCCGCAGCGGCGGAAGCGGTAATTCATGCAGCCCATGTAGCCCGTGGCATAGAACACCGACTCCGGCTGCGTGAGCAGCAGGGCGGCGACCCCACGCGCCTCCATCTCCGCCTGCAGCTTCTCCTGAAAGTAGCTCTGGTCCCTCTCCGGCATAAACAGTTTCACGCGATTCGCCTCCTTATTATCAGTCTTTCAGTTTCGGGTCGAGAGCATCCCTCAGGCCGTCCCCTACCAGGTTCAGGCTCAGGGCCGAGAGGACAATGGCGAGGCCCGGGAAGAGCACGACATAGGGGGAATAGCGCATGAACTCCTTGCCGTCCGAGAGCATGGAGCCCCACTCCGGCGTGGGCGGCTGCATTCCGAGGCCCAGGTAGCTCAGCGCGGTGGCGCTGAGTATGACGTTTGCCACGGACATGGTAGCCTGGACTATTATCGGGCCCATGGCGTTGGGAATTATCTGCGACACTATTATCTTCCAGTCACTGGTGCCGTAGGCCTTGGCGGCCTCTATGTAGTCCACGCCGCTGATATTCAGCACAACGGAGCGTATGACCCTGGTGAACTGCGGCACAAGCGAGATACTGATGGCAATGGCCAGGTTTCTGAGGCCACCCCCCAGCGCGGATGAGATACAGATGGCCAGCAGCAGGAGCGGGATGCCCATAACCATGTCCAGAATGCGCATCACGACGCTGTCAATCCATCCCCCATAGTAGGCGGTCAGAGCGCCGATTATGCTGGCGATTATTATGGAGACGGCGGTTGTGCCTATGCCGAGGAGGAGGGAATACCGGCCGCCGTGTATGACGCGCGCGAAAATATCACGGCCATATTCATCCGTGCCGAAGATGTGCCCGTTTCCGGGGGGCTGCAGGGTGTTGTCCAAGTGCTGTCCCAAGGCGACCTCCTCGTAATCGGCTATCAAATCCGCAAATATTATGAGTACGAGGAACACTGCCAATATCGCCAGGCCGACCATCGCGGTTTTATTCTTTTTGAATCTTCTCCATATCTCGGAGTTTTTTCCGTTTTTCTTCTTGGTCACAGCTTTCATCTTGATGCGCCTTTCACGTACTTGGATTTAACCCTCGGGTCGATATATGCGTAAGCTATGTCGACGATAAGCATCATGACGCTGTAAATCAGCGCCAGGAATACAATCGAGGCGACCACCTGTGGGATGTCCTTCTGCCGTATGGACGTCATCGTCAAAGTGCCCACTCCCTGCATCCCGAACACGGATTCAATGACGACGGTCCCGCCCAGCAGCGTGCCAAAGTTGATGCCGATATTTGTTATGATGGGCATGAGGGCGTTCGGCAGCTCATGTTTCCAGATAATGCTCTTGCGGGACACGCCCTTCGCCCGGGCCGTGCGCACATAGTCCGTGCGTATGACTTCGAGCATCGTCGAGCGGGTCAGGCGAAGGTTTTTGGCCGCGCATGGCAGCGCCATTGCCAGAGTGGGCAGAATGTAGTGTTTCCAGGTGGCGTTGCCGGTCGAGGGCAGTACTTTCAACTCAACGGCAAAGATGAGCAGAGACATCAACCCGAGCCAGAACTGTGGGACGGAGGCGAAGAAAAGCGCCGTCACGGTGCCGGCATAGTCCAGCGGGGAGTACTGCTTTACCGCGGAGATTATACCGATTGGCACGCCTATTATAATCGACAGTATGATGGCTATCGTGGCGAGCTTGAGCGTGTTGGGGAACCGCGCAAATATCTCGTCAAACACGGGCTTGCCCGTGCGGTAGGACTCCCCGAAATCCCCGGTCACCGCCGAGAGCAGCCATCTTCCGTACTTTACCGGCAGCGGGTCATAGTACCCCAGCTCCTCATTCAATGCCTCTATCTCCTCAAGCGGCGCGTCGGTGCCCAGAATTATCGTGCCCGGGTCGCCCGGGGTGAGTGAAATTATGGTGAACACGATGAATGAGACGCCTATGAGTACAGGGATCATAAGTAAAATTCTTTTGACGATGTACCTTATCATCGCTGTGCTATCCTCCTTAGGTCATGTCCACCCCCGGCCCACAGTTGCCTGTGGACCAGGGGCCAAAGCTGATGGGTACACGCATTACTTCCACGACATATTTACCGCTTTTGCATACCCTGTGTTCTCAAAGACGGAGATCTCAAGGTCGGAACTGTACGCGGGGGTCATGGTGCGGTAGTAGATGGGTACAACGATGGCGTTGTCCACGAGGTACTGGGCCACGATGTCGTACTGCTCGCAGCGTTCCTCAAGGTTGTTGGTGGCGCGGCCCGCGTCGAACGCCGCGTCGACCACGGGGTCGGAGAGATGACTCATGTTGGAGACGCCTATGCCGGCAGTGGCGAAGCGCGTGGACCAGTTGTCGCAGTCGGGCTCGACAGTGTGGATGACCAGGGACATCTGATAGTTGCCGTTCTTCATGTCGGTGATCCAGGCATTGGACTCAACCTGCTCGATATTGACGTTTATCCCCAGTTCGGCGAAGGCGCTCTGCAGTATTACGGCGGTGCGCCTGTAGGTGTCGTTGCCAATGATAAAGGTGATGGTGGAGCCGTCGTAATCTGAGGCCTCTATATACTCTCTCGCCTTATCCATGTCATACTCGGGGAACAGGTAGTTGCCGGTGTATCCTATGGTGTTGCTGCCCCAGACGCTGACGGAGCGCGTGCCTATTCCGTCGAGGGCGGAGGTGATTATCTGGTCCCTGTCAACCGCGTACTGCAGGGCTTTACGGAAATTGATATCGTCGAAGGGAGCCACGGTGGTGTTATAGACGAGATAGGCGCTGCCCTGGGTCGGCACCATCGAGACCGTGAAGTCCGGGTTCTCCTGCAGCTCGGCCACGGATATTGAGGGGACGGTATAGGTGATGTCGATGTCGCCGGCCTCCAGGCTCATGACCGCGGCAGAGGCGTCGCTTAGCACCCTAAATTCAACGTTCCTTATGGGCACGTCTCCACCGTGCCACTGGTCGAAGGCCTCGAGGACCAGATTGTAGCCGGAGGTAAAGCTGACGAACTTATACGGGCCCGTGCCCACAGGGGTCTCATAAGAGTTCTCGCCGGACTCGGAGTACTCCTTGTTGACTATACACACGCGGGTTGCAACGCCCAGGAGGAAATACGCGTTCACCTCGGACAGGGTCACTTCAACCGTGTAGTCGTCCGTGGCCTCGATGCCGACTATTGAGGCGGTCTCGTTCGCAAATCCGGCGGATTCGCAGGCCTTCTCCAGCGAAAAGACCACGTCCTCCGCCGTCAGCTCGTCGCCGTTGTGGAAGAGTATGCCCTCATAGAGGTGGAAGGTGTATGTGGTCCCATCCTCGGAGATGTCATAGCTCTCGGCTATCATGGGCTCGAACTCGCCCTGCTCGTTGGCGTACAGCAGATATTCGTAGTAATTGCTTCTGAGGTACCTGGTTATCAGAACCGCGTTGTCCCAGGGGTCAAAAGTGCTTATCTCGCCGGACAGGCCTATAATTACGCTGTCTTTGGTCTCGCCGTCGCTCTGCGCACCCGGGTCATCATTTCCTCCCGGCTCAGAGGTAGAGCCGCAGCCGGTGAGCATGGAAAATGCAAGAAGCACCGCAAGGATGAGGGCCAAGCTTTTTTTCATTTCTTTTCCTCCTAATCTTTAATTTATTTCAGGTTTTCTCCTCGTACAGCCTGCACGCCACAAAGTGCCCAGGCTCCACTTCTCTCAACTGAAAGTCTCTTCCGGTGCACGCCTCGGTGGCGTGGGGGCATCGTTTGGCAAAACGGCAGCCCGGGACCGGATTTATGGGCGAGGTCAGCTCGCCCTGTATCGGGGCGCTTTGCAGCTGCTCATGGTCGATGTCTATCCTGGGTATCGCGGACAGCAGCGCCCTCGTGTATGGATGTTTGGGGTTGTCGAACAGCTCCTGCGTCTCGGACATCTCGATGCACTGGCCGAGGTACATGACGGCTATCCTGTCGGAGATGTGCTTCACGACGGCCATATTGTGGGTTATGAACATGTAAGTCAGGTGCAGCTCGTCCTGCAGGTCCATCATCAGGTTCAGTATCTGGGCCTGAATGGAGACGTCGAGGGCGGAGACCGGTTCATCGCAGACTATAAATCTCGGTTCTAGGGCCAGGGCCCTGGCAATGCCTATTCTCTGGCGCCTGCCGCCGTCCAGCTCGTGCGGATATGATTTGCTGGTGCGCTGTGCCAGTCCCACCAGGTCCATGAGCTCGTGCGTGCGCCTGTCTATGTCGGCCTTGTTTTTGTAGACGTGGTTCACTTTCAGCGGATGGGCTATAAGGTCCTCCACCGTCATGCGCGGATTGAGGGAGGAATACGGGTCCTGGAAGATTATCTGCATGGCGCTGCGCATCTTCCGCATTTCCCTGTGTGAGTATTCCAGGATGTTCACCCCGTCATATATGACCTTGCCGTCCGTGGCCTCCAACAGGCGCAGTATGACCCTGCCAAGGGTGGATTTGCCGCACCCGGACTCGCCCACGACGCCCAGGGTCTTCCCCTCTTCAACGCTTATGGACACGTCGTCCACCGCGTGCAGCAGTCCGGAGGAGGTCTTGAAGTATTTTTTCAAATTGACGGTTTCAAGCAGAATCCCCATATTACTTCCCCTCCTTCGCGGCGTTGAAGCGGTGGCAGCGTATCATGTGCGTGCCAACCGTGTGCCGGGCCGGCTGTTCGGTCCGGCATTTCTCCGTGCAGTACTTGCATCTGGGGTGGAACTTGCAGCCCTCCGGCAGGTCCGTCGGGTCCGGCATGAGGCCGTCTATCGGGTTGAGACGGGACACATTCTCCGTCAGCGACGGGATGGAGTCGAACAGCCCCTCCGTGTACGGGTGGTGCTCCCCGGGGGAGTACACGTCCCTTATCGTGCCGCTCTCAAGTATCTCCCCGGCGTATATGACGGCCACTTTGTCGCATATCTCGGAGACGACGGCCAGGTCGTGTGATATGAAAATCATCGACGTATTCAGGCTTCTCTTCAAATCCGCCATCATTTTCAGGATCTGGGCCTGTATCGTGACATCGAGCGCGGTCGTGGGCTCGTCTGCAATCAGCAGTTCGGGCGAACAGGCGAGCGCCATGGCTATCATGACCCTCTGCTTCATTCCGCCGGAGAACTGATGCGGGAACTCGTGTTTTCGGGAGGCGGGTATGCCCACCATCTCCAGCATCCTGTCCACGTGCGCCTCCTGCTCCTCCCTGCTCAGGTCCATATGGAGGGACACCGCCTCGCGTATCTGCTCGCCGACCTGTATCACCGGGTTAAGGCTGGACATCGGGTCCTGGAAAATCATTGATATGCGGTTGCCCCTGGCCTTACAGAGTTCGGCCTCGCTCAGCTGTGCCATATCCTCGCCGTCAAACATGATTTGCCCGCCGGTTATGTGGCCGACGCGCTCCGGCAGGAGGCCGAGTATCGCAAGCGCCAGCGTGGTCTTGCCGGCCCCGGTCTCGCCCACCAGCCCCAGCGTCTGCCCCTTTTCGAGCTGGAGACTCACATCGTTGAGGGCGTACACTGTCTCCAGGTCCGTCTTGTAGATTACGTTTAGATCTCTGATGTCAAGAAAAGTATTAGACATGGTACATTCCCCTTATTTCCCGGACATGAAGCCGCTTTTTTCCGCCGCCGACCTTATGCGCCTGACCGCTTCCAGAAGAGTGGACATTGTGCAGCCAATATTCATCCTCACATATCCCTCGCCCTCCGGCCCGTAGTCCGTGCCGCTGCTGACCCCCACTTTGGCCCTGTCCACAAAAAACTCCATGAGCTCCTCCTGGGTCAGTTTCCATTCGCGGCAGTCTATCCACAGCAGATATGTGCCCTCCGGCGGAATTATTTTCAGGCCCCTTATTTCTGAGAGCAGGCGCACCGCCGTATGCATGTTCTTCTCGACATAGGCAATCAGATCATCGGCGTAGTCGCCGCAGCTCTCATACGCCGTACACAGCGCAACCGTGCCGAATATGTTCTCGCTGCAGTTCTTCTGGGCCAGGAGCTGCTGATGCACACTGTTTTTGAGCTCCGGGTTGGGGCATATGAACGCGGCGGTGTGCAGCCCCGCCACATTGAAGGTCTTGCTCGGATTTATGAAGGTTATGCACCTCTGGGCCAGCTCGCCGTCCAGAGCGGCCACCGGATTGTGGCGGTTGCCGGTATATATGTAGTCGCAGTGTATCTCGTCGCTTATTATGAATACCCCGTATTTCCTGCAGAGGCAGGCTATCTCCATGAGCTCGTCCTTCGCAAAGACATAGCCGGTGGGGTTCTGCGGGTTGCAGAGTATGAACAGCTTTGTACGGGGCTGTGACAGCTTGTTCTCCAGATCGCGGTAGTCCAGCGACCAGGAGCTGCCGTCGTTTTTCATCTCGTTGCGCAGCAGGTTCCAGCCGTTGTTGCGGGCCATGGCGGTAAACGGGGTGTAGCAGGGCGTCTGGATGACGATATTGTCTCCGGGGTGGAGAAGGGCCCTGCAGGCCGCCGTTATCCCGGCCATCACGCCCGGGCAGAATTCCACCCACGAGGGGTCGGCCTCCCAGCCAAACCGCTTCGCCATCCAGCCGGCCACGGCCTCCTGCAGGCGCCTGCTCGTCACCGTATACCCGAACCTGCCTATTCTGGCCCTGCTTATAATCGCCTCCGTCACGGCCTGCGGGCAGCGGAAATCCGTGTCCGCTATCCACATAGGTATGACGTCCGCGGCATGGTACTCAGTGCTGTGCTTTTTGGAGTCCAGATCCAGATTGTCAAACACTTCATCAAAATTATGCGGCATTGGGCGGGCCCTCCAAGTCCATTAGAATCAACGTTTCCAAATTCATTCAAAGACGGAATTTTTTATATATACCACGCCGTCCATGATCTTTCTCGCCGTGCGGTAGAAAGCGGCCCGGGTGATAAACACCTTGCCGTCCCTGAGCTCGGAGGCGGCCTCTACCGGGATCACGCCGGCCGGGTGGCCTATCCTCAGGACCACGTTCCCGCGAGCCTCCTCGCTGAGCTGCTCCCAGACGACGCTGCCTGGTATTCTGGCGGCGCAGCCGGTGCATACGGTCCCGGTCCCGGGGTAGGTCTTGTGCATGTGGAGCATGAACAGCAGCCTGGAGACGACGTCCACGTCCTCCCTGTCCACATGGGCGCCGTTATAGCATTCATAGCTTGCCGGCGGGCTCACTATCGCAAAGAACGGCACGTACGGGCTCTCGGCGGCCGCCTTCTTCTCGTCGTCCACCAGGCCGAAGACCACGGCGGCCCGGCCCCTTATCATCTCGATGCGCTCCATAAGTTCACGGTTCGACTCTATCTCGTCCGGCGTCTCGGTGCCCTTCATGCCGAGGGCCCCGGCCGTTATGAACACCAGCGGATTCCCGGCGTCCACCAGAGAGACCTCATAGCGCCCCCCGTCGCCGAAGTCAAAGACATCCTTGGCGTTTCCCGTGGGCAGCAGCTCGCCCGTCTGGGCCCCCTGCGTATCGCTGAAGTCGAGGGTTATGCGGCTGCCCGTGCCCGGCACTCCCGCGATGGCAAAATCTCCGTGGGTAAGGGCCTTGCCGTCCTTCACCGGCACCTCCGCCACGATGACATTCCCGGTGTTGGTCAGATGTATGCGCACCGTGGTCACCGGCTCCACGGCCCTCACGAGCCCGGCGTCTATGGCAAAGGGGCCCACTGCGGAGGAAATGTTCCCGCAGTTGCCCTTGTAGTCCACCAGCTCCGCCTGGAAGCTGACCTGCCCGAACGTGTAGTCCACGTCGCAGTCCCCGCGCGTGGATGGCCCGACTATGGCCACTTTGCTGGTGAGGGTATCCGCGCCGCCGAGGCCGTCAATCTGCCTGACGTCCACTCCCCCGAAGGCGCTGTGGATAACCTTGTCCCTCAGTTCCTTGTCCTGCGGAAGATTGTTCTCCAGGAAAAAGACCGCCTTGCTGGTCCCTCCCCTGACAATGCTGCAGGGTATCGCCTGCATATCCGGATGCATACTACTTCTCTCCTCTCCTGTTCTTTTCCTGTTCAAGCTGGGCCACCAGCCCGCCGGCGTCCAGCATATCCAGCAGTCTCTGCGGCAGCGGGGCAAAGCTGTAGGCCCTGCCGCTGTCCAAATCCACGACCTCGCCCGAGCTGAAATTTATGTCCAGCGTGTCGCCGTCGCCTATCTCGTCCGTCTCCGGCAGCTCCAGCACCGGCAGGCCGATGTTAAAGCAGTTCCTGTAAAATATCCGTGCGAAGGACTTCGCCACTATCGCGGAGATGCCCGCCGCCTTCAGCGCCCGAGGCGCGGTCTCGCGGCTGGAGCCTGAGCCGCAGTTTTTGCCGCACACAAGGATATCCCCGGGCTTCACCTTGGAATAGAAGTCCTCGTCAACTCCCTCCATGGCGTGTCTCGCCATGTCCTCTATGCTCAACTCCATATATTTCCCGGGAGTTATGATGTCGGTGTTTATGTTGTCTCCATATTTATGGACTGTGCCTCTCATTGCCCTCTCCTTTCCGGCCGCCCGTCACAGGAATTCGCGCGGGTCGGTCAGCCTGCCAGTTACGGCGGTCGCCGCCGCGGTGGCGGCCGAGCTCAGGTAGGTGCTCCCCTCCTTGCTGCCCTGCCGGCCTATAAAGTTCCTGTTCGTCGTGGACACGCAGACCTCGCCCCTGCCTATTGTCCCCGAGTGCAGGCCCAGGCAGGCCCCGCAGGTGGAGGCCAGGATGGTCGCTCCGGCCTCCGAGAGCGTGCCGAGCACCCCCTCTTTCAGCGCCTGCATCCAGACGGTCCTGGAGGCGGGAGACACCAGCAGCCGGCAGCCCTCAGCCACCTTTCTGCCCCTGAGAATCGACGCCGCCATGCGCAGATCGGACATGCGCCCTCCGGTACATGAGCCTATATAGATCTGGTCGGCCTTCACGGTCCCGGCCTCGCTCACCGTGCTCACATTGTCCACCTCGTGCGGACAGGACACCACGGGCTCGAGTGCGGCGGCGTCAAAGTTCAGCACCCGGCAGTACCGCGCGTCGCTGTCCGGGGCGTATCTGGGGGCCTCGGCGGCGTCCGCGACGCCGTGCGCGAGCATATATTCCACCGTCTTTTCGTCGGCCTGGATGAGCCCCACCTTGGCACCCGCCTCCACGGCCATATTTGAGATGCAGATGCGCTCGTCCATCGGCAGGGCCTCGATTGTATCGCCGCCGAACTCCATGGACTGATAGGTGGCCCCGTCGTGGCCGATCTCGCCTATTGTCCTGAGAATTATGTCCTTCGCCATCACGCCTCTTTTCAGGGAGCCGCTCCAGTTTATCCGCACCGTCTCCGGGACCTTGAACCATATCTCACCGCTTATAAGCACACCCAGCATCTCTGTGGAGCCTATCCCGGTGCCGAAGCAGCCGAAAGCCCCTGAGGAACAGGTGTGTGAATCCGTACCGACGACTATGTTCCCCGGGCGCGAGTAACCCTTTTCGGCCAGGAGCTGGTGGCAGGGCCCCTCGAGCTGGTAGAAGCGGCTCACGCCGTGTTCGGCAGCCCAGCGCCTGCTGAAGTCCACTATCTCCGCCTGGTGCTCGGTCGCGGCCGGAGTGTAGTGGTCGGCCACTATGACCACGCGGTCGGGATATTTTATACCCATGCCGAGACGGTCAAATTCGTCGGATATCATGCGCGGGCCGAGTATATCGGTCATCATGGCGCAGTCCACGGGAACTATGACTATCTCGTTGGGCGATACCCTGTCCTTCCCGCACTTCGCTGCGAGAATTTTCTCGGCGAGTGTCATCCCCATTTTCTACTTCTCCTCCTGTTTAAAGACCTTATTTCTGGTCACCCGGTCTATCTTGCTGTCCCTGCAACAGCCGGTCGCGGCCACAAAGCTCTCGGACAGCTCCAGAATCTTGTCCAGGTTCAGCCCATGCCCTATTCCCAGCTCGTCCAGGAGATATATCAGGTCCTCCGTGGCCATATTCCCGGAGGCCCCGGGGGCGAAGGGGCAGCCGCCCAGTCCGGCGAACGCGGTCTCGAACCTGTCGAGCCCCAGCTCCAGGGCCGCCACAGTGTTCGCGGCCGCCAGCCCCCTCGTGTTGTGGAAGTGGACGGCCCAGTCAATCCCGCTCTCGGAATATCTCTCCATAAGCGAACCCACTACCTCCCGAACCAGCGCGGGGGAGGCCACGCCTATCGTATCGCAGAGGCAGATGTCGTCTATGCCCATCTCGAGCGCCGGCTCCAGCACAAAGCGAATCTCATCCAGGCTCACCGCCCCCTTGAACGGGCACCCAAAGGCCGTGGCTATGTCCAGCTTTACATTCAGCTCGGGGTGCCAGCTCCTTATGCCCCTCAGCTCCTCCAGGGACTGGCCCGGGGTCTTGCGCACGTTGCTCATGTTGTGGTCCGCGCTGGCCGAGATTACGACCGCTATGTTCTTCATCCCGGCACCGGCCGCCAGCTCGGCGCCCTTCCGGTTGGGCACCAGCGCCACCGCCCGCTCCAGCTCCTCCGTACCCGCCAGGGCCGCCGCTATCTCCGGGGCGTCGCGCATCTGCGGTATGGCCCTGGGCGAGACGAAAGAGCAGACCTCCACGGCGTCCGCGCCCGCGTCAAACAGCCGCCTGACAGAGCTTATCTTCAGCCCGGTATCTATCCAGGGCTCTATGCTCTGGAAGCCGTCCCGCGGGCCGACCTCGGTTATTCTCACTCTCTTCGGCCAGGCCATCATATGACTCCTTCCCGCCTGAGCTCTTCAACCTCTTCGGCGCTCATGCCCAGCTTCTCTCCGAACACCTTCTCGCAGTCCTGCCCGAGCAGCGGCGCGGGGCGGAACGTGGTGATGGGGTGATTTGTCAGCTTGACCTGATTGCCCGTGAGCTTCAGTTTGCCCACCGGGTGGTCGCAGTCCACAAACATCTGCCGGGCCCCCGCGATGTGCGGGTCCGCCACCACGCGGTCAATGCTGTTTATGGGGGCGGCCGGGCAGCCCTTCTGCAGCAGGAGCTCGACAATCTCGTCTATCTCCAGCCCTCTGGTCCACTCCTCGACTATCGGCTTGAGCTCGGCATGGTTCTCAACACGGAGTATATTCGTCACGAACCTGGGGTCGTCCACCAGCTCCGGCTTTCCCATCACCTCGGCCAATATATGAAACAGTTTGTCATTGCCGGCGGCTATTACCACGTAATTGTCCTCCCCGGCGGCCCTGAATGTGTCATAGGGGTAGACGGCCTCATAGCGGTTGCCTATGCGCTCTGGTATGCGGCCCTGGACCAGATAGATCATGTTGATTATCTCCAGCGCGGAGACCATTCCGTCCACCAGGGCGATGTCCACTTTCTCGCCCACGCCGGTCTTGAGCATATTTATGTAGGCCGCGAGTACACCTATGGTGCAGTTCAATCCGCCCACCACGTCGGCTATCGCCGTTCCGGTCCTTGTGGGGGCTCCCCCCGGCCATCCGGTGGTGCTCATGAGCCCCGACATGGCCTGCCCGACTATGTCGTATCCCGCGCGCTTGCTGTACGGCCCCGTGTGGCCGAACCCGGAGACCGCGCCGTATATTATCCTGGGGTTGATCTCACGGAGCTGCTCGTAGCCCAGCCCCAGTTTCTCCATGACACCCGGGCGGTAGTTTTCGAGGACTATGTCGCTCTGGCGAACCAGCTCCCTGAACATCTCCCTGCCCTTTTCGCTCTTGAGGTTCAGCGTGACACCCAGCTTGTTGCGGTTGAGATTGATGTAATACGCCGACTCGCGCAGCCCCTTCTCCTCGTTTACTATCTGCGGGGCGTTTGCCCTGCTGTCGTCTCCCTTTCCAGGCAGCTCGATTTTTATAACCTCGGCCCCCATGTCGGCGAGCATCATCCCGCAATAAGGCCCGGCCAGGACCCTCGTCAGGTCCAGCACCCTCACCCCATCCAAAAGCCCTTTCACTTCCATCTGCTATTCCTTCCTTAAGATTTTTATTTGCTATGCAAAAGCATAGCGAAACTTTGAGATGCGCCATTTCCTCGCCCCTTCGGGGCAACCGGAAATGCTGCCCAAAAACTCCATGCGCCGCTGATTTTGCCTCTCATCGTGGTGCCCAAGGCGCATGAAATTTCGCGCCCTGATTTACAATCTCCGGCAATCCCATTATGTTCTCCAGCCGGTCCAGGCCGTCCAGGGCCAGCATCAGTCTGTCTATATGCTGCGGCGACATCACTATTGAGGCGCACTCCCGGAATTTTTCCTCGATTTGCTCCCCGCTCATGGGGTTTTCCGGGTCTCCCGGGGCGTAACGTACTCTCTTTTCGCCCCGGCGGCCGTCCCTGAGCTCGATCTGCACCCAGGTCTCCCAGGTGCCGTTAAAATACTCTCCGCCGGCTATCTCCGGGCAGACCTCCATCTCCACAAGCGGCATAAAGCTCTTTATGCGCCCGTCCTCTATCCTGTCGCCGCGGAAATGCTCCAGCCGCGGCCCGCCGTAGAGTATGGCGCAGGCTATGCAGTAGTTCATACTGAACTTGCCCTGAGTGGGAGTCTCTGCCCGCGGGTATTTCAAGAGGTCCATAGCTATCGGCTGGCAGAAAACCCTTACCCGCGTCACGTCCTCCGGCTGGAAGCCCAACTCCTTTTTCAGCTCCAGCGCCGCGCTTATGCCGTTGTGCGTGGCCTTGCATGACGGGAAGGGCTTCATCTCGAGGCCCGGTTCCGTGAATTCACAGCCGTGCCGCTCTATAAAGCTCAAGGCCCGCCGTATGTCGCCCTCCCCGGTTGTGACGGGGATAAATCCGCCCGGCATCTCAAATATCTGCCCGTTGGCGTCGCAGCCATATCCCGCGAGCTCTGCGGCGAATATCCCCCGGGAGGCCGCGAGCCCCGCGTGGAGAGGCTTGGTCATGGTGCCGAAGTTTCCCTTCAGCCCGGAGGAACAGCTGGCCGCAATGCCCAGGGCATTGACGAGCTGAGCCCGGTCAAGGCCAAGGAGCTTTCCGGCCGCGGCCGCGGCCCCAAAGACGCCCAGCGTCCCCGTGTTGTGCCAGCCGCGGCTGTAGTGCCCCGGGTTCAGGGCGCGGCCCATGAGCGCCATGACCTCCACGCCCAGCGCATAGGCCTCCAGCACCTGTTTTCCGCTTGAGCGGAGCCTCTCCCCCAGGGCGAGCACGGCCGGCATCACCACGACGCTGGGGTGGCCCGTGGCGGAGGCGCTCACGTCGTCGTAGTCGTGTACATGGGCCGCGACCGCATTGCACATGGCCGCCGCCCCGGCCTCCAGCTCCACGGCCCGGCCGCCGTATACGCTGGCGCCCCCTCTTCCATAGTGACCGGCACAGTAGTTTGTGATTATCCGCGCCGCCGGCTCCGCGCTGCCCGCCAGCATGCAGCCAAAGCCGTCGCGGAAAAAGAGTCTCGCCTGCCGGACGTCCTCCTCCCCGAGGGAATCCAGGGAATAGCCCAGAATATAGTCGGCCAGCGTCTCGCTCAGATATGCCATCAGTCCTACACCCCTTGCAGTTCCCGGGTAAATGCGTTCACATCGTCCAGCTCTCCCAGGCCGTATATGCCGCCGTAAACTCTTCTGGCCTTCTCCTCCGGCCAGGTCAGGCCGCAGAGCTGGAAGAACTTATTTTTCAAATCCTCCGCGGAGGCGGGGCGCTCAGGGTGCGCCTTGCAGTATGGGACGAGTTCCACATATTTCTCCCCGTTTTTCAGCGTGATTGTGGCCTCGCCGGTAAATCCGCTGAGCGGATAGAGCTCATTGAACTCCGGCTCCGGCACAACTTCCACCTTTTTCATGTACTCTACGAACTGCGGGTCATGGATGAGCTCCTCCGTAAAATCGTCCAGCGTCACATGCCCCTTTATTGCGGCAATGGCGATGCAGCAGGGCAGGCTGAGCCTGGCGGCGAGGACGCTCTCGGGGCGGTAGTTCACTCCCTGCCCCTTGGCCAGCGGGGACATCCTGATTGTTATGCGCTCGATGTCACCGCTGGAGAGGGAATGCTTCTGCATCAGGTTCAGCGTCGCCTCGATTCCCGAGTGGCTGCCGTGAATGGTCGGGTACATCTTCAGGGCATCGCGCATTATCGCGTAGTCCTCGCCCAGGCCGTCGGTGAGGTATTCCATATGCGGCTCGGCGCACATGGCCGCGCAGAACCCCGTCGGGTACTCCAGCAGCCCGCGCGGCCCGTTGGCCCCGTTGGCTATCATCTGGGCCGAGATTATGCCCCGGAGCGCGCACAGTCCCGGGTGCATGCTCTTTGAAAAGTCGCCCTTGTCTATGCAGTATCTGAAGCCCGCCGCCTGGTCGATGCCCAGGCCCAGGGCCATCTCCGTCTGCCCCTCGTCCAGGCCCAGCAGCTTGGCGGCGGCGGCCGCGCAGCCGACAGTGCCGGCCGTGGCGGTTGGGTGCCAGAACTTGTAGTGGTGGTGCACCGCCCCCTTGTTCACGCAGTTCCCCACCCGGGCCGCCACGTCAAAGCCCAGAATGAAGGCTGTAATCACCTGTCTGCCGCTGCTGTGCAGCTTTTCTCCCAGGGCGAGGACGGTGCCCAGCAGGCCCGCGCCCAGGTGGGCGACGGATTCCAGATGCGTATCGTCAAAGTCTATGGTGTGCACCATGGTCGCGTTGGCCATTCCGGCCGCCATGGCGGATGCCCTGAAGCCGGAAAACCAGACCGTGCTCTCCTGTCTGCCGCCCATGTCCCCGGCCATCTTCACCGCCCAGGAGCACTCTTCAGGCGCCTTTGTATATCCGGCCACGGCGCAGGCCAGAGTGTCCGCCATTACCGCGCAGGCCCGCTCCTTTACGTTGTCCGGGATGTCGCCGTAGTCCGTCCTGGCCACGAACGAGGCCAGCTCCCTCGTATACTCTTTCATTTCTCCACCTCTGTAGTTTTTTCTGCTTGCCCGGTGAAAAGGTTCTGATAATATAAACAGCAACTTCTATGCCAAATCGGCCGTACACTGTGAATAACAAAAAAATATATTTATTTTGTACATTTTACACATTTAAAAAATGTCGAAAATACACAATTGATTTTTGCCTTTTTCGCGCTTGTGCGTCAATTTTCTACTAACTCATTATTGACTGTGTAAAAAATTTTTTCATAAAAAATATCCACCCTGAACATTCAGGGTGGATATACCCGGGCAATATGCCGCCTATTTTTTCAATTTGCTGTCCACCGTCACGCGGCTGACGTCAAGAGCGGAGGCCAGCTTTGATTTGTTAAAGCCATACTCCTCGTACATACTCTTGAAAATCTCCCTCTCCATCTCCTGGAGGGTGCCCTTTTTGACCATCAGATAATCGCCCCTGCCGGCGTCTATTGAGGGCATCCAGGTCTCCGCGGCGTTCACATATTCCGAGAACAGGTACTCGGCCGGGACCTCATTCGCCAGAAGCGAGACTTTCTCAACAAAATTCCTCAGCTCACGCACATTGCCCTTCCAGTAATAGTGCTGCATCTTCCGCAACAGTTCCGGAGTGAACAGCGAGCTGTCAATATGGAACTGCTGGCAGAAGTGCTCGACGAGGAGCGGTATATCCTCCAGCCTCCTGCGCAGCGGCGGGACGTGTATCTCCAGGATTTTCAGGCGATAGTACAGGTCCAGCCGGAACTTGCCCTCGTCTATCATGCGCTCCAGATTGCGGTTGGTCGCCGCTATGATGCGCACGTCCACCGGTATCGTCTTGCCGGAGCCCACGCGGCGTATCTCGCGCTCCTGTATAACCCTCAGCAGGGCGGCCTGCGCCTCCTGGGATATGTCGCCTATCTCGTCCAGGAATATCGTGCCGTTATGGGCTATCTCGAACAGGCCCTCCTTGCCGCCCTTTTTGGCCCCTGTGAAAGCCCCGTCTGAGTATCCGAACAGCTCGCTCTCAAGCAGGGAACTCTCGATAGCCGAGCAGTTCACGGCCACAAACGGCCCGCCGTTCCGCTTGCTGCACGCGTGTATGCTCTGGGCAAGTATCTCCTTGCCGGTGCCGGTCTCTCCGAAGATTATCACAGTCGCCCCGGAGGGGGCGTAGTTCTCCACTTTCTTGCGGCACTCGACCGCACCGGGGCTCATGCCGATAAACGAGTTCACGTTGTACTTCAGGCCGTTGGGAATATCGTGCAGGTGCCTGCGCAGTATCTGCTCCATAGCCTGGAGCTTGTTGGCGTCCTGTATGGTAAAGACCATCCCCCGGCGCTCGTCGTCAACCACTATCGGGAACTGGCTGATGAGCAGCACCTTGTTCTTTACGGTGCGAATCTCCTCCTTGCTCTCTATGCCCCTCAGCACACCCTCTTTGAACGCCAGCGTGGGGACCAGCTCCAATATGGAATTGAGCTGATTTATTCCGAAGAGCGAATTGACGAGCTGTCTGGCCATCAGGTTCATAATGGAGATGTCCCCGGCGTTGTCGGTCAGAATCATCGCGTCGTTGCTCTTGTCTATTATCTGGGATATTTTCTCCAGTTCCTCTCGCTCTTTTCTCACTGCATTCACTATCTTGCGGGCCTCGTTGATTGCCTGGATTATTGTCGCCTCACATATCTCTATCTGTACCCCCGCCATGCCGCAGCTCTTGGCCGCCTCCACGCTGGGTATTCCCCCTACAAGCACCTCCGCTCCCGCGTCTCTGAGTCTCCTCACCTGCTCCTGGTTCTCTCTGATGGTCCTGTAACCGTCCCCGAAAAGCAGACGCTTGCCGGAATAGGCCTGAAGTATCGACCTCATCCACCGGCTGGAATTATAGGTGAGCACGCCTATGCACTCCCCCAGCTTCTCCGCCTTCTTGACGGCCTCCAGCACGTCGACTATGCCATAGTCACAGTTAATAACAGGCAGGCTGCTGCGTTTTTCTATATATGAACAGGTGGCGCCGCGGCTTATTATCGCCTCAACGCCCAGCTTCTCCATGCTCTCCACCTTGTCGGCCGCGCGGCTGTACACGGCCTCCTCGACAACGAGCTCAATGTCCGAGGGAATCTGCAGCTTCTGTACGCCCTCCATCATGTCCTTATAAGTTGCAATTATCCCGATTTTCATAGCTTCTCTCCTGTAGCCCTCACTGTGAATTTATATAAACCGGCCGTTTCCCGCCCGGCGCCCTTGCCCGGGAGCGGGAGCTCCGGCGCTCTCCGTCCGTCTAAAAAACCATCAGAGTCTCTGTATTATACCATCATTTTAAGGAAATTGTACAACTCAAAGGCGAACTAATCAATAGGCAACTTAATCCGTCCGTATTCACGCGGCTTTTTCAGCGGTCTGTGCCGCGGCACAATTTTAAAAAAACAGTGCAAAAGTATGTCTGTCACACTCTTTACAAACTCATGCGCGGGGTATATAATGACCCGGCTATGAACATACATATGGGACATCATTTTCATTCCCACCGTGTGGCTGTGACGAAAAACCTCACTGAGGGCAATCCCTATAAACTTATAGTGCAATTTGCACTGCCCGTATTTTTCAGTCAGGTATTTCAGCAGCTATATAACGCGGCGGACTCAGTCATAGTCGGGCAATATCTCGGCACCGACGCACTGGCGGCCGTCAGTTCTTCCGGCTCTCTCATCTTCCTGATGGTGAGCTTTTTTAACGGCACCGCCCTGGGCGCCGGCGTCGTCATCTCGCACTGTTTCGGGGCCGGTGACAACGACGGGGTCTCCAGGGCAATCCATACCGACCTGGCGTTCGGCATCGTCAGCGGCCTGATTCTGACGGCAACCGGAGTTACGTTTACGCCCACTCTGCTCGTCTGGATGGACACGGATCCCGAGGTTCTGCCGGAAGCCATAGAGTATTTCCGCTACTACTTTTTCGGCGTTATCGCCGTCGTGCTCTACAACATCTGCACCGGCATAATGAACGCACTCGGGGACAGCAGGCGTCCGCTGATTTATCTCATACTGTCCTCCATGACGAACGTCGTGCTCGACCTGCTCTTTGTCGGCGGCTTCCACTGGGGCGTCTGGTCCGCCGCTTTCGCAACCACCATCTCACAGGCCCTGAGCTGCGTTCTCTGCCTGATACACCTGTCAAAGAAGGGGCAGATATACAGCGTCAGCTTCAGGAATATACGTTTCCACGGGGATATGCTGCGCCGCATACTGCGTTACGGCCTGCCGTCCGGCATTCAGAACTCCGTCATTGGCCTGGCCAACGTCATAGTTCAGACCCAGATAAACTCCTTCGCCAGATTCGCGACGGCCGCCTTCGGCTCCCACTCGAAAATAGAGGGCTTCGCCTTTATCCCCATAACCAGTTTCAGCATGGCGCTCACCACATTTATCGGTCAGAATCTCGGCGCCAGGAAGTACGACCGCGCAAAGAAGGCCGCCAGGTTCGGCATAATCTCGGCCGTCCTGATTGCCGAAATAATCGGGGTATGTTATTACCTGGCGGCCCCGCATCTGATAGCCATATTTGACGACAACCCGCAGGTCATCGCCTACGGGGTTCAGCAGGCGCGCGTGGCGTCGCTGTTCTACTGTCTGCTGGCCTTTTCGCACTCCGTGGCGGCGGTCTGCCGCGGCGCCGGCAAGGCCTTTGTGCCCATGACAATCATGTTGTCGGTCTGGTGTGTGCTCAGGATAGCGTATATAGCCATTGTAATGCGGCTTTACGGCGACATAGTCCACATATACTGGGCTTATCCCATCACATGGGCCATAAGTTCGGTGATTTATCTCATATACTTCCTGTTTTCCGACTGGATTCACGGCTTTGAGGCAAAACCGCGTAAAATTTTGAAAAATTGAAACAACACGGATGACAAACACGTCAATGTCTGGTAGAATCAGCTTGGAGGTGCTTGGCATGACTGAACCCACCCTGGTTGTGCTTGCGGCCGGGCTAAGCAGCCGTTACGGTTCGCTGAAGCAGATTGACCCCATAGGCCGCCATGGCGAGATCATCATTGATTACTCTATCTACGACGCCGCCCGCGCGGGATTCAAGCGCGTGGTTTTCCTGATAGCCCCATGGATGCATGAGGAGTTTGAAGAGGCAATAGGCCGGAGGGTATCCCGTCATCTGGATACGGCCTATGCCTTCCAGTCAAATGAGATGTTTCTGCCGGAAAGCTTCACCATACCGCCGGAGCGCAGGAAGCCCTGGGGCACGGCCCACGCCCTGCTCTGCTGCCGTGAAGTGCTGGACGGCCCCTTCGCCATGATAAACGCCGACGACTATTACGGCCCCAGCGCCTTCAGGAAGATATATGACGCCCTGAGAGGAACCGACTGCTCCGCCAGGCCCATGGAGTTCTGCATGGCCGGCTACCGCCTCGGCAACACTCTCACGGACAGCGGCAAGGTGGCGCGCGGGATATGCGTCTCCTCCAACGGCATGCTCGACAGCATAGTTGAGCGCACCTATGTAGTCCGTACGAGCAGCGGCCCCGCCTACAGCACGGATGGGGGCAAGACCCTGGTTCCCGTGCCCGCGGACAGCGTTGTGTCCATGAATTTCTGGGGCTTTACCCCCGGAATACTCACCGAGATAGAGCGGCGTTTCCCCGTTTTCCTCCGTGAAAAGCTGCCGCTGAACCCCCAGGACGAGATGTACGTCCCCAACCTGGTGGGGGAGCTGCTGGCGGAGGGGCTCTGCACCGTTCGCGTGCTTGAGAGCGAGGACGTCTGGCACGGCATGACCTACCGCGAGGATAAGCCCGATGTCGTCCGCGCTATCGGAGAGCTGACGGACTCCGGGCTCTACCCCGAAAAGCTCTGGTGAGCCAACTCCATGCAATCCGGGCGGGGAACCGCGAGGCGCGGTTCCCCGCTCTCATGTTGGGCAGATACTTGTAAATATCATTTCCATGTGCTATACTTTATTATTACGATAACTGTGTGGAGGTTTACCAATTGAAGGGTTTTATGAAGCGGGTTGACCTGTTCTGCTACAAGCACCCGCGCTTCGGCATCAATAACCTCATGATGATAATCTGCATCGCCAACATAGCGGTGTGGCTTTTCTCCGCCATGGACACGACCGGGCTGTTGAGGAATTACCTCGCCTTCAACGCCAGAGACGTGCTGCACGGCCAGATCTGGCGGCTGGTCACATTCGTGTTCATACCAGAATACACCAGCCCGTTTTCCCTGCTCATCTCGCTCTATTTTTACTATTTCATAGGCAGCACGCTGGAGAGGCAGTGGGGCCCCGGCCGATTCACGATATACTATCTCTGCGGCATGCTGCTGCAGGTAATTTATGGCCTCATAATTTACCTGGCCACAGGCATAAGCTACAGCATGACCGCGAACTATATCAACCTGTCGATGTTTTTCGCTTTCGCGACTCTCTACCCCGACAACACCGTCCTGCTCTTTTTCATAATACCCATAAAGATGAAGTGGCTGGCCATCGTGGACGCGCTGTTCTTCGTCTACTCCATCTTCTCAAACCTCGGCGCAGGGATGGGGCTCATGAGTTTCCTTCCGCTTGTGGCCATTCTAAACTATTTTCTCTTCTGCGGAGACATTCTCTTTGGCAGCGTGCTGCCGCGCGGGAGAAAACAGCGCCGCGACACTGTGGACTTCAAGCGCGAGGTGCGCAAAATACAGCATGAACAGCGCAACAAGAATTACACCCGCAAATGCGAGGTCTGCGGGCGTACGGACACGGATTATCCCGACCTGGAGTTCCGCTACTGGTCGCGCTGCGCCGGCTACCACTGCTTCTGCCAGGACCACATAAATAATCATATACATTTCACCGAGTAAAGACAGAGTCTTTGGGAGGGGAACATGGGAAACAAGGACAATAACCGCCAGCCTAAGCGGCCGGCCGGAGTCACCGCTGCCCTAGCCGTTGCGCTGGTGCTGCTGATATGCGTGCTGGTCTATATAATATACCTCTCCTTCACCAGCGAGCCCGCACCGGCCGTGACACCCACGCCGGCAGACAGCGCGGCGGGGACCATACAGCCAACCGCCGAACCCACCCCCACGCCTACGCCGACGCCCACACCGACACCCACGCCCACGCCGTTTGAGCCGTATCACACCGAGGCCACCGACCCGGCAAATATGGTCACGGACCAGGCAATCATGATAGACGGGCAGCTTTTCGACGGTGAGTATGAGTCCGAGGACGAGATATTTTTCGGCCCCGGCGAACAGTATTCCACGGACGTGAGCGGGCTTGTCACCTTCCGCGGCAACAATTACCGCAACAACGCCGCCTATGGAGAGCAGAGCATAGTCAACAGGCAGTTCGGCAGCTATTGGAACCACAACACCGGCGTCATGCAGACCGGCACTTTCACATCATATAACATGTGGACCGGCCAGCAGCTCACCGCCGTCTGGCCCCGCGAGCTCCGCCAGCACATGAACATGTACGACTGGGCCAAGGAGAAAGACGAGCTTGTAGAGGTCATCTCCCCCTCCGGCGACGGATACATCTACTTCCTCGACCTTGAGACCGGGGAGAGCACCCGTGACCCGCTCTATATGCGCTTCCCCTTCAAGGGCACGGGCACACTGGACCCGAGGGGCTATCCTCTGCTCTACTGCGGCAGCGGCTACAGCACCTCCAGCGGCTCCTCACGGGCGTTCATCATCAGCCTCATAGACTGCAGCATTCTCTACGAGTTCGGCGCGAGC
>CALWYN010000046.1 GCA_944385755.1 uncultured Oscillospiraceae bacterium
TACACGGATAAGTATATCATTTTTTTTGACTTGTAGCAAGGGGGAGAGCTGTGGTATACTGTAGGGTGCATTACTATAGATGAGCGATAGGCGGGAAGAAGAATGCCTGAGTTGCTGGCCGGGGCTCCGTCGGCAGAGGCCGTTGTGGCGGCCGTGCAGGCGGGAGCTGACGCTATATATATAAGGTTTACCGGCTCCGGGGCCAAGGGCTTCACGGAGGCCGGGCTGCGCAGCGCCGTGCGCTACTGCCGGGTGCGCGGCTGCCGGGTCTACGCCGAACTGGATACGCTTATCACGGACAGGGAGGCCGGGGCCGCGGCCGAGCTGGCGAGGCGGGTGTGCGGCATGGGCGCGGACGCGCTCATAGCCCAGGATCTGGGCTTTATTCGCATAGCGCAGGAGGCCGCGCCGGAGCTGCCCGTGTTCGCAGGGGAGCGGCTGGGGGTGCACAACGCCGCCGGCCTGGAGGCGATGCGCCAGCTGGGCGTGAAGCGGGTGTTCCTCCCCAAGGAGCTGACGCTGGACGAGATCGCCGCCCTGGCCTCGAGGCCGCAGATGGAGCTCGCGGTCTGCCTGCAGGACGAGCTCTGCATCGCGCTCGCCGGACAGTGCGCGCTCTCCGCGCTGAGCGGCGGGCCGAGCGCCAACCGCGGCAACTGCGCCGGGACATGCCGGGAGCAGTTCAGCCTGGGCGGGCGCATGGACGACCACCCGCTGAGCCTCTCCGACATGCGCTGCGTGGAGCAGCTCCCCCGTCTGGCCGCCATGGGCGTGGAGTGCGTGCACCTGGGGCACGGGGTGGAGAGGCCGGAGCAGACGGCCCGCCTGACCACGGTGCTCAGACGGTGCATAGCCGAGAACCGCGCGCCGGCCGCGAATGAAATGGAGGGGCTCGACGCCGTGTACGGCGGAAGGCGCTTTACCGACGGATATATCCTGGGCGGAGAGCTGGGCGGCCTGCTCGGCGCTCGCGACGGGGGAGGCCGCGAGGCCGAGAGGGCCATGGCCGCCGTCAGGCGGGGCTACGCCAACTCCGAGGTCCGGCGCGTCCACGTGGAGTTTTACGCCATAATCCAGCGCGGGCGCGCGCTGCGGCTGGCCGTGCAGGACACGGACGGGAACAGGGCGCTCTGGAACGGCCCGGCGCCTCTGCCGGCGAGGCAGGGGCAGGTGACGGAGGCCGAGGTGGACGCCTTCCTGAGAAAGACGGGGAGGACGCCCTATGTCTGCGACCGGGTGCACACCCTGGTGGGCGAGGGCCTGGCCCTGCCCCAGGGGGTCATGGCGGAGGCCAAGAGGGCGCTCATACGCTCGCTGACGGAAAAGCGGGAGAGGCCGCCGCAGAGGCGGACCTCGCGCGTTTCGCCTCCGGCGGAGGGGGCGAGACGGCAGGGGCCCCCGGCCCTGATATTCGAGGTGATGGCCGCCGAACAGCTCACGGAGGAGCTGGCGGAGCTGGGGCCGGACTATCTCTACGTCCCCGCCTGGCTCATAGCCGCGGAGGGGGAGCGCCTGGAGCCCTTCCGCAGGGCGGGCGTGCCGATAGCCGCCGTGCTCCCGCGAGTGATACACGACCGCGAGCTGGCGAACGCCGCCTCGCTGCTGAAAACGGCCAGAGCTCTCGGTGTGAACGAGGCCCTATGCTCCAATCTGGGGCACGTGGCGCTGGCCAGGCTGGCCGGCATGGAGGTGCGCGGGGACTTCGGGCTGAATATTTTCAACTCCTACGCCCTGGAGCTGGCCAGGGCCGCGGGGCTGCGCTCGGCCACGGCCTCCTTTGAGCTGAGCCTGGAGCAGATAATGGAGCTCACCATGCCGCTGGACGTGGAGCTCATCGCCTACGGCAGGCTGCCGGCGATGCTCACCGAGCGGTGCATAATAAAGCAGAGCGCGCTGCGCTGCGCCTGCTCCACGCCGGCCAGGCTCTCCGACGAGCGCGGCGGCGTGATGCCGGTGCTGCGCGAGGGCGGCTGCCGGAACGCGGTGTTCTCCGCGCACAAGGTGTTCCTCGCCGACAGGGCGGAGGAGCTGGGCAGGGCCGGCATCTGGGCGATGAGGCTGCTCTTCACCAACGAGAGCCCCAGGGAGTGCGTCGAGGTGGCGAGGGCTTTCCTGGGCGAGAGCCGCTACAGGCCCAATGGGGCGACCCGCGGGCTGTATATGAAGGGTGTGTAAGTCGAAATGCCGATAATTCTTGCCTCCGGCTCGCCCAGAAGGCGCGAGCTGCTGGAGATGCTGGGCGTCCGCGGCCTGCTGGTCATACCGGCCAGAGGGGATGAGGTCCCCCCCGGGGACGCCCCCCCGGACGAGATAGTAAAGACCCTCTCGAGGGCGAAGGCGCTGGAGGTGGCGGAACATCGCGCCGCCGGAGACGTCGTAATAGGAGCGGACACCATAGTCTGGCTCTCCGGGCGGATGCTCGGAAAGCCGCACTCCGCCGCGGAGGCGGCGGAGATGCTGCGCTCCCTCTCGGGCCGGGCGCACGAGGTGTGGACCGGCGTGTGCGTTGTCCGCGGGGAGGAGCTGCTGAATGAGGCGGAGCGCACGCGGGTGTATTTCCGCCCTCTCTCGGAGCGGGAGATAGCGGCGTATATCGCCACGGGCGAGCCGATGGACAAGGCGGGGGCCTATGGGGCCCAGGGCCTGGCCTCGCTGTTCGTGGAGAGGATAGACGGCGATTTCTTCAACGTCATGGGCCTGCCGCTGTGCCGGCTGGGACGCATGCTTGACAAACTGGGCGTGGAGCTGCTGTGAAGAGGTTTTTGAAGAAAAACGGCATAAAGCTGCTGGCTCTCCTGCTCGCCGCGGCGCTGCTCGCCGGGGCGGGGCTGTGGCTCGCCCGCGGTGGGACGGACACAATCGTCAGCGGCCTGGCCGCGGCGCGCGCGCCGCTGGTCTCGGCCGCGGAGTGGCTCTCCGGCTGGCTGAACGGGGTGTACGTCTATCTCTACGACTACGACCGGCTGCAGGCGGAGAACGACGCGCTGCGCACGCAGATAGCCGACGCGCTGGAGGAGGCCCGCTCGGGCATGGACGCCGTGGAGGAGAACGTGCGCCTCTCGCGGCTGCGCG
>CALWYN010000047.1 GCA_944385755.1 uncultured Oscillospiraceae bacterium
CTCTGTTCAGTTTTCAGGGTGCAACGCGAATCCACACCCTGAGCATTTCGCGCACCATTAGCTCAGCTGGTAGAGCACCTGACTCTTAATCAGGGTGTCCAGGGTTCGAGTCCCTGATGGTGTACCACGTCAGAGGAGGCTCGGCTTTGCCGGAAGCTCTGATTTGGAGCGAGCTGTGGCGGCGAAACTTTCGATGGCGTAACTTAGTTGGTGCTTTTAACGGTGAGGGTCCACCCGTTCCCATTCCGAACACGGAAGTTAAGCTCACCTGTGCCGAAGATACTTGTCTGGAGACGGACTGGGAAAATAGGTCAGTGCCAACACAAAAGAGACACAGCTCTATGCTGTGTCTCTTTTGCTATTGACGGAGGTTGGGGACATGGGCGACACATTAAAATACATAATTTCTCTGCTGATTTTTGGCACGAACGGGGTGTTCGCGTCGCACATCGACCTCACGAGCGCGGAGATCGTCTGTATGCGCACGCTCGTCGGCAGCGCGGCGCTTATCCTCGTGCTGCTCATATCGCGCACAAGGCTCGACTGGGCCGTCATGAAGCGCGAGGCGCCGAAGCTCCTCGCCGCGGGCGTATGTCTCGGCGTGAACTGGGCGCTGCTCTTTGAGGCGTATAAGCTCATGAGTGTGTCCATGGCCACGCTGACGTATTACACGGCCCCGGTTATCGTGCTGCTCCTCAGCCCGGTACTGCTCAAGGAGAAGCAGAGCGCGCGCGCATATATTGGGATGGCCGCAGTCGTCACGGGCATGGTGCTGGCGGTGGGGCTGAGCGACACGGAGATAAGCGCCTCCGGACTGTTCGTCGGGCTGGGCAGCGCGGTTTTTTACGCGGGCCTTATCATTTTCAACAAGAAGATTGACGGAGTGACCGGCCTGACGCTGACGACTGTTGAGATGGTCATCGCCGCCTGCGTCATGGCCCCGTACGTGCTGCTCACCGGGGGACGCATCGGTTTCCCGGCGGATACGGAGGGGACGCTTTATCTGCTCTTCCTCTGTCTTGTGAACACGGGGCTCGCCTGCTGGCTGTACTTCTCGAGCATGAACCGCCTGAGTGCGCGGACGGTGACCCTGTTCGGCTATGTGGACCCCGTGAGCGCGCTGATTTTCTCGGCCATATTCCTCGGAGACAGGCTGGGCGCGCTCCAGCTGCTGGGCGCCGTCCTGGTGTTTGCCGGAGCGGCATATGGGCAGACAAAGCCCGCCGGGCGGCTTGGGGATGCGCGGAGCGATATATAATGTGACGGCGAGGTGTATAATGAAACGCTGGCGGGACATCCTTTTCGACAACAACTTTGAAGAGCCCTACCACTTCCACGTGGGCATGCGTATAATCAAGACCGCCGCCGCAGTCCTCATCTGCGGGCTCATCGGCTGGCTGCGCGACCGCGACGGGGTGAACTTCTTCTCCATGATTGCGGCCATAATCTGCATACAGAAGAGCCCCGAGGCCACCATAAAGAACTCGTTTAACCGCTTCGTGGGCACGGCCATAGGGGGCGTGTACGGCGTCGCGGTGCTCTTCATGGAGACGCAGCTGCACCTTCAGCGGTTCATGCCGCTCTACCTGTTGATAATATCCCTGCTTATCATACCGATTATCGTCACGACGCTGGCCATGCACAAGCCGACGGTCTCCAGTTTTTCCTGCATTGTTTTCCTCAGCATAGCCATATACCACGTGTCGGACGCCAATCCGTATACATATGCGCTGAACAGGCTGCTGGACACGATAATAGGCGTGATAGTCGCGCTGATAATCAACCTGGCCTTTCCCGGGCCGAAGATGGCGGAGGCCGCTAGGCCTGAGCCGGCGGCTGTTCCGGCCGAGAAACCTGAAGAGCCGGAAAAGGCGGAAAAGGAGCGGTGAGACCACCGCCGGGCCGCAGGGCGCCGCGCGGCGGCGGACGGGATTAAATGGCCGCTACACAGAGCGAAAAAGGGCGGCCGGGAAGAAATTTCTTCCCGGCCGCCCTTTTATTTTGCCGCGGGATGAGCGGTAATCGCGGAGCCTAGGTGCGCGCGCTCAAATTCCCTATTTCGTGATCGAAAAACAGGTCCCAATTTTCAGGGAAATCTCCGTTTGAAATCCGGTCCGTGAGCCTGCGCACCGTATATTCCTCAAAGGCATTCAGTTTTCCCCGATCTCCGCCGCCCAGGCAGTATGAGGCATCGAGACCGAGGCCTTCAAAGCTGCACTGCAGAATTTCGTCTTTCCGGCGCAGGACCGCCGGGCGCACCAGATGGTGGATATACTCATGTATCACCGATTCTGTTCTCAGCGCGCCCGAACAAAACACAAAAGTTTTGTCTTTTATGTGATAATCGGCGGAATATACACACTTTATCGGGTTAAGAACAATTTTTACACTCTGGAAGGGGGACTTGAACGCCTCTGCGCACAGCCCAAGAATATCTTCGATTTTTTGCAAATCGGCCCGATGCTCTCTGTTCTGACCGGCCGTCCACGCATTTTCCCAATCCAGATAGCGTCTGAAAGGCCCGCTTTGCAGAACGTCCCTTAGGGCCGCCGGAAATTCAGAGACCCAGTTCCAGAACGTCCGGTCCCTCTCCGTGCCGGATATGTTGGGGGCGGAGAGGATAACGCCCTTATATGCGTCAAAATCGACAAAACACGCTCCGGGCAAATCCATATAAAAGGTGGCGGACTCCAGCATGAAGGCCCTGGGCCAGTACGGATAGACCTCGCAGGAGGCCTGCCTGACCTCCGAAAAGAAGACGCATTCACAACTGCCGGGCGCGATAAACCCGCGCAGTTTATCCGTATGCTCCGCGCCGCGTTCGGGAGAATAAAACTCATACCCGCATTGCAGCAGCGCAAAGTAAATTGCCGAAATCGCCGGATCATTTGAGATTGAGAGCTTTCCGCCTTCCATCCTGTCTCACCTCCGGGCACGCTTTTTAGTTTGACACTCCCCGGCAGAACCCCGGTTTGCCGCTCCGCGGCGCACACCCGGGCCCTCTCACCGCGCGCTCTATTTCAGCAGCTTTGCCCGCTCGCGGTAATCGGAGAGCACCGAGGCCACCAGGGCGTAAAAACGCGGCCCGTGGTCCATATACACGAGGTGGGCGAGCTCGTGTACCACCACGTAATCTATCGCCTCGCCGGGATAGCGCATGAGCAGGTAGGAGAAGCAGAGCCGGCCCTTTGAGCTGCAGCTGCCGAAGCGCCGCCTGGCGCCGGTAATCGTGATTCCGGCGTAGCTCAGGCCCATTATCCCGGCGTATTTCTCCACGCGCGGAGGAATTTCGCGCCGCGCCCTCTCTCGCAGGGCGGCGGCCTCGCCCTCATCGGGCGGCGGATACCTCTCCAACCGGCGGCGCTGGAGGGCCAGCTTCTCCTCTATCCAGCCCTCCCGGGAGGCCACAAAGCGCCCTATCTCCGCCTCCGGGCAGCGTTGGGGCGCGCGGACCACCACGCGGCAGTCGGCCGTCACCTCGATGGCCAACGTGCGCCGCGCTGAGCGTATTATCTGATAGTCCACGGCCTCACCCCAGCGCGACGTCGAGAATCATCATCAGGACGAAACCGGCGGCCGCGCCTATCGTGCCTATGTTTGAGTGCTCCCCGGCCTGGGACTCCGGTATCAGTTCCTCGACGACGACGTATATCATGGCGCCGGCCGCAAAGGAGAGTATGTAGGGCAGCGCGGGCGTGATGAGCGAGGTGAGCGCGAGCGTGAGCAGCGCCCCGATGGGCTCGACCACGCCGGAGAGGAGGCCCATGCCGAAGGCCCGGCCCCGCCCGAGGCCCTGGCCGGCCAGCGGGAGGGAGATGACCGCGCCCTCGGGCACGTTTTGCAGGGCGATGCCTATCGAGAGGGCGAAGGCCGCCGCGGCGCTCAGGCCGGCCTCGCCGCTGAGCGCGCCGGCAAACACCACGCC
>CALWYN010000048.1 GCA_944385755.1 uncultured Oscillospiraceae bacterium
GCCCACGGAGCCGGATACGGCCACCATCACCCGCCGCGTGTCCTCCCCGCAGGCGGCCAGGGTCAGCCCCTCGTCCCCCGGCGGGCCCACCTCTATGCCGCTGCCCTCCAGCTCGCGCCGCAGCCGCTCGGAGGCGGCGGCGTCATATGCCGCCACATACGCCGGGCGGCACGCCAATGCCTGTGAGATGAGCAGTTCGACGTTTGAGTGCGTCGTGAGCGCGCCCACGCGCGCGCCCAGGAAGGAGCAGACGTCGAAGGTCTGCCGGCCTATGCTCCCCGTGGAGCCGAGTATGGCTATATTTCCCGTCATGTGCTCACCTCAGCCGAACACCAGAGTCAGCAGCAGCCAGTAGGCCGGGGCCACGAAGAGCACGCTGTCGAACCTGTCCAGCACTCCCCCGTGTTCCAGGAAGATGTGCCCGTAGTCCTTTATCCCGAACTCGCGTTTGATAACCGAAAAGCTCAGGTCCCCGAGCTGGCCGAGGAGGCTGCCCAAGAGGCCCATCAATACCGCCATGCCCAGCCCCAGGTCCAGGTCCACGGCGGCCCTGGCCGCGAAGTGGAATATAAGCATCCCGGCGACCGAGCCTATGAAGCCGCCCACGCTGCCCTCTACCGTCTTATTGGGGCTGACCCTGGGGGCCAGCTTGTGTCTGCCGAAGGCCCTGCCCGCGAAAAACGCGCCCGTGTCGCTCATAAACGCGCCTATGAAGGGCGTGAGCGCCAGGGCGGCCGACGCGCCGCGCAGCAGCGCCAGGCTAGCGAAGGCCATGGGCAGCAGCGCGGCGGAGAACACCCCCGCCATGGCCGTGGCGAAGCTCAAAGGGCGCTCCCTGCCGTGGGTCACGACAGCGGCCGTCAGGGCGTAGACCACAACTATGTACAGCCCCAGAGCTCCCAGCTCCCCCAGTTCCCAGACGTCGGAGAACACCAGAGTGTTCCCCGCGGCCAGGAGGGGCATCGCCGCGAGCAGCCTCCACTCCCCGCCGCCGGCCGCGTGCATGAGCTCATAGCAGCCCACGGCCGCGAGCAGCGCGCACATGAGCGCCGTGGCCTCGGCCGGCGCGAAGAGCAATATGACGAGCAAGAGCGGCACTCCCAGCGCCGCCACCAGCAGTCTCTGCTTCATTTCTTTATCCCACCATACCTTCTGTCCCGCCGGTTATATTCCGCCACGGCGGCGTCTATGTCCGCCGGGGTAAAATCCGGCCAGAGCACATCGGTGAAATACAGCTCGGAGTACGCGCTCTCCCACATCAGGAAGTTTGAGAGGCGCATCTCCCCTCCGGGGCGTATCACCAGGTCCGGGTCCGGTATCCCGGCGGAGAACATATAGCCCGAGAACGCCTCCTCGGTCAGTTCCCCGGCCCGGCCGGCCCTGTAGTCCTCGGCGTAGCGCATGGCGGCCCGGACTATCTCGTCCCTGCCGCCGTAGTTGATGCACACGTTTGCCTGAAAGCCCTCGTAGCGCCCGGATATCTCCGCCGTCTCCTCAATGAGCGCGCGCAGCTCGCTGGAGAGCACCGCCGGATCGCCGAGTATCTTCAGCCTTATGTGGTCGCGCTCCATCGTCTCCACCGACTCGCGCAGGTACTTTCCCAGCAGCTCCATGATGGCCTCGACCTCCTGGGCTGGCCTCTTCCAGTTTTCCGTGGAAAAGGCGTACACGGTCAGGTACTCCACGCCTATGTCGCGGCAGTAGGTGGCTATCTGCCGGAAGGTCTCCGCCCCGGCGGCGTGCCCGGCCGTCCTCGGCAGGCCGCGCCGCTGCGCCCAGCGCCCGTTCCCGTCGAGGATTATGGCTATATGTCCGGGGGGCGCGGCCGGGGGCTCCGGCCCGCGCCCTCTCTTCGCCCTCACCGAGGCCCTCAGAGCCAGGAGACGGTCCGCAAATGCGTTCATCTCAGATCTCGAAGAGCTCGTTTTCCTTCTTCTCGGCGACCTTGTCTATCTCTTTTATCCAGTCGTCGGTGAGCTTCTGCAGGTCCTTCTCCGCTATCTTCAGGTCGTCCTCGGTTATCTCGGAGCTCTTTTTCTGGGCCTTGAACTTGTCCATTGCGTCGCGCCGAATGTTACGCACGGCCACCTTGGCGTCCTCGGCGTACTTCTTCACCTGCTTGACGAGCTCGCGGCGGCGCTCCTCTGTCAGCTGCGGGAACACCAGACGGATGCTGCGGCCGTCGTTCTGCGGGTTTATGCCGAGGTCGCTGGCCAGTATGGCCTTCTCTATGCTCTTGAGCGTGGAGCTGTCCCAGGGCTGTATGAGCAGGCTGCGCGGGTCGGGCGTGGATATGGTGGCAATCTGCTGTATCGGCGTCGGAGTGCCGTAGTAGTCCACCTGTATCTGGTCCAGCACCGCCGCGTTGGCGCGCCCCGCGCGGACCGAGGCGAAGCTGGTGCCCAGCAGCTCCACGGTCTTTTTCATCTTGGATTCAAACTCTTCATATCCCTTGGCCATTTTCGTATCCTCCTTTATTTTGTAACCACCGTGCCGACTTTTTCACCCATCACGGCACGGACAATGTTCTCAGGGTCCTTCAGCGCGAAGACTATGACGGGTATGTCGTTGTCCATGGACAGGCTCGTCGCCGTGGAGTCCATCACCGCCAGGTGCTGCCGGAGCACCTCGTCATAGGTTATCGCGTCGTATTTGACGGCGCTCTCGTCCGTCCTCGGGTCCGCCGAGTACACGCCGTCTATATTCTTCGCCAGCAGTATCGCGTCGGCGCCTATCTCGGCCGCGCGCAGCACCGCCGCCGTGTCCGTGGAGAAGAACGGGCTGCCCGTCCCGCAGCCGAAGAGCACCACGCGGCCCTTCTCCAGGTGGTGCATGGCCCGGAGGCGTATATACGGCTCGGCAATCGTGCGCATCTCTATCGCTGTCTGGACGCGCACGTCTATGCCCTGCTGGCCCATGACGTCGGCCACCGCCAGGCAGTTCATGGCTGTGGCGAGCATGCCCATGTGGTCCGCCCGCGTGCGCTCTATCTTGCCCTCGCCGTCTTTGACGCCGCGCCAGAAGTTGCCGCCGCCTATCACCACGCCGACCTGGACACCCAGCCCGACGCACCGGCCCACCGCCCGGCTGACCTCGGAGATGACCTTGAAATCCAGCCCGCTGTGCCGCTCTCCCGCCAGCGCCTCGCCGCTTATCTTCAGCAGCACTCGCTTATATTTCGGCTTTTCCTCCATTGGGCACACCCCTTTAAGATTTTAATATAATCGGCCACATATTAAAAGTGGGCAATTGTAAATTTTCTCAGGCGTCGAAAACTCCCATTATGACGATGCCCACCACGGTCACGAATATGGCCAGATAGTGCTTCCAGCTCAGCCGCTCCTTCAGGAACAGGCGGCTCCAGAGCACGCTCGCCGCGCAGTAGGCGGAGATTATCGGCGCGCTCATGGCCACGTGCTCCTTGTCCGCCAGGGCGTAGATATAGGCGAACTGCCCCGCCGTCTCAAATATCGCCCCCGTGTACTTCGGCACCTCGGCCCTCAGCGTGAAACGCTGGCGCTTCGCGAGCAAAAACGCCAGGCAGAACACGCCCGCCGCCAGGAATGTCAGCTCATACGCCACATTCGCGCTGTCCTCGTCGAGCGTCTCCAGCACCAGCGAGTCCGCGAAGGTGCCGGCCGCGTCCAGCACGCAGTAGGCCGCCGGCAGGAGCAGCGCGCGCCAGTTTTTGGCGTACTGCCACTTCCCCTTTGCCTGCCTCGCCCGGCGCAGCTCCTCGTCCTCGGTCATCTCGGCCACGCCCAGGCCAATTACGCCGCAGCAGACCAACGCTATGGCGGCGAGCTGCCAGCCGTTCATGCCGGCGACGCCGCTCACGATTATGGTGGCCACCGCCACCAGCGTGCCGGAGCTGTTGCAGATTGGCGAGGAGATCGAGAGCTCAATATATCTCAGCCCCACATAGCCCATCGCCATCGACAGGATGTACAGCAGGGAGACGGGCAGATAGGTCCATATCACCTGCCACGATATCTCCGTGCCGCCTATGAACACCTCATAGGCCGCGTGCAGGCCCATGACGGCCCCGACGGCTATAACCATCTTCAGGTGCGAATACCTGTCCCGCGAGTCCACGCAGCCCAGCTTGGAGAAGAAGTCCGATCCGCTCCAGCAGAGCAGCGCGATGATTGCAAACCAAAACCAGTTCATCCGGCCGATACCTCCGAAGAAAAATCCCACATCGGTGTATTCTACCACAACTTCCCCTCTCTTGTAAATGACCTGATGGAAGCTGTTTGCCTCCCGGCCTTTTCTCCGCCGGCACATGCAGGCGCTGAGCCCCTTCCGGGAAGCCCGCATCGTCCTCCGGCCAGCCCCGGGCCTGTCCGGCGCGCGGCTTGGGCGTAGGGGCCTTTATCGTCCCCCAATGCCCCGGGCGGCGCCCCTCCCGTCTGACAACATCCGCGCCGGACATGGGTGTATCATCTCCTCATGATATATGCAGACAGCCTCTTTGCCCTGAATATGGCGATAGACTACTTCCTGCTGCTCTGCTCGGCCAGGGTGGCGGGCGCGGAGCTCAGAAGGCGGCGCTTCCTCCTGGCGGCCGCGCTCGGCGGGCTGTACGCCGTGGGCTGCGTGCTGCCCGGGATGGGTTTTCTCTCCAGCGGCGCGGTAAAGCTGGCGGCGGCCGCGCTCATGGCGGTCGCCGCCTACGGCGGCGAGACGCATCTGCTGCGCTGCTTCGTCGTCTTTCTGGGCGTCTCCGCCGCCTTCGGGGGCGCGGTGTTCGCCTTCTCTCTCATCTCGGGAACGGCGGTCTCCGGGCCGTTCTACGTCCCGGTGTCGCCGCGCGTCCTCGTCATCTCCTTTGCCGTCTGCTACGCGGCGGTCAGCCTCGTGTTCCGCCGCCTTGGCCGCCGCGCGGAGCGCGAGGTCGTGCCGCTCACGGTCTCCCTCGCAGGCAGGGAGGCGCGCCTCCGGGCGCTGCGCGACACGGGCAACGCCCTCTCCGACCCCGCCAGCGGCCGTCCGGTAGCCGTGGCGGAGGCCGCGGCCCTGGCGCCGCTCTTCCCTCCCGGCGGACCGGCGCCGCTGCCGCTGGACGACCCCGCCGGGCTCTGCCAGGCCCTCTCGGCCCTCCCCGGTTTTGCCGGCCGCGTCACGCTCGTGCCCTATTCCTCCCTGGGCTCGCCGCACGGCATGCTCGCCGCCATACGGCCGGATTCGGTCCTGTCGGACAGCGGGGAGAGACTGTCCGTCCTCATAGCCGTCGCGCCCGGCAGCCTCGGGGGCGACGGCGGCTATAACGCGATTTTATAGAAAGGAAGTCATCATGAAAGCTATGTTTTTCCTCCGATTCCGCCTCTCGCTCGAGCGCGCGCTGGCCAAATTCGGCGTGCTCCCCCCGGAGATACACTACATAGGCGGCAGCGACACGCTCCCGCCCCCTCTTCCCCGCCCGGAGGAGGAGCGCGCTATCGCCGCGCTGGAGGCCGGAGACACGGCCGCAAAACAGCTCCTCATCGAGCACAACCTGCGCCTGGTCGTCTATATCGCCCGCCGCTTTGAGAACACCGGCATCAACCTGGAGGACCTCATCTCCATAGGCGCCATAGGCCTCATCAAGGCCGTGAACACCTTCAAGTCCTCAAAAAAGATAAAGCTGGCCACCTACGCCTCGCGCTGCATCGAGAACGAGATCCTCATGTTCCTGCGCAAGAACAGCTCACAGCGCGGCGAGATAAGCATAGATGAGCCCCTCAACACCGACTGGGACGGCAACGAGCTGCTGCTCTCCGACATACTGGGCACGGACGAGGACGAGGTGATACGCCCGCTGGAGGACGACGCCGACCGCGAGATGCTCATGGCCGCGATAGACTGCCTCTCCGAGCGCGAAAAACAGATAATCCTCATGCGCTTCGGCTTCATAAACGGCACCGAGTACACGCAGAAGGAGGCCCCCGACCTCCTCGGCATCTCCCAGAGCTACATAAGCCGCCTTGAAAAGCGCATAATCAACCGGCTGCGCAAGGAGATGGTGCGCCAGATGCAGATTTGACGGCAGCTGTGCACAGCGTGCAAAAGTGCCCCGCCGGAAGGCGGGGCACTCGCATCATATCACGGCCATTATCACCACCGCGGCCGCCGCCGCGGCCAGCAGCACGGCCGCCGCGACGCCTATTTTCCAGCCTGTGCGCTGGGGCAGGCCGCGCTGCCTCATGTACTCCCCGGCCGCCCTTCGCGCCTGGCGCATCACCTCCTCCGTGCTCACTCCGGCGCCGCGCAGGCAGTCCTCCCTGACGATGAAAATCGCCTCCTCGAACAGCTCCGCACCCGGCTCACGGACAACTATCACCCGGCGCGAGACCCCCTTTATCAGCCCCGCGCTCCCCGGCCGCGCCCTCATGCGCGCGCTTCCACGCGCACGGCGAGGACCGTCATGTCGTCCCCGTTGCCGTAGAGGTCCGAGGCCTTTCTCAGCACCTCGCGCGCCAATGCCTTGACGTCCTTCTCGTCCGAGGCGCGCATGAGCTCCCGCAGCCAGCCGTCGTCCGGCCCCGGCACCACGCCGTCGGAGGCCACCAGCGCCAGGCTGCCCGGCTTCAGACGCATCCTGACCGTATCCGGGGAGGCCCCCTCGCCTATCAGCCCCGCCGCCAGGCTCTCGCCGGCTATGCGCTTCACCGCCTTGCCCGTCCTGACATAGGACGGCGCCGCCCCGTACTTGTAGAAGCAGGTCTCGCCCGAGAACAGATCCACGCACATCAGATCCACCGTGGCAAAGCCCCATTCGTCGCCGTTTTTCAGCAGCAGCACGGAGTTGAGTATCTTCATTGCCGCCGCCGGGTCCACGCCGGAGCGCAGGAAACGCTCGAGTATGGCCACCGCCTCATCGCTCTCCGCCGCGGCCTCGCTCCCGGCGCCCATGCCGTCGGACAGTATGACGCACAGCCCCCCCGCGCCCGCTTTGCAATACGTCCCCTTGTCGCCGGAGACGCTCTCGCCGCGCTTTTTCATGGCGGCTATCCCCACGGAGACCGCCAGGGGCTCCGCCTCGAGCAGCACCATGCGCCCCTCCGCCGGGCTGTTGGGCCTGCAGAGCCTCACGCCCAGCACCGCGGAGAGCTTGTCCAGATACGCCGGGTCCTTCGTCAGGGCCTGCAGAGCGCCGGACTCTATCACAGCCCTCAGCCTCCCGCCGCCGTCTCGGAACACCGCGGCGTCCGCCTCGATGTCCAGCGAGCGCAGATAGCGCATCAGCCTCCGCTCCGCCAGCGGGTCCGCCCCGTTCACACTGCCTATCTCGCGCGCCACCCCGGCCAGAATCTCCGCAAAATCCTCGTACTGCGCCCAGGCGGCGGCCCTGTTCTCGGCCAGCCGGCTCCGGTACTGGCGGCGGAAGGCGGCGGCCCTCAGCTCGCCGTTCACCGCCGCTATGAAGGCCGGCAGGCCCGTGCACCGCTTTCGGAACCACTCAGGGATGTCCTCGCTCTCCAGCCTCCCCCGCGCCGTCATGGCCTGTGTGGCCGTGTTGAGCGCGTCCAGAGTCTCCATGTAGCCCCGGGTCCAGCACTCGTCCCGCTTCTTGCATTTCACGCAGGCGGCGTCGGCCGCGCGGTCGAAAATGCGGGCGATGTCGTTGTCGTTGGTCTCCCCGGTGTTGCGCCGCACCACCTCGCAGACATCCCCGTACGCCCGGGCGATGCCCTCCACCCGTCTGGCGGCATAGCGCCTGAGGCCGCTCTCGCCCATCCCGGCCGCCATGGGCTGTATAAGCGCCCCGAGCCTCGCGAGCGCCGCCGGCGGTATGAGCATGAACACCACCGAGGCGGAAAACACCTCGAACATCGCGTTCACATTCTGCTGCCAGCGCCAGCAGCAGGCGGCGCAGAGCGCGTCGGCCAGTATGAACGACAGCAGGAACACCAGCCTCCCGTACCGGGCGAACACGCCGGACACCAGCCCGGCGAAGGCGTAGGCCATGGCGAAAAACGGCTCGGAGCCGGACGCCGCGTCCATGGCCAGTCCGAAGGCCGTGCCGGACGCCGCCCCCGCCATGCAGCCGCCCTTGAGCGCCGAGGTCATCACCAGCAGCAGCGAGAGCACCCGCCCCAGCGACACCGCTCCCGCGATATGTACGCGCGACACGGCCATTAGCGCGCAGGCCGCCAGCACCGTCACCGCCGCGTCGTGCCGCTTCTCGGAGGACTCGGTCTGCCTCTCCCCGGGCGTGAGCGCCTCTTTGAAGAAGTAGGCCGCGCCCCCGGCCAGCAGGGCCTCCACCAGCACCTCTGCCGCCACCTCGGCGTTCCCCAGCCCGCCGGCCAGGCGGCCCAGTGCCCCCGTGGCCGCGGTCACGGCGAAGGCCGAGGCCGGCATCATCCACGGGGAAGTGCTCCCCCGGGAGTCCCCGATAATAAAGCTGAGAGTGAAGGCCAGCACGCAGGCCGCGGCATATCTTATGCCCCAGTCCAGCCCCCCGGTCGCCAGATAGCCCAGGCAGGCTCCCGCCAGAGTCGCCAGACCGTTCAGCCCGGTCCCCGCCTGGGCCACGGCGGCCACCCCAAAGGGGGCCATCGTGCCCGAAAATCGCCCCGCCGACATGAGAAACCCAATCAGGAACTGCGCGCCCGCCACGCCCAGTGTCCTCATGGTCTCCCGGGAACCGTCCTCCTTTTCGGGGAGGTCCCCCCACAGTGTCTTGCCCCTGTCTGCCATTTGTTTTCCTCCGCACATAAGTTTACATAAATTATAGTTTTAATTCTTATGTAAATTCTGTCGGAGCCCGCTGTAGATAATTAGGTTTTTCAAGCCCAGCGGCGTGAAACTCTGCGCGGCAGCAGACCTCTGCCAGATCCGGCGCGCCGCGGCCGCGCCGGAACCTTTGCACATCGTTTCCGCCCGCACTGCGCGCGGCGGGGAAAGGGCGTGTTTCGTACCTTTGCCGCGCCCCCGCACGACAAAACAAAACCGGGCCCGCCATCTGGCGGGCCCTCAGCGTGTCGGGAGAGCTTTATTTAAGTTCGCGCCAGCGGGCGCGGGGAGATCAAAAACAGTTTTCGGCCGCGGCGTGTACGTGGACAAACACCTCCCGGCCCCAAAACGCGCTGGCCGTCCGCTGAGAGCGGACAGTGAGTGCGCCGCAGTGGCTGCAGTCTATCCAATGAAAAAGGCATAGCCTTTTTCGGCGGCCTGGAGGGCCCTCCAGGCCGCCGGGCGCACCTCAAATTGTCTCTATTCTGGCCTGCGAGGAAAACTCCTCCGCGCTCAGGGCCCAGGCCGCGTCCATCAGCGCGGAGCGGAAGGCGCCGGGTCCGCGAGCGGCGGAGTTCTCCTCCGCCTTGCTCGCGCAGAGCTTCCAGAAGGCGGAGGCCAGGGCCGCGGCCGAGGTCATGTCCCGCTCCACGGCGGCAAAGACCCCGCAGAGGGCCGAGAGCATGCAACCCGTGCCCGTGACACAGGACATGAGCCCGCTCCCGCCCGGCATTGCCAGTGCACCGCCGCCCGGCGCGGCGGCTATGTCCTCCGGCCCGCTCAGCAGCACGGCGCAGCCCAGGGCGTCCGCCAGGGCGCACGCGGTGCCGGCCCTCTCGGCCCTGGAGGAGGCCGCGGGGCTGTCCACGCCCTGTTCGCGCCCCGAGAGGCTCAGCAGCGCCCTGGCCTCGGCCAGATTGACGCGCACTATCCCCGGGGTGAAGGACTCGAGCAGCCCCCGCACCCAGCCCAGGCGCCATTCGCTCGCGCCCACGCCCACGGGGTCCAGGACGACGGGCCGCCCGGCCGCGGCCGACGCGCGGCCGCAGATGAGGCAGGCGTCGAATTTATCCGCGTCCGGCGTCCCGGTGTTCAGCACCTCGGCGTCGCTGGCGGAGGAGATCTCCTCCATCTCCTCGGCGGCCTGGGCCATCATCGGGCTGGCGCCGGCCGCCAGCACCACATTGGCGCAGTCGTTGGCCGTGACTATGTTCGATATGCAGTGGATGAGCGGCCTTTTGCGCCGCACCTCCGAGAGACGTGCAAAATCAGGCATGTTTTCTGGCGCCGGAGTCCAGCGTCCTCTGCATCCTGCCGAGCGCCCCGCCGGCCTTGAGCGCAAAGACGAGCACGCCGGCGATGATGGAGCCGACAACGGTGGAGATGAGGAAGGGGATGATGTACGCCGTGACGGCTATGCTGGCAGCGTCCACATTCATGAAGAGCGTGGCGACCGGGTAGGCGCACAGCCCGCCGAGCACGCCGGTGCCGAGGCTCTCGGCCACCAGGGTGACCGCGATGGCGGCGGATTCGTTCCTGTTTTTAAGGGCCCTGTACGCCAGGCCGCAGCAGAGCGCGCCTATCATGCTGCCCGGGAAGGCCATGAGGCTGCCGAGGCTGAGCAGGTTGCGGATGAGGCTGGCGCCGAAGGCCACGCCGACACCCCAGCCCGGGCCCAGAAATACGGCGCAGAGCACGTTGACCATGTGCTGCGTGGGGGAGCACTGGCTACCGAACACGGGGAACTGGATGAACGCGCTGCCCACGACGGCGAGGGCGATGAACATGGCCGAGAGGGCCAGTTTCCTGATGACAATTGAGTAAGAACGACGCATGAGATTCACTCCCTGAATAAGATGTACGCGGGCAATGGGCGCAATGCAGCGTCGCCCGCGGGCGGCGCAGAGCTGCCGCCAGGCCTGTCGGTCGAGGCTCACTGGCCTCCTCTCACGCCGGAACACGGCTTCCCATCGCTGCATATTCGGCCCGGACGCAGGGCGCTCCCCCTCCGTCCGGCACGGGCAAAAATTCCCGAGCGCCTGATTGTATCTTGCCGCGCACCTCCTCCCGGTGAGTTCAAACAGGAAAGCGAAAGGGCTCCCCGGCAGGGGAGCCCTGGATCTGTCGTCTACTCCCTACGCCGGCATTACCCGAATCAGGTCTAGGGTCGAAGCTCACGCTTCCTCTCAGCCTCACAGCTCCCCTGTTTTGTCGTCCGTATTATCTCACCGCGCGCCGGATTTGTCAAGTGCCGGGGCGCGCCGCGCCCTCAGTCGAAGCAGCACTCCCAGCCCAGCTCCTCCAGTCCGCCGGTCTCCACACCCGGGCGGGCAACCGCCCAGAGCCGCGCGGGGGTGTCCGGGTCATGCGCGCCGCAGAGGCGCGAGAACTCGTGCCAGCCGGCCGGGAATTCCACGCCGGGACCGCCTTTTCTGAACAGGGGGGCCATGCCGAGGCGCGAGGCGTACCAGCCGCAGAGGCTCTCCTCCGCCGGGAGGGTGGCCACTATGTCGGCCCCACCCGTAAAGGCGTCCGACACCAGCGCGCGCCCGACGGCGGCGGCCAGGCCCCCGCCCCGCGCGCCGTCCGCGGTGGCCATGGCGTAGATATACGAGCATTTCAGCCCCCGGGCCTCGGCGCCCGGGAGGCAGAAGCCCATGGAGACTATCCGCCCATCCCTCTCCGCCACCCTGCAGCGGTCCTCCCGCCAGAGCAGTCTGAAAAATGCCCCCGTCAGCTCCTCCGTGTCCCCGAACACCTCCCGCCAGAGGGCGGAGAGCGCCGGGATATCGGGGCGTCGGGATATGCGTGTCTCAACCATTTCGCGCCTCCACGGCCGTGTATTTGGCCAGCAGTATCTCGGGATAGTACTCCAGCTTGGCCTCTCTGAGGTTCTCCTGGCCCATGTCGTCCTCGCGGTTGAGGTACACGATATTGGGGTGGTCGGACAGTATCTGCCTTGTGAACTCCCGGCAGACCATCGGATAGGCCCCCGGTATGGAGGCGAAGGCCTTCTCAAAGTGGACGTCGAAGGTGTCCGAGGATATCACCTCTCCCATGGTGAAGCCCACGGCCCTCCCCTCGGCGAAGAGCACCCCTCCCTCGAGCCCCAGCGCGTCATAGCGCATAAAGGCCCTGATTATGGCGCCGTGCTCGTCCTCGAGGCCGTCCGGCGGGACCTCAAACTCGCCCTGCCACTGCCCGAGCATCTCCATGCACACCGGCATCAGCTCGTGCGTCAGCCGCCTGAACTCCCAGTCGTGGCTCTTTTCGAACCTGTTGCAGAAGTTGCGCTTGCCGTGGAGCTTCTTTCCGCCCATGGTGGAGAGCTTTTCGGCCAGGTACAGATAGTCGAAGTTGTCCCTGTCCGGAGTGAAGGTGAAGCGCCCCGGATAGCAGCTCTCCAGCAGCTCCCGGTTCTCCTCGGTTATGCCGCGTATGGCCAGGGGGTAGCCGCGCGAGCGGGTAAACTCTGTCAGCGCGTCCACGGCCGGCCTCAGGTCCCCGCTGCCGATGGGAAAGGCGAAGAAGGGCTGCTGGGCCCATTTCAGCTTGGTCAGCAGCCTCCCCTCCACGCTGGAGAGGAGCTGGTGGTACGCGCCGTCCCACATATAGATGTTTCCGAAGTTGAAGTCGGCCGAGCGCGAGTTCTCGCTGCGCACAAAGCCGTCCACCCAGGCTTTATCCGCGATTGTCACGCGGTGGAAGTCTATCATACAATAAAACAGCCTTTCAATAAGTGTGAGTGCAGATTGCCCTTATCTCCGCCTGCAGCCGCCGCAGGTCCTCAAAGGTCTCCGGGCGCTTTCCCGGGTCGCGCAGCAGCGCGGCGGGGTGATAGAGGGCCATGACGCGCCTCCCGTCCATGTCGAACCACTGCCCGTGCTCGCGTGTTATCTTGAAGTCGTCGCGTATGAACCTCATTGCCGCGATGCGCCCCAGGCACACGATTATCCTGGGGTTAATCAGCTCAAGCTGGCCCTGGAGCCACACGGCGCAGGCCCTCTGCTCAATATCCAGCGGGTCCCGGTTGCGCGGCGGGCGGCACTTTACCATGTTGCCGATGTAGACGCGCGAGCGGTCCAGCTCTATGAGCTCGAGCATGTCGTCCAGGAACTTTCCCGCCCTGCCCACAAAGGGCTGGCCCTGCAGGTCCTCCTGCTCACCCGGGCCCTCGCCGATGAACATCACCTCGGCGTCGTCCGGTCCCGCGCCAAACACCACGTTGTGCCTCGTCTCGCACAGAGCGCAGCGCCGGCACTCGAGGCACTCAGCCCTCAGCGTCTCCAGCGTTTTTGCCATATCTCTCCCTCTTCTCTGTGATAAGTTTACATAATACACCCGCGCGGTTGTCCTCCGGGTGGTCGATGACGTGTTCAAGCAGCAGCGAGAGCGCCTGTCCCAGCTCGCGGCCGGAGTACCCCAGCCTCCGCAGTTCGTCTCCGCCCAGCGCCAGATCCGCGGCGCGCCAGCACTCGCCGGAGGCCAGCACCCGCCTCAGCTCCCTGCTGCGCGGCCAGGCGGCCAGCACGGCGTCCGGCCCGTAATCGCGCAGCAGCCGTTTGAAGTCCCGGCTGCCGGAGGCCAGGACCTCCGCGGCGGCCGCGGCGGTCCGCACTGTCCGGCGGTCGAAGCGCAGCCGCCTGAGGAACTCCCCGGCGGAGTCTATGTCCCCGCGCCTCGCCAGCTCATGGCAGACATGCGCCAGCCTGGCATACCGCGGCAGGGAGGAGAGGGCGGGCGCCGGGCCGGAGGCGTGGGCGTAGGCGTCCATCAGCCCGCTCGAGAGCAACCTCCAGGCCAGCTCGGGCCTGGGGGAATACAGGGTCTTCTCAAACTCGTCCCTGACCCGCTCGGCGGAGAGGGCGGCGGCCAGCGGCGTGCACTCTTCGATGGCCTCCCGCGTCTCCCGCTCCAGCTCAAAGCCCAGCTGGGCGGAGAAGCGCAGCGCGCGGAGCATCCTCAGCGCGTCCTCGGAAAACCTCCTCCGGGGCTCCCCCACGCATCTTATTAGCCCCCTGCCCATGTCCTCCCGGCCGCCGAAAGGGTCCGTTATCCCCCCGTCCTCCGACATGGCCATGGCGTTCATGGTGAAGTCACGCCGCGCCAGGTCGGCCTCCAGCCCGCAGTTGAAGTCCACGCTGTCCGGGCGCCTATGGTCGCTGTACGCCCCCTCGGAGCGGAAGGATGTCACCTCAACGGCCATGCCGCCGCTCAGCACGGTGACGGTGCCGTGCCTTATCCCCGTCGGCACAGTGCGGCGGAACAGGCCCAGAACGGCCTCCGGCGGCGCGGACGTGGCCGCGTCCCAGTCGTGCGGCCTGTGGCCCAGGACCGTATCGCGCACACATCCGCCGGCGAAATACGCCTCAAACCCGGCCTTTTTCAGCTTTCTCAGCACAAAGAGAGCATATTCCGGCGGCAGTTTTCCTCGCCTCCCCGTTTTATTTCTTGTAATGTTCGCCATAATGTATTATAATGCGGTAGCGATAGGTTTATCGCCATAACTAGGTTATTATAATGCGCCGCGCAAAAATCCGCAAGAGCGCAAAAAAGCAATATTCAGGTGGAAATATGCCAAATTTTGAACAATATTTAAAACCCGGGAAAAGGGGGCATCTTGTCGGCATAGGCGGGGTGTCCATGGCGCCGCTGGCCGAGGTGCTCGCCGGCATGGGGCTGGTCATAGACGGCTCCGACATGTCCGAGAGCGAAAAGACCCAGCATCTGCGCGCCCTCGGCATAGATGTAAAGATAGGCCATTCGGCCATGAACGTGGCCCCCGACATACAGTTCGTCGTACGCACGGCCGCCGTCGGCGACTCGAATCCGGAGATAGTTGAGGCGCGGGCGCGCGGGGTGCCGGTATTTGAACGGGCCCAGGCCTGGGGCGCCATAATGCGCGACTATGACAACGCCCTCTGCATAGCCGGCACGCACGGCAAGACCACGACGACCAGCATGTGCACCCACATATTGATGGCGGCCGAGCGCGACCCCACCGTCATGATAGGCGGCACCCTGCCGCTGCTGCACGCGGGGCACCGCGTCGGCGGCGGCGACACCATAATCCTCGAGAGCTGCGAGTACCACGACAGCTTTCTGGCCTTCCACCCCACGGTGGCCGTCATACTGGACGTGGACGCCGACCATCTGGACTATTTCTCCAACCTGGACGACGTGAAGCGTTCCTTCCGCGAATTCGCCTCCAAAGTGCCGCCCAACGGCAGGATAGTGGCGAACATGGACGACCGCAACACCATGGACGCCCTGGAGCCCCTGGGGCGGGAGCTGTTCACCTTCGGGCTCAGCGACCGGGCGGACGTCTACGCGCGCAACATCCGCCGTTCCGGCGCCGCGAGCACCTTTGACATATATTATCACGGGCGGCTGTTTACCAGCGTCACGCTGCATGTCCCCGGCCTGCACAACGTTAAGAACGCCCTGGCCGCCACGGCGGCATGTCTCTGCCTCGGCGTGCGCCCCAACGCCGTGAAGTACGGCCTCGCGGGCTTCACCGGGGCCGGCCGGCGGTTTGAGTTCAAGGGCAAGTTCAACGGCGCGGACATCTACGACGACTACGCTCACCACCCCCAGGAGCTGAAGGCCCTGCTGGACGCGGTGGAGCCCCTGGGCTATAACCGCACCGTGCTTATCTTCCAGCCCCACACCTACACCAGGACGGCCGCGCTCTTCGACGACTTCATCGACCAGCTCCGGCGTCCGGATGTGACCTACCTGGCCGAGATTTACGCCGCGCGCGAGGTCAACACCCTGGGCATCTCCTCCGCCGACCTCGCGGCCCAGATAGAGGGCAGCCTCTTCTATCCCAGTTTCAGCGAGATTGAAAAGAGCCTGCGCGCCACGGCCCGGCCGGGGGACATCATACTCACGGTGGGCGCCGGCGACGTATACAAGATAGGCGAGCACCTCGTGAACGGCTGAGGGCGGCAAATTTCACACGCAGCCGCGCGCCGCACCTCATGCACGGCCGCGCAGAAAGTTTCCGCTCATCTCCTCCCTCTGCCGCACTTACGGCGGGGAAGGGGCATATTTCAGGCTCTTTATGCCTATACATGGCAAAACAGACGGCGGATATCCGCCGTCTGTTTTTGTGTCCGGGCCTCATTTTTTCCGGAACTCCTTTTTTATCCAGTTCGCCGACAGGCAGAGCAGCATGGTGGCGAGTATGTCGCCGAGGGTATAGCCCAGAGGTATGTCCACCGTCATGAAATAGCGGTAGATTATGAAACCCAGGAGCCAGACCCCGAGGTTCATCCAGTTGAAGGACTGCTCAAAGCTGTCCTTTTTGAGTATGAAAAAGTCCGTTATGAGTATGGCTATCATGGGCGCGAACACCGAGCCTATCAGGTAGAGGAAGCCGGTGATATCGTCCATGGGGAAGAATATCGACGCCACTATGCCCAGCGCCGTCACGCCCACGGCAATCCACTTGCCGTTCAGCTTCTTCGACAGCGACTCGCAGGAGATGCCCGCGCTCCAGGCGTCGAGGAAGGCCGTGGTGACGGTGGAGAGGACCAGGATTATCAGGGCGGCTATGCCGAGCCCGGCCTTGACCATCACCTGGGCTATGTCGCTCTCGCCCGTGTATATGGCGGCGCCCATGCCGATGATGTACATCCAGCAGCTCACGAGGCTGTAGGTGACTGTGCTGGCGACGGTGGCGGCGAAGGGCTTTTCCGCCTCGCGCGTGTAGTCGCTGACCAGTGGGAGCCAGCTCAGGGGCATCGCCACGGCCAGCTCCACGGCCGCGCCGAAGGTCATGGCCTCCCCCGCGGCGGCGGCAGAGGGCGAATTGCCGGAGAAGATGACATAGCAGAGCACCACGGAGAGTATCAGCAGCGCGGACATGGACACCTTGTTTATCCAGCCGAGGTTGGCGAGGCCGACGAGTATCCAGACTATGATAAGCCCGCCTATCAGCACGCACCAGACCCAGTGCAGGCCGTGGAAGATGCCGTCGATGGCCAGGGCGCCGTCGTATATCATTATGGCCGTCCAGCCCACGAGCTGGAGGACGTTCAAAAAGGCGAAGAGCAGCCCGCCCTTCTGCCCGAAGCTCATCTTGGTGGTCTCCATGGAGCTGCGGCCGGTCCGGCCGCCTATGAGCCCGGCGAAGAAGAAGAGCACGCCTCCTATTATGTGGCCCAGCACTATGGCAGCGATGCCCCTGGCCATCCCCAGCGGCGCGAAGGAGGTGCCGGTGAGTATCTCCGCAAGGGACACGGCGGCGCCGAACCAGATAAGGCTGTTCTGGAACGTCGAGGTCTTCTTCATGCGCCCTCACCCCCTATGAACCCGCTCCTGAGGTCGAACATGTGATCCATGGGCCCCGAGCCGTGTCCCAGGTCCAGCATCGCCCCCAGGGCGCCGGAGATGTAGGCCTTGGCCCGCTCCACGGCCTTGTCCATGCTCAGTCCCTTCGCCAGTTCGGAGGCTATCGCGCTGGAGAGTGTACAGCCCGTGCCGTGCGTGTTCTCCGTGGCGATGCGTCTGCCGCGGAACCAGCGGCCCTCGCCGCCGCGCCAGAGCAGGTCGTCCGCGTCGTTTATCTGATGGCCGCCCTTGCAGAGCACGGCGCAGCCGTATTTTTCGCTTATGGCCTCCGCGGCCCGCTCCATGCCGGCGGCGTCCGATATCTCCAGGCCGGAGAGCAGCTCCGCCTCGGGGATGTTGGGGGTGAGCAGCGCCGCCAGCGGCAGCAGCCGCTCTTTGAGCGCGTCCACGGCGTCCTCGCTGATGAGCCTGTCGCCGGAGGTGGCCACCATGACGGGGTCCACCACGATATTCCGCGCGCCGTACTGCCTCAGCTTGTCCGCTATGACCTCAATCAGCGGTATACTGGAGACCATCCCGGTCTTGACCGCGTCCGGAAATATGTCCGTGAACACGCAGTCGAGCTGCAGAGCCAGGAATTCGGGCGTGGACTCCAATATACCCTTGACGCCGGTGGTATTCTGGGCCGTCAGGGCCGTTATGGCGCTCATGGCGTACACGCCGTGGGCGGTCATGGTCTTGATGTCGGCCTGTATTCCGGCGCCTCCGCTGGAATCGCTCCCAGCAATGGTCAATGCTGTTCTCATTTTTCTGCTCCTTTCCCATTGACAGCAAAGTTTTATATCGCGACGAAAGGTGGTGCCCCCAATCCGCCGCGGCAGTGCGCCCGTGGCGCAGTGCTTCAAATTGTCATGTGCCGCCCGGGCGGCACGGCCTCAGAGGGCCCTGCAGAGCGGCAGCAGCTCCCGGGCTGCCGCGCGCACATCCTCCTCGGCAAAGAGCGCCGAGGCCCCGGCCGCCCCGGCGAGGCCCAGGCTCGCGAGCCCGGCCACGTTGGCTCGCGTGATGCCGCCTATGGCCACCACGGGGATTTTCACCGCCGCGGTTATGGCCCTGATCTCCTCCCTCTCTATCGGCCGGGCGTCGGCCTTTGTGCCAGTTGCGAAGGCCGCCCCCGTGCCCAGATAGTCGGCCCCCATCTCATACGCCGCCACGGCCTCCGCCACGGTGTGCGCCGACACGCCGATTATCTTGTCCCGGCCGAGTATCTCCCTGGCCCGGGCCGCGGCCATGTCCTCCTGGCCCACATGCACTCCGTCGGCCCCGGTCTCTGCTGCTATCTCCACACTGTCGTTTATTATGCTCACCGCGCCCATGGAGCGGCAGAGGGCCACGAATTCGCGCGCCTCGGCCAGGAACTCGGCATAGGGCAGGGTTTTCTCCCTCAGCTGGACCACGCCGGCCCCGCCCTCTATCGCGGCGGCCACCTGGTCAAGGAGCTCCACGCTGCTGCGCGCGCGAACCCTGTCTGTCACGGCGTACAGCCGGAGTTTTTCAGCCTCTATCCTCATAGTACAAGCCCCCAATAAAAAATCTGCCGCCGCGGAACGCCAAAAAACGGTACGTCCGCGGCGGCAGCCCCATGATTTCCCTACGTTGGCATTATCCAAATCAGGTCAGGGTCGGGGCCATGCGGCCCCCTCTCAGCCCGGCAATACGGACTCCCCGTTGTCAATTTACATACATGATACGCCTGAGCGCATCAATTTTCAAGGCCTTTGGGAAAATAATTTTCAGCCCTCGCTGGTTCCCGCCCGCTTCTCGCGCCTACGGCGCAGGGCCAGGGAAGTTGTCAGCGGGCGCTTTTCGCTGCGCTCCTCAAAGAAGGCTATCACGGAGAACACCACAGCCCCGACAAAGTTCACGAAGAAGTCCCCCATGGTGTCGTATATCCCGATGTCCAGATAGCCGCCCAGCCCCAGCGGGTACTGCTCCCCGTTTTCGAGGACCAATATGGTGTCCTGGATTCCGCTGACGACTATGGGTATATTGCTGCGGGTCGCATCCAGCTCCACGGTGGATATCTGCTGGAGCACCGTGTCCTTCTGCATGTCCAACAGCAGCAGCCTGTCCGCCGCGAACTCGAAGAACTCCCAGAGCACGCCGATTGTCATCGAAAAGCAGAAGGCCGTCAGCGCCAGATAGACGGGCGAGAGCTGCACCTTTACATTCTCGCTGCGGTTCAGCAGGTTCACCAGGGAAAAACCCACCGCCGCGAACAGGAAGCCGGATGTCGTGTGTAGTATGGTGTCCCAGTAGGCGTATTTGATGAAGTAGCTCTGCATCTCGCCCAGAATCTCGGCCGCGAACACAAATACGAAGATGACGATTTCCAGCACGGACGGGATCTCTATGTTCAGCTTCTCCTCCACGAACTGCGGCAGAAAATATATGAACAGCACAAACAGGCAGACTACCGAGCTCTCGAACTCCCCCAGCATCAAACTGCGTATCAGGATGAGTATCACAATGGTGCGGAGGATGACATAGGTCCAGAAAGCGCCCGGCTCCTCTCGCATTTTTCGGCGGAGGGCGCCCCGCCGCGCCTCCTTGCGCCGCGCGCGCCTCTCCCGCCGGAGCTCCCTGCGGGTTTTCCTGTCAGTTTTCACTTTCCCTCTCCTTTCTCTTTCTGCGCCTCAGGACGAGCCAGGAGGCGGCGATGCAGCAGATGTCCACCCCCAGGCATATCAGCACCGGCGGCGAAAGCTGGTCCAGGTCGTTGCCGAGAACGGTATACAGGACCATGGCCGGCAGTATGCCGATAAAGCTGCTCAGCAGGTATTCCGCGTAGCTCATCCTGAGTGAGCCGAAAAACAGCCCCAGCAGGTCGTTCGAGAGATTCGTGACTCTCAGCACCAGCGAGACGAGGAAGAGGTGGTCCCTGTTCGCCTCATACACCTCACCGAGGCGCGGGTGCCTCTCCAGGAGGCCGTCCACCAGCAGGCCGTCCGAGCTCCTGCCGGTGAAATACGGCACGGAGATGCATATCACGGAGCCGGCGGCGTTCACCAGCAGGGCCGCCGGCAAGTCGAATACCAGGCCCACGGCGGTGGCTATCAGCGCATATGGTATCACCACGGTCTGGCTCTTGAGCGCATAGGCCAGCAGGGCCACGAGCGCCGCAAGCCAGGCGTTCTCCGGCGACCAGGCCAGCAGCTCCTCCACGCTTATGCTCCCGTGCAGGAGCAAAAACGCGGCCGCTCCCAGCACCAGGCAGGCCATTATTATAAGGGGAATATATTTTTTCAGCTTCACGGCCGTCCCCTCCAGGCTGTCAGTTTTATAATTCTATCAGAAATCCCGGCCCGGCGCAACAAATAAAGAGCCCGCGTTGTCCAATGCAGCGCGGGCTCTCTCATCCTTATACGCTCACACGAGCTCTATGACGGCCATCTCGGCGGCGTCGCCGCGGCGGGGGCCGATGCGGGTGACGCGGGTGTAGCCGCCGTTGCGGTCGGCGTACTTGGCGGCGGTCTCGTTAAAGACCTTGTGCGCCACGTCCTCGCGGGTTATGAAGCTGAGGGCCTGGCGGTAGGCCGCCATGTCCTTCTGCTTGCCGAGCGTTATCATCTTCTCGGCGAGAGACTGTATCTCCTTCGCACGGGTGAAGGTGGTCTCCATGCGGCCGCGGTCGAGCAGGTCGGTAACCTGCTGGCGGAGCATGGCCATGCGCGCGTCGGTAGCCTTGCCGAGCTTTCTTGTACCGGGCATTGGGTTTTCCTCCTTACTGGTTGTCGTCGCTGGCCAGGCTCAAGCCCATCATGGCGAGCTTGTGCTCGACCTCCTCCAGGGACTTGCGGCCAAGATTCCGGACCTTTATCATCTCGTCTTCGGTCTTGCTTATCAGGTCCTCGACGGTGTTTATATTGGCGCGTTTGAGGCAGTTGAAGCTGCGGACCGACAAATCGAGCTCCTCGATAGTCATCTCCAGCACCTTGTCGCGCTGTGTCTCGACCTTCTCGACCACGGTAGAGCGGTTGCCTATGGCGTCCGACAGGTCGGTGAACAGCGTGAAGTGGTCGACCAGGATCTTCGCGCCGAGGCTTATCGCGTCGCGCGGGGAGATGGTCTTGTCCGTCCAGACCTCTATGGTCAGCTTGTCGAAGTCTGTCTGGTTGCCGACACGGGTGTTTTCCACCGCATCGTTGACCTTGAGCACAGGGGTGTAGATGGAGTCCACGGGGATGGTGCCGATTATCTGCTGCGGCCCCTTGTTCTTGTCCGCCGGGACATATCCCCTGCCGTGGTCAAATACGAGCTCCATGGAGAGTGAGGCGTCCGGCCCCAGGGTAGCTATGTGCAGCTCGGGGTTCAGTATCTCCACCTCTGCGTCCGCCTTGATGTCCCCGGCGGTCACCTCGCCCTCGCCCGCGGCCTCGATATAGACCGTCTTGGGCTCGTCGCTGTGCAGCCTGGCGATTATGCGCTTCACATTGAGGACGATCTCGGTCACGTCCTCCTTAACGCCGGGGATCGTGGAAAATTCATGCTGTATGCCGGAAATCCTGATGGACGTGACTGCCGTTCCGGGCAGAGAGGACAGCAGGACGCGGCGAAGAGAGTTGCCCAAAGTCGTGCCGTAGCCGCGCTCCAGCGGTTCAATGACATACTTGCCGTAGGAATCGTCCGCCGGGGTCTCGATGCATTCAATGCGCGGCTTTTCTATTTCAATCATGTGCGAACTAACCCTCCTTTTTTTTCGTGGCGCCGAATGAGGCGCGTGGTTTCCAGCTTACCAATTGAGGGTTTGCCGTTTACTTGGAATAGAGCTCGACGATGAGGTGCTCCTCTATCGGCATGTCTATGTCCTCGCGGGTAGGCACCGCGACGACCTTGGCTATCATATTTGCGGCGTCGTACTCCAGCCAGCGCGGGGCCTGGCGGAAAGAGTTGGCCTCGACGTTGGCCTTGATCTTCTCAAGGTTGCGGCTGGACTCCTTCGGGGCGATGACCATGCCCGGCTTCACCTGGAAGCTGGGGATGTTCACGCGGCGGCCGTTGACGGTGAAGTGGCCGTGGTTCACGAGCTGGCGGGCCTCGCGGCGGGTGGCGGCGAAGCCGAGGCGGAACACGACGTTGTCGAGACGGCGCTCTATCAGCACGAGGAGGTTGTCGCCGGTCTTGCCGGGCATGCGCGCGGCCTTCTCATAATAGGAGTGGAACTGCTTCTCCATTATGCCGTAGACGAACTTGACCTTCTGCTTCTCCTGGAGCTGGGTGGCGTACTCGCTCTTCTTCTTGCGCATCTGCCCGCCGGGCTTGCGCATCTCGGTGTTCTTCTTGTAATAGCCCATGGAGGCCGGGGAGATGCCCAGGGCGCGGCAGCGTTTGGCTATGGGCTGCATATTCTTTGCCATTTTACGTTTCCTCCTTCACTTACACGCGGCGGCGCTTAGGCGGGCGGCAGCCGTTGTGCGGGATGGGGGTGACGTCCTTGATCATAGTTACCTCCAGACCGGCGGTCTGGAGAGCCCTGATGGCGGCCTCACGCCCCGAGCCCGGGCCCTTGACAAAGACCTCGACGGTCTTGAGCCCGTGCTCCATGGCGGCGCGGGCAGCCGTCTCGGCCGCGGTCTGGGCGGCGAAGGGGGTGCTCTTCTTGCTCCCGCGGAAGCCCATGCCGCCGGCGGAAGCCCAGGAGATGGCGTTGCCGTTGGTGTCGGTAACGGTCACCATCGTGTTGTTGAAGCTGGAGCTGATATGCACGGCCCCGCGCTCTATATTCTTCCGCTCCCTGCGGCGGGTGCGGACCTTTTTCTTAGGTGCTGGCATTACATATCCCTCCTTACTTCTTCTTG